>VEQS01000071.1 GCA_018883105.1 Phycisphaerales bacterium
CGCTGCATCGCGTCGAGGTACCAGCCGAGCGCGCGGTCGACCTCGGCCTCCTGCCCCGCCGGCACGGCCTTCGCCGCGCGCAGCGCCAGCAGGAACCGCGCGCCGTAGCAGTAGCCCCAGCCGCGCACGTCGTAGCCCGCGTCGTAGACGGGGTCCATCAGCGGCTCGGAGGTGCCGGCGCACACGAACCGGCACGCACGCGCGACGGCCTCGCGGCGCGCCGCATCCGACCCGTATCCCGGCATGCGCACCAGGCACTCGCCGACGATCGACGTGCCCCCGATCCGGTAGCCGAAGGGGATCTCCCCGCGCACGCGGTAGACGCCCTCGTAGGGCCACTGCGAGCGCGGCTCGCCCTCCTGGGCCGAGACGAGGAACGCGAGTCCCTCGCGCACCATGGCGTCCACCTCGTCGCCCGTGGGAGGCGAAGCGGGGCCGAACGGCGTGGGCGCGGGGGCCGAGTCCGCGGCAGGCGCGGGTACGGCCGGTGCCGCGGTCCCGCCGACGTCGGCGGCAATCCACAGCGTGAGGACGGTGGTCGCGATGATCATGGTTCGTTCGCCCTCACCGACCAGAGGTGGACGTGCATGTCTCCGAAGGACCGGATCTCCGGGCCGTCGAACCCCGGCAACGCGCGCTCTTCGGGCGCCAGCTCGTAGGGCAGGCGCAGCAGGAGCCATCCGCGCTCGGCCATCGCTCCGCGGATCCGCGCGCACTGCTCGAGGATCTTGCGCCGGCCGCTCGACTGCTCGGCCAGCGGGTACGGCGGGTCCATGAAGGCCACCGTCACCGGCCCCGGCAGGTCGGCGAGCGCCGCCGGCGACAGCGCGTCCGCCTGCACGGCGACCGCCTTGCCATCGAGGTGCAGCGCACGGATGTTCTCCTCCAGGCAGTCGACCACGTCGCGGTCACGCTCGACGAGCACCGCGGCGCGCGCGCCGCGGCTCATCGCCTCCAGGCCCATGGTGCCCACGCCCGAGAAGAGGTCGAGCACCACCGCGTCGTCGAACCAGCCGCGCAGGATGTTGAAGATGCTCTCCTTCACGCGCCCGGTCATCGGACGCGTGACGTCGGCGCCGGCCGGCGTGCGCAGGACACGCGAGCGGTGCTCGCCACCCATGATGACCACGCGCGAATGCACGGCGGCGAGGATACGGGCTGCTACAGTCCGCCGCCCGTGCCTCAGCCCTTCGGACAGCTCCCGTCGTCGCTTGCCGCGATGTCGCGCACCGTGCGCCTCGCGGGCGGGGAGGTGCCGGCGCTCCTCGTGCATCCGCACCTCGACGCGTCGACCGGACGCGTCACGCGCCCGGCACCGGTCCTGGCCTGGATGCACGGGCGCACGGTGACCAAGGAACTCGACCCCGGCCGCTACCTGCGCCTGGCGCGCGCGGGCATCGCCTCTTGCGCGCTCGACCTGCCGGGCCACGGCGAGCGGTTCGATGCCGGGCTGCAGGAGCCTGCACGCACGCTCGAGGTGGTCGAGCGCATGGCCGGGGAGATCGACGCCGTCTTCGCCGACCTCGACGCCTCCGGCGAGCACGCCGGCTGCCGCCGCGCGCTCGGCGGGATGAGCGCGGGCGGCATGGCCACCATGGTGCGCCTCTGCCGGCCGCACGCATTCGACTGCGCCATGGTCGAGTGCAGCATCGGCAGCTGGCGCTGGCAGGAGCGCCGCGCGATGTTCGACTCCGCGCGCGTGGCGGCGATGGACCCCGTCGGGCACCTGGACGCCTGGCGCGACATCCCCTTCCTCGCGCTGCACAACGAGCTCGACGAGTGGGTCCCGGCGGAGGGCCAGCGCGAGTTCGTCGACGCACTGCGCCGCCGCTCGGCGCATCCGGACCGCATCACCATGCACGCCTACGGCCCGACCGGCGCGCCCAACGAGCATGCCGGCTTCGGCCGCTTCGCTTCCGACGCGAAGGAGCGAGGAACGGCGTTCCTCTCGCAGTGGCTCCTCGACGGCCGATGAGACGGGTGGATTCCCGCGGTGCGCCTGCCGGGATGCCGTCCAGATCCCGTATCTTCAGGACCCACACCATGCGGAACCGCCTGCATCCCACGACCCGCCGCGCCGCCTTCACGATCGTCGAGCTGCTGGTCACCGTCGGCATCATCGCGCTCCTCACCGGGATCATCGTGGCCGGCGTCCGCAGCGCCCTGGGCACCGCGCGCAAGACCAAGGAGCTGAACCTGATGCGCGGCGTGCACGCGGCATGGACCCAGTACGCCAACACCTACGAGGAGCAGCTGCTGCCCGGCTTCATCGACGAGCCGACGCAGGCGGCATGGCGCGTCACCTACCGCAACGTCTCCGGCGGGCAGCTCCCGACGAGCGTGTCGCAGACCTACCCCTGGCGCCTCGCGCGCTTCCTGGACGACCCGTACGGCACGCTCCTGGCCTACCGCGCCGAGGAAGGATCGGTCGAGCGCCAGAGCGACCTGCCCGAGGACTGGGTGGGCGAACCGGCCATCCCGGGCTGGATGTCCAACGCCGTGACCGTCGGCGGCAGCGGCCTCGCCCTCCAGCCGGCCTTTGGCTACAACGCCTTCTACGTCGGCGGATGGTGGGAGAACTCCACCATGGCCTTCGAGAACGCCGCATGGACCCCGCAGGGCGGCACCGCGGCCCGCAACGGCGGCCTGACGGCGACGCGCCTCTCGCACATCTCGCGCACGGGCGAGCTGGGGATCTTCTTCTCGAGCACGCTGCGCGCGCCCGGCACTTACCGCGACACGACCTCCGGCGAGGACTCGCTTCCCGGGAGCGCCTGGGTGGTGCCGCCGATGCTCGCGCAGCAGGTGGTGTGGGGCCCGTTCATGGGCAACATGCAGGGGCTCGACGTGGGTGCCGCGGGCGGCGGCGCATGGCTTGCCCCGGTCCTTGCCCCGGCGGCCCAGTCCGGCGGCACCGATACCGGGGTGCTGGGGGTGAACGTGAACCAGAGCGTGCCGCTGCGGCGCTACAACGGCAAGACCGCCGTGCTGCGCGCGGACGGCAGCGTGGGCAGCTCGTCGATCGGCGAACTGCTCGACATGCGCACGTGGATCGACGCGGCGGACACCGCCGACTTCAGCCACCAGAACTGACGCGCGCGCCCGGCGCCCTCACGGCACCCGACGCACGATGAGCGCGGTGCGGTCATCCTCGAGCGGTGCGCCGCCCGTGAACGACTCGACCGCGCCCTTGAGGGCCGCAAGCACCTCGTGCGCGCCGCCGTCGCGCGCGCCGCGGATCGCCTCCATCACCCGCGCGTCGCCGAAGCGGTCGCTGCCGTCCGCCGCCGGTGCCTCGAAGTAGCCGTCGGTCAGCGCCACCAGCAGGTCGCCGGCCTCGAGCCGGAACCGCCGTGACTCGGATTCGTCGTAGGGAACGGGCACCACCCCGAGGGGCGGCTGGTCGGCGCCGTGGACCTCGAAGGCGTCCGCGGCGCGGCGGTAGACGAGGATCGGGCCCTGCCCCGCGGATACGGCGTGCACCTCGCCGGTGGCGGCGTCGAGCCGCGCGAACCATGCGGTGACGTTTCGCCCGTCCGGCAGGTCGCGGCAGAGCTGCGCGTTCACCTGCTCGGCGATCCGCACGATCGGCCGCCCCGTGCGCAGCCCCAGGCGCAGCATCGCGCGCACCTGGACGCTCGACAGCGCGCTGGCCACGCCGTGGTCGGTCGCGTCGGCAATCGAGAGCACGTGGCCGTCCGGCTCGCCGCCGTCGTCGTCGACCGCGTCGCCGCGCATCGGCACCACGTCGAACGCGTCGCCGCCGCATGAATCCGCGGGCCGGCTCTCGGCGGCGATCTCCCACCCGCGCGCGACCGCGTAGCCCGACGGGAACGTCCCCGCCTGGATGCGGCGCGCCACGTCGATCTCGCGCTCGAGACGCTCGCGCTCGATGCGGTCCTCGCGTCGCTCGAGCGCGGCGATCGCCAGGCCCGCCAGCTGCGCCACCATGTCGGCATACGGCACCGCGGCATCGCCGAGGCGGCCACCGGCGCGCGTGTCGGCGTACAGGAAGACACGCGCCGGGTCGTGCGCCGGCACGGGCGCGCACATGGCCGTGGTGGCGCCGGAGGCCATCAGGCTGTCGGTCATGCGCACGGGCGCCGCGCCCGCGCGTGAAACCTGCACCGTGGAGGCGGTTCGCCGGGCCTCGGCGAGGAGCGTGCGGCTCACGGGCAGCGCGCGCACGTGCCCCGAGGCGGCCCAGGTGGCGATGGGCGTCCACGCAGCGGTGCCGGCGGCACTGTCTCCCGCAGCACCCTCGCCCGCCGCATCCGCACCATCCGCACGCACCAAGAGCGCTCGGTCGAAATCGCCGCTCTCGGCCAGCGTGAGGACGACGGCCTCGGCGAGCGCGTCCAGCTCGTCGGCCGCGCCGATCCGGCGCGCGGCGGCGATGAGGGCGGAAAGCCGCACCTCCGCCGACTCGAGCCGCTGGCGAGGGATCGCCTCGGCACGGTCACCGGTCCCGTCGTCGAGCATCAGCGTCTCGGCCACGGTGGCGGCCGCATCTCCAAGCACGAGGCGCATGCGGTACGGACCGATCGCAAGCACCGCTCCCGACGAGAGCGGCGTCCACGCCTCCGCCGCGATTGGCTGCCCGTCGAGCGACGACCCACCCTTGCCGACGCTGCGCACCTGCCAGCACCCCGCGCGCCACGCGAACTCCGCGTGCCGCCGGCTCACGGAGGCGTCCTGCAGCGGGACGTCCGGCGCGGGTCCGGCGCTCGACGGCCGCCCGACGGCAACGACCGACCCCTCCGCCGCAGGAAACGCCGCGGCCGGCCGACCGGTCCCGGGGAACGTCACGCGCAGCGCGGGAGGCTGCGTCGATGCCACGTCAGGCGACCTCGGCAGGCACCGTGCGCGGCGCCTGCGGCGCGCCCGCCGCCGCTCGCGGCGTGTCCACCGCGGCCGCGGTGCGGCCGAAGGCCATCTGCGCCACCGAGATCAGGGTCTCCAGGCGGCCGAGGGTGTTCTCGCGCATCGCGCCGAAGGCCATGTAGGGGAAGAGCGCCAGCAACGCGACCACCAGGCCCGACGCGGTCGCGACGAGTGCCTCGGAGATGCCGCCCGACACCGCGCGCGGGTCGACCATGGCCTCGCCGCCCGAGAGCAGGTCGAAGCTGGTGATGATGCCCGTGACGGTGCCCAGGATCCCCAGCATCGGCGCCGCAGTGATGATGGTCGAGAGCGTCGCCATGAAGCGGTCGATCCGGATGCGCTCCGTCTCGACGCTGCCAACGCCGACCGCATCGGTCGCGCCGTCGCGCAGCAGCGCGCGCGCGACGCGGGCATAGACCGTCTCGGACGTGTCGGCCAGCGCGTTCGCGCGCGTGGCGTCGCCGCGGCGCATCGCCTCCATCATGGCGGCGAAGCCGCGCTTGCCGGCGGGGCCGTTCTGGCGGGCCCAGAACACCGCGCGCTCGAAGGAGACCGACAGCGAGACGATGCTCAGGCAGAGGAGCGGCCACATCACCAGGCCGCCCTTGTGCATGATTGACTGGAAGTGGACGAGCATGCGTGGGGCCGCGCGGCGGCGCGGAAGGAGCGGAATCATACGGGGTGGCGCTACACTCGCCGGAATGACCGCACTTGGCTCGCATGCCGCCGACACGACGCTCCTCGCCGAGGTCGAGGCGGCGCTCGCCGGCACGCTCGATGCCCACGAACTCGCACCCCGGCTGCGCGAGGCGATGCGCTACGCGGCCCTCGGCGGCGGCAAGCGCGTGCGGCCGATCCTGGTGCTCCGCGCCTGCGAGGCGGCGGGCGGACGCCGCGCCGACGCCATGCCCGCCGCGGTCGCGCTCGAGTTCGTCCACTGCTTCAGCCTGGTGCACGACGACCTGCCGGCCCTCGACAACGACGACCTGCGGCGCGGCCGCCCCACCACCCACAAGGCGCACGGCGAGGCGCTGGCGATCCTCGCCGGCGACGGCCTGATGTCGGTGGCGCTCGAGGTGGCGCTTGACTCCCCCCGCCGCGGTGCCGAGGTCGCGCGCGAGCTGGCCGCCGCCACCACGGGGATGATCACGGGACAGGTGTACGACACGCTCGGCGGCTTCCCCGGTTCGCCCGACGCCGCCACGCGCCTGCGCCTGATCCACGACCACAAGACCGGCGCCCTGCTGCGTGCCGCGTGCCGGATGGGCGCGATGGCGGGCAATGCGTCGGATGCCGACCTTGCCGCGCTCACCGAGTACGGCCGCGCGATGGGCCTCATGTTCCAGGTGGTCGACGACATCCTCGACGAGACCCAGTCCACCGAGCATCTCGGCAAGGCGTCCGGCAAGGACCGTGATGCCGGCAAGCTCACCTACCCGGGCGTCTTCGGGGTCGAGGAGAGCCGGCGGCACGTCGAGCGGCTCCTCGCCGAGTCGCTTGCCGCCGTCGCCCCGCTCGGCGAGGCGGCCGCGCCGCTTGCCGACCTCGCCCGGAACCTGGCCACCAGGACTCGATAACCACGGAAGGCGCTACACTTTCGGCGCTCCCCTCCCATGAAGATCCTCCCGACCATCGGCAGTCCCGCAGACCTCAAGAAGCTCTCCATCGAGCAGCTGCCGACCCTGGCCAAGGAGGTCCGCCAGGCGATCTGCGACCAGGTCGCCAAGTCGGGCGGCCACCTGGCCCCGAACCTCGGCGTCGTCGACCTGACGATCGCCATGCACTACGTGTTCGACTTCGGGCATGACCGCCTGCTGTGGGACGTCGGGCACCAGTGCTACACGCACAAGCTGCTCACCGGCCGGCAGCACCTCCTGGGCAAGCTCCGCCAGCGCGGCGGCATGGCCGGCTTCCCCGAGCCGCGCGAGTCCGACTACGACCTGTTCTCCGTGGGCCACGCCGGCACCGGCATCTCGACCGCGGTCGGGGTGGCGCGCGGCGACACGCTCGGCGGCGAGGGTTGGTCGCCCGACAACCCCTCCGGCCGCCGCGTCGCGGTGGTGATCGGCGACGCCAGCATCGTCAACGGCGTGGCGATGGAGGGCCTGAACAACGCGGGCGTGCTGCACCGACAGTTCCTGGTCGTCCTGAACGACAACGGCATGAGCATCGCCAAGCCCCAGGGCGCGGTCGCGGCGTACTTCGACCGCGTGCGCATGAGCCCCGGCTACGGCGAGTTCAAGAAGGCCGCGCGCGAGTTCGTGAAGCACGTGCCCGGCGGCCAGGCGCTCGCCGACCTCTACCACCGCGCCGGCGAGGTTTCGAAGACCCTCGCGCACGAGGTGCACGCCAACGGCTGGTTCGAGCACTTCAACATGGTCACCGTCGGCCCGGTCGACGGCCACGACATCCGCGCGCTGGTCGAGGTCCTCAACGAGGCCAAGCAGTTCGACCGCCCGATCGTGCTCCACGTGAAGACCGTCAAGGGCAAGGGCTTCGCCTTCGCCGAGCAGGACAGCTGCACCTTCCACTCCCCCAGCGCCTTCAGCATGATGGAGGACATGGAGAACGAGGGCTGCCGCGTCGAGCTGAAGAAGGGCGGCCGCTCGTTCACCGCCGCCTTCGGCGACGCCATGGCCGACCTGATGGCCCGCGACCCGAAGGTGGTCGCCTGCACCGCGGCGATGCCCGACGGCACCGGGATCAGCAAGGTGATGCCGAAGTTCCCCGACCGCGTGTGGGACACCGGCATCTGCGAGAGCCACGCCGCCGACATGATGTGCGGCCTGGCGAAGACCGGCTGGAAGCCGTTCATGGCCGTCTACAGCACCTTCCTGCAGCGCGCCTTCGACCAGTGCTTCCAGGAGGCGGCGCTCCAGGGCCTGCCCCTGCGCCTCTGCCTCGACCGCGCCGGCCTCGTGGGCGGCGACGGCGCCGTGCACCACGGCTTCTGCGACATCTCGATGCTCGCGGTGCTGCCCAAGGCCGTCATCATGGGGGCCCTCGACGAGCCCAGCATGAAGGCCGCGCTCGACTTCATGGCCTCGCACGAGGACGGCATCACGAGCCTGCGCTACCCGCGCGACGGCGTGAGCGACCGCTTCACGGGCACGCCCTGCCCGCCGTTCGTCCTGGGCAAGGCGCGCGCCCTGGTGCGCCACGCCGCGCCGGACGCCGCGATCCTCGCCTTCGGCACGATGGCCCACGAGTCGGCCGAGGCGATCGCCTCGCTCGGCGAGTGCACCGTCGACCTCTACGACGCACGCTTCGCGAAGCCGGTGGACGTGGAGCTCCTCAAGGACCTGCTCGGCCGCGGCATCCCGGTGATCACCGTCGAGGACCACTCGGTCCGCGGCGGCTTCGGCGCCTGCGTCCTCGAGGCCTGCAACGAGCACGGCCTCGACGCGCGCCTGGTGACGCGCCTGGCGATCCCGGACCACTGGATCCACCACGGCGAGCGCAAGGAGCAGCTGGTCGACGCGGGGCTTGACCCGGCGAGCATCGCGCGCGCCGTCCGGCAGGCGATCGACCGCGCCGCGGCCGCGCCCGCCCAGGCACCCTCCGCCGCCGCGCGGCATGCCGCCGGCATCGCCTGACGCCCAGCGCCGCGCACGGACCCCCCACCATGGCGATCCTCCTCATCCAGCACTCCCGCCACAGCGAGGCCGGCCACCTCGGCGAGTCGCTGCGCAGCTTCGGCCAGCGCGTGCGCACCGTCCGCCTCCACGAGGGCGATGCCCTCCCCGCGGACCTCGACGACGTGCACGGCGTGGTCAGCCTCGGCGGCCCGCAGTCGGCCAACGACGGCGATGCCTGGGTCGCGCACGAGCAGGCGCTGATGCGCGAGGCGCACGAGCGCAAGATCCCGGTGCTTGGCCTGTGCCTGGGTGCGCAGATGCTCGCCAAGGCCCTCGGCGGCGAGGTCACGAAGATGGCCGGGCCCGAGATCGGCTGGGTCAAGGTGCGCGCGGCGTCGATCGGCGTCGAGGACGCCTTGTTCGTCGGCATCGGCTGGGAGCAGTCGGTCTTCAGCTCGCACGGCGAGCACGTCTCGAAGCTCCCGCCCGGCGGCACCGTCGTCATGAAGGGCACGGCCTGCCCGGTGCAGGCGTTCCGCGTGGGGCCATGGAGCTACGGCATCCAGTACCACCCCGAGTGGACGCGCGAGGCCATCCTCGCCGAGATCGAGCGCTGGCCGGACGCGGAGCTCGCCGCCGCCGGCACCTCGCGAGACGCCATGCGCCGCGCGACGGCCGAGCACGCCGAGACCGCCGCACGCAACGCCCGGCGCATGTTCGAGCTGGCGAACCTGATGCTCTTCCCGGCGTCGCGGCAGCAGCCCGGGCTGGTGGCGCCGTCGGTCGTGCACCACTGACCGGCGCGCGCCGCGACACGCGGCACGAACGAAAATTGGCGCGGATTCCAGGCGTCGCCGCGCGGCGAGCGTAGGGTCTTCCGCATGGATCCCGCAGGCGGTCCCGCGCCGGCACGCGGCCACCTCGAGGCCGGCAGCGCCGGCGAGCGGGCCGCGGCGGCGCACCTCGAGTCGGCCGGCTACCGGATCCTCGCGCGCAACGTGCGGGCGGGCGGCGTGGAGGCGGACCTCGTGGCCGAAGCGCCCGGCGGCGCCATTGCCGTGGTCGAGGTGAAGGCCCGGCGCGGACCGTTCCATGCCGAGGAGCGGGTCGGCGCGGCGAAGCGCGCGCGGCTCGTTCGCTTCGCCGAGGCGCTTGCGGCGCGCCGCGGCTTCGGCGACCGGCTGTTCCAGTTCGACGTGGTCGCGGTGGAGCTGCGCGATGGATCGACGCCGCGCGTCGAGCACTGGCCGCACGCGTTCGATGCGGATGGGTGAGCCGGCGGCGAGGCCGGGCAGCGCGCGGGGCGCGCGGCACGTCAGCGCGAAGCCGGGCCGCGCAGCTGCTTCAGCGGGTCGAGGTAGCGCTCGCGGGCCATCTGCACGAGGCGCAGCTCCATCTTCTGGATGCTCGCGCCGAGCCAGCGCTTCTGGAGCGACTGGATGTAGCGGCCCTGCTCGATGCGTTCCTGGGTGGCCTGCAGCTCGCCGCGCAAGGAGAGCTGGAGCTCGGGGTCGAAGATCGACACGCTCGGGGGCGTCTCGACGCCGAGCACCGCGAACCACTGGACCGAGGACCGCTGCTCGTAGGCGGCCGACACCTCGCCGGGCCTCAGGGGCCGCAGCACGGCCTGCAGGTCGTCGGCGAGGTCATCGACGTGCATCTGGCCGTCGTGCGCGGGCACGCTTCTCCAGAACCCGCCGTCCGGCGCGGCCACCGCGGAGGCGACCTCCTGGAACGACTTGCCCTCGGCGAACATCCGCTTGGCGAGGTCGATCTTGTCCGCCTGCACGTCCTTCAGCAGGCGGATGCGGCCGAGGCGGTACTCGGGGTCGGGCGCGTATGCCTGCCGGCGCTGCGAGTAGAGGCGCTCGACGTCGCGCCAGCTGACCACCACGCGCGGCTCCACCTTGCGGCGCAGGATGTCGCGGGTGAGCTCGCGGTTCTTCTGGAACTCGACGAACTCCTCGACGCTCATCTGCAGCTCGTCGCGCAGCGACTCCTCGGCCGCGGCGCGGCTGCCGCCGCGCTGCGCGATCGCCGACTCCTGCATGTCGCGCAGCCAGCCCAGCAGGCCCTGCTTCATCTCGGGCGACAGCCGGCTCTCGGCCTCGGCGAGGATCAGCTCCGACTCCACCTGCTGGCGGAAGGCGCGGCGCACCAGCATGTCGACCTGTGCGCGCGCCGTGTCGGGGTTCGGGTCCTGCGCGGCCAGCAGCACCGCTGCCTCGATCTGCCGGAACACCTCCTCGGCGAAGATCGGCCGTCCGTTGATCTGCCCAACCAGGCTCTCGACCGGCCAGCGCTGCCCGACGCGCAGGGCCGGGGTGCTGCCCTGGTCGATCACCTCGGTCTCGACCCGCTGCGTGGCCGGGTTGAGCGCCGTCACCTCCTCCGAGCGGCGGACGATCGCGGTGCCGTCGGCCAGGACGTCGGTCTCGGTCACCTCGCGCGTCGACGGCGGCTCGACGTCGGGCATCGGCGTGGCCACCACCTCGATGCCCTTCCCGGCCGCGGGGTCGCTGAAGGAGGAGATGGCGATGTCGCGCACCTCGCGGCCGTCCTCGGCCGGCACGCGGGTCGAGGCGCAGCCGGCGAGGGCGGCCAGGCACGCGCATGCGGCCCCCGTGGCCCATGCGGCCATGATCGGGCGGGCGCGTCGGGCGCTCTCGGTGCGGCAATCCATGCGCGGGGCGAGTGTACGCCGCGGGCGTCCTATACTTCTCGGCCCACCACAGGAGCCGCATGTCAGACCCCACGCCGAAGCCGCCGTCCGACGCATCCGCCCCGAGCCTCCACATCGACTCGGACTGGAAGGCGCAGGCGGAGGCCGAGCGGGCCAAGCTGGCCGAGCGCGAGGCCGCGATGCAGGCGCGCGCGAAGGACATGCCCGAAGGGCTGCCGCCCGCCGACTTCCGCGGGCTGGTCGGGCTCCTGGCCTCGCAGGCCGTGATGGGCCTCGGCACCATGGCTGACCCGCAGGGCCGCGTGGTGGTCGACCTCGAGGGCTCGCGCTTCGCGACCGAGCTGCTCCAGGTGCTCAAGGACAAGACCAAGGGCAACCTGACGCCCGAGGAGTCCGGCGAGCTCGACGAGATCCTGCGCGAGCTGCACCTGCGCTTCGCCGCGATCACCCGGATGATCGCCGAGCAGATGAGCAAGGATCCGTCGTCCGTGCGCATGGCCGCCCCGGGCGCGCCGATGGGCGCGGCCCCGGCACCCGCCGCCGCCCCCGCGAAGCCCGCCGGCGGCGCCAGCAAGCTGATCATCCCCTGACCGACCGAGGCCCACCACCCGTGACCACGATCTCCCACCACGAGACGACCGGCGCGCGCGAGCAGGGACTGCTCGCCAAGCACTACTTCCTGCTGCGCCGGCTGCATTCCCTGAGCGGCATCGTCCCGATCGGCCTGTTCCTGTTCCCGCACCTGTTCACCAACAGCTCCAT
The DNA here is from genome assembly GCA_018883105.1 of Phycisphaerales bacterium. Lineage (GTDB taxonomy): Bacteria > Planctomycetota > Phycisphaerae > Phycisphaerales > SM1A02 > UBA966. The sequence continues at coordinate 11,908 of VEQS01000071.1, forward strand.
CATGTGGGCCCGCTGGACGAGCCCGTCGAGCACGGAATCACCGGTGGCGAAGGGCGTGCGCACCTTCCAGGAAGAGGTGGACTTCATCCACTCGCTGCCCTTCCTGACCCTGATCGAGGTGTTCGGGATCTGGCTGCCGCTTGCCTTCCACGCGGTGTTCGGCGTCTACTTCGCCTCGCAGGCCAAGGTCAACGTCCAGCGCTACGCCTACCAGGACAACTGGCGCTACGTCTGGCAGCGCATCACCGGATACGTCGCCTTCGCGTTCATCTTCGTCCACGTCTCGAGCCTGCGCTGGGGCTGGACCTACGGCGGCGTGTTCCCCGGCTTCGACGCGCACCACGCGGCATCCACCACGGCCGCGCACTTCCAGCAGGGCAAGCTCGGCCTCGCCATGGCCGCGCTCTACCTGGTGTCGGTGCTCGCGGTGGTGTTCCACTTCGCCAACGGCCTGTGGACCGCGGGCATCACCTGGGGCCTGACGATCAGCGTGCCGGCCATGCGCCGCTGGGGCCAGGTCTGCGCGTCGATCGGCGTGGTCCTCGCCGTCGCGGGCGTCCTCGCCGTCTACGGCTTCTCCACCCTCGACATCGCCACCGCCAAGGAAGTCGAGGCGACCCACGCCTCGGGCAAGTGAGTTCCACCCCATGAGCACCAAGAACCAGCGCGTCATCATCGTCGGCGGCGGCCTCGCGGGCCTCGCGGGCGCCGTCAAGTGTGCCGAGCTCGGCCTGCACGTCGACCTCTTCAGCGTGGTGCCCGTCAAGCGCAGCCACTCGGTGTGCGCCCAGGGCGGCATCAACGCCTGCAACGAGGTCGCCCGCCAGCAGGGCTTCAGCGAGTGGGAGCACTTCCAGGAGACCGTCTACGGCGGCGACTTCCTGGCGCAGCAGCCCCCGGTCTACGAGATGGCCCACTGGGCCCCGCGCATCATCGACCTCTTCGACCGCATGGGCGTGCCGTTCAACCGCACCTCCGAGGGCCGGCACGACCTGCGCCTCTTCGGCGGCTCGCTCTACAAGCGCACGCACTTCGCGGGCGCGACCACCGGCCAGCAGCTCCTGTACTCGCTCGACGAGCAGGCGCGCCGCGCCACCGCCGACGGCAAGGTCACGCAGTGGATCCACTGGGAGTTCCTGCGCCCGATCGTGGACGCGGACGGCCGCTGCCGCGGCATCGTGGCCCAGGACCAGCGCACCATGCAGGTGCGCGCCTTCCGCGCCGACGCCGTGGCGATGGCCAACGGCGGCCTGGGCCTGGTCTTCGGCAAGAGCACCAACTCGGTGATGTGCAACGGCGCCGCCACGGCGCGCTGCTACCGCGCGGGCGTGACGTTCGCCAACGGCGAGTTCGTGCAGGTCCACCCCACGGCCATCCCGGGCGCCGACAAGCTGCGCCTGATGTCCGAGAGCGCCCGCGGCGAGGGCGGCCGCGTGTGGGTGCCCCGCAAGAAGGGCGACACCCGCGACCCGCGGCAGATCCCCGACGCCGAGCGCTGGTACTTCCTCGAGGAGCGCTACCCGGCCTACGGCAACCTGGTGCCGCGCGACATCGCCACGCGCGAGATCTTCAGCGTCTGCGTGCACGACGGCATGGGCGTCGGCGGCAAGCGGCAGGTCTACCTCGACCTCTCGCACCTCGAGCGCGGCTACCTCGAGCGCAAGCTCGGCGGCATCATCGAGATCTACCGAAAGTTCGTCGGCGAGGACCCGGCCGAGGTGCCGATGCGCATCTTCCCGGGCGTCCACTACTCGATGGGCGGCATGTACGTGCGCTACGAGGCGAAGCCCGACCAGAAGGGCCTCGTGCAGGGCGCCG
>VEQS01000072.1 GCA_018883105.1 Phycisphaerales bacterium
GCGTGGTGGTGGTGAGGTAGGGCTACGGATTCCGCGCGACGCGGAAGCCGACCGTGTAGAGCGCAGACCCGCCGGGCACGATCGCGTGCCTTGTCGATCCCCTCGAGTACCACGCCATGTCCGTGAATCCGCCGCCGCGACACGCCCGGTAGGCGCCCGTTGCGGGGCCCGGCGGATCGATGTTCGGGCTGATCGAGTAATAGTTCAGATCGAACCAATCGAACACCCACTCCCAGACATTGCCGGACATGTCATGGAGCCCGAAGCCGTTGCCGGCAAGCTGCCCGACGGTCTGCGTCTGGAACCCGCCGGAACCGCCGCCGAACCATGCGATCGTCCCAAGCTGGCTCGCGTCGTTGAAGCCGAACGGCAGTGCCGAGGTGCCGTGGTAGACGGCATCGGTACCTGCCCGATACGCGTACTCCCACTCGGCCTCCGACGGGAGCCTCATGCCGGCAGCGGCGGTGAAGGAATGGGCGGCATCCCAGGTCACGCTGTCCACCGGTCGGCGCATTGAGTCGTCCGCGCCCTGGAACAACGAGGGATTCGAACCCATGCGCGCGGTCCATTCCGCCTGCGTCAGTTCGTACCTGCCCAGGTAGAAGGGCTGGGTGAGCGTGACCGTGTGCACCGGAAGGTCGCCTTGCTGGCAGATGTCCGGATCGAGTTCCCTGCAACCCATCTCGAACGTTCCCGGAGGAATGAGCACCATCTCGATGCCGGTGGCCGCGTCCTTGACCCGCCACGGACGTCCGGTCGAGACGATCGCCGCGCGAAGCGCGGGGTCCGTCACGATGCCGGGATTTGGGAGCGCCTCGAGCACAATCGCCCACGTCGGCACCGACAGGCACCTGCCCCATGCGGACAGCAGGATGCCGAGGTCCTGGCCATCGACCATGCCGTCGCCGTCCAGGTCGCAGCGCTGCGATGCGGGTGACGATGTCGTGGGTCCCCAGTAGGCAAGCAGCACGCCGAGGTCCCCGCCATTCACCAGTCCGTCCTCATAGATGTCACCGGGACATTGCGCGACCGCCGGCGACGCCAGCAGTGGCGCGAGCAGGAACGCCGACGCTGCTCCAAGGAGGCGTCGGCGGGGCGATGAGCGGGAAGAGTCTTGGGCGGTTGGTGTCTGCATCGGATCGCGCGCTCGGTTGCTTGAACGTCCCGCACCGAGTGCTGGAATCGTCGCGGCGCCTTCGATCGAGGCGCCATCGATCCATCCATGCATCGATTTCTGCCCGGCCGCTTCAAGAATGATCGCCGTGGCGACGGCGAGGACGACGAATGCCACGGCCTTGCCCGTTATTGGCCGTCGCTCGGTTCTTGCGTCGGCTTCTTCCGTCGGCGCATCGGCGGCATCGAGCGCCCGTGCCGCGCCCTCTGCATCCCAGCAGCCGATGTCCGGCAGCACGCGGGGCTCGCCCTCGCTCGGGTTCATGTGACACATCGAGGCGTGAGCGTGCGGGTCATGCCGATCGTTTCCTTGGAATGGCCGACGATCATCAGCTGCCGTGCAGCAGTCGCTGCATGTCTGCGATGGTCGCGGCCATCTCCCCCGGCGGCACGCCCTCCTCGCGCAGCAGCTGCTGCACGGACTCCCGGAGGATTCCTCCGATGCGGCGCGTGGCGTTGGCGCACTGCTGCGGTGTGCGCCCCGTGCGCGGGGCGATGCTGGCGTACGGCAGCCGTTCGTTCACGTGCAGCCGGAAGATCTCGTACTCGTCAAGCAGGCTGCGCTCGATGCATGCCTGGTGCGCGAGGCGATGCGCCTCGTTGACCAGGCGCAGGGCCCAGGCGCGGTCGAAGGCATGCACTCCGCCGACGTCATCGTCGTCGGACGGCTCGGCAGCCAGCGCGTGCAGCGAGCTGCCCTCGCGGTTTCGGAGCATGTCCTTGCGGATCGTCCGGCCGTGGAACGCCATGCCGTGCATGAGCCATCGACGCAACGGCAGGCCGCTTGAGCGCCAGCGCAGCAGGGATGCGGGGTTCGCCAGCAGATGGACGAAGAAGCCATCAATGAGCTCGTCTGGCTCGCCGAGCTCCCGCAGGCGCGAGCCGAGGACGTACGCGCGGAGCGGTGCGTGATATCGCTCCATCAGGTATCGCGCCAGCGACTGGTGTGCGGCTCGGCCGGCTCCTGCGTGTTCCCCCGCCTCCTCGATGATGGTCAGCTGCACGCCGATCCAGGTCTGCTGGGTGGACGGGAAATGGTCCACGCTGGGCACGGCCGAATGGTATGGCGCCTAACGCAGTCTCGATAGCTCCACGTCCCGCAGGTCCGTCGCCCCGGAGACCCGCCCGAGGTCCCAGTCCGTCGTGGTCTCGATCACCACCAGGAGGCCCGTGTCCGTGTCGAGGGCGACCTCGTCGGGCGCGCGCTCGCAGCCGACCGCGAGGCACATGTGCGGCTCGTCGCCCGACATGCAGTGGACGAGGGCGAGCGGCACCGTCGCGTCCACGCCGCGGATGAGCGCCGCGAGGAGGAGCGCCTTCGAGTCGCAGTCGCCGCCCTCGAAGAGCGTGGCGATCGGCGTGCGCAGGCCGCAGCGCGACTTGCCGTCGCGCATCAGGTCGTCCTGCGCGCCGCGCACGGGGCGGTAGGGGACGGCGTTCTGCACGAAGCTCGCGAGCGCCTCGATGCGGCCGCGGCGGTCGATGGCCGCGCCGGGGCCGTACGTCGCGTTCAGGATGGCGATCGACACCGCGCGAAGCTCGGGCACGGAGCGATCAAGGATCCACTGGTGGTCGGGGATGATGAGCTCGGGCGTGCAGCGGATGCCGTGTAGCGCGAGGGTTGACTCGACCGCGGCCTCGACCGCGTCGCACGTGCCGTCGCCCGGCCGGCAGGCGATGCGGTTCAGCGTCGCGGTCGGGAAGCCGAAGTGCGATTCGAGCGCCTCGCCGTACGCACGGTCGACGGTGACGCGCACCTGGCGCGCGGCGGGCCGGCAGCCCGGCTGCAGGTAGCGCGTGTCGCCGTCCCAGCGCGTGATGCAGTTGGAGCCGTCCTCCCAGTCGGAGAACGGGATGAGGTGCCGGTCGCCGCGCGGCGCCTCGAAGCCGTGGTCCGACTCGTACCACGCCTTGAAGTCGGCGTTCTGCGGCATGGCGAGCGCGCGCTCGAGCGCGGCCGGGTCGGGGACCGGCGTCGAGGCCGGCGCGCCGGGTGCGGGCGTGGTGATCGGCGTGAATGGCACGGTGCCCGCGGGCGCGACGGGCGTGGATGCCGGCGACGCAGGCTGCGAGGGCGTGGGCGCGCCGCCGAGCGCCCGGCGCGTCACCGCGCCCTTGCGCACGAGCTTGATGCGCGCGGGCGAGCGCGCACCGCTCGGGGTCTCGCGCGGGGCGACGGTCTGCGCACTGCTGGCGCGCTGGGCCGCCGGGCCGGGCGCGACGGCCAGCGGGGCGACGAGCGCAACGGCCGCGGTGAGCGCGATCAGCATGGGGGGATCGTAGGGGGTGTCGGCGGTTGTTGTTGATCTGTCACTCCCAGATGACCCCAGGCAGCGGAACTCGGTGCTTCATGCCGTACCTTTCTGATGTCGGAGTCCAATCTCCGCCCTTCACCCGGGAGACTCAAGCATGCCCTCTCAGATCCGGTCCGTGGTGTTCGCTGTTGCCGCAGTCGCTGGCCTGGTCACGCAGGCATTCGCGGACATTCGGCGCGTCCCGCAGCAGTACCCAACCATCACGGCCGCGATCGAGGCGAGCTACGACGGGGACGTGGTGGAGGTGGGTCCTGGCGTGTACGCGGAGGGCCTGAACCTTGGGGGCCGGGAGATCACGGTGCGGTCGACGGCGGGAGCGTCGTCGACGATCGTGGATCCTGTGTCCGGGCGGTGCCTGACGGTGAACGGCCAAAGGGGCGCGGGCGCGCGGCTCGAGGGTTTCACGCTGCGCGGCGGGTCCGCGAGCGTGGGCGGCGGTGTGTACGTTTGGGCGAGCAGTCCCGTGCTACTGAACTGCGTGATCACTGGGAACACGGCGTCGGCGGAAGGAGGTGGGGTATGGGTTGGCTCCGGTTCCCCGCGGCTGGTGGGATGCACGGTGTCGCGCAACTTGGTCCCGTACTACGGCGGCGGCGTGTATGTGAGCGGCGGCTCAGTGGTGCTGGAGGTTTGCGAGGTGATCGGCAACACGCTGACGAACCCGTTGTGGTCCAGCGGCGGCGGCATGTTCGTGAGCAGCGGTACGGTGACGCTCGTCGACGTCACGGTGGGCGGGAACACGGCGAAGTCGGGTGGTGGCTTGTTCATCGGGGGCGGCACCTTGTCTGCGACGAGCTGCGCGGTGATCGGCAACCACGCGACGGGCGGCGGCGGTGTGTATGCCGCCGGTTCGCTGCGACTGACGGACTGCACTGTGACGGGAAACTCGAGTGTCGGCGATGGCGGTGGCCTTTTCACGACGGTGTCGGCGACGGTGAGCGGCGGGTCGATAGATCAGAACGATGCTGGCGGATACGGCGGTGCGTGGTACGTGGCGAGCGGCGGCCCGCTCCTTCAGTCGAGCCAGGTTCGCAACAACGGCGCGATGATGGTGGGTGGCTTATGGGTGGCGTCCAGCCTGATGCGCGTGGGCGGGACGACCTTCTGCGGCAATGGCGTGAACGTGATCGGGAGCTGGATGAACCTAGGGGGGAACCAGTTCAACGGCCAATGCCCGCCCGGATGCATCGGCGACGTGAACGGCAATGAGTACGTCGATGGCGTCGACCTCGGCGAGATGCTCGCCCGCTGGGGCCCCTGCGAGGGCCCGCCCTGCTACGCAGACTTCAACAGCGATGGCTACGTGGATGGCGACGATCTCGGTTTGCTGCTTGCAGCGTGGGGCCCATGCCCCGGCAACTGACGCTCGTGTTTCATCATTAGGATTGCGTCGCGCTTGCTCCCGTCGACGCACACTCCCTCCGCCATCATCCTCGGCCTCGGCACCATGGGCGCCGCGGCCGCGCTCGAGCTCGCCCGCCGCGGCGTGCGCGTCCTGGGGATCGACCGCTTCGCGCCGCCGCACTCACTTGGCAGCCACCATGGCGGCAGCCGCATCGTGCGCGACTGCTACTTCGAGCATCCGGACTACGTGCCGCTCCTGCTGCGGGCGCGCAAGGGATGGGACCGGCTCGAGCGCGATGCGCACGGCGGCGACCCCGTCGTCGACGGACCGATCATCCATCGCCCCGGCGTCCTTTACCTCGGTCCTGCGGGCAGCGAGGTCGTCGATCGGTCGTTCGAGAGTGGCCGCGCCCACGGCATTGCGTGCGAGCGGCTCGATGCGCGCGCCGTGCGCGCGCGATTCCCGCAGTTCATGGTGCCGGACGGCTGGGGCGCGCTCTTCGAGCCGGGCGCGGGGTTCGTCCGCCCCGAGCGGGCCGTTGCTGCCACGCTTGCACTCGCCCGTCGGCACGGCGCGACGCTCGCGCTTGGCGAGCGCGTGCTCGAATGGTCCGACACCGCGAGCGGCGTGCGCGTGCACACCGATCGCGGCACCCACGAGGCCGACACGCTCGTGATCTGCGCGGGTGCGTGGACCCCGGCGATCGCCGCGCGGCTGGGCGTGCCGCTCGTCCCGCAGCGCGTGGTCATCGCGTGGATCTCGCCGCGCGACCCCGCCGCGTGCGCGGCCCCGCACATGCCCGTCTGGTACGTCGACCGTCCCGGTGCCCCCGGCGTCTACGGCATCCCGACCGCGCCCGGCCAAGGCGACCCGAGCGGCATGAAGGTCGCCTTCCACGCGGGCACGCCGTGCGACCCCGATGCGCCGCGCACGCCACCGACCGCCGACGAACTCCAGGCGCTCGCCGCCGCCACCGCGATGCACGTTCCCGGCGCCGCCGGTCCCGTGACCGCGCACGCCACGTGCCTCTACACGATGAGCCCCGACGGCCACTTCGTGATCGACCAGGTGCCCGGCTGCACGCGCACCTGGATCGCCTGCGGCTTCAGCGGCCACGGCTTCAAGTTCATGCCCGTGATCGGTGAGGCACTCGCAGACCTCGCGACCGCGGGCGCAACACGCCTCCCGATCGAGTTCCTCCGAATCCGGAGCTAGACGTCCGGAGCCGACAGCGATCGGGGGTGGCCTCACCAAGCGAGTTCCGCAGCCGCCCGCCGCTCGGGGCGGGTGGCGAGGACATGTCTGAGCGACTGAGGCCACCCCCGATCGCCGAGGCGTCCAATTCTCAGCCTGCCAACGCGGAAAATGGGGACAGGGGTTCCTGGCACCTATTATTTCTCGCCCATGTCTACCCACGATCCGTTCAACGCCCGGGCCACCCTCAAGACCCCCGCCGGCGACCGCGCGTACTACCGCCTCGACGCCCTCAAGCACCTCGGCCCGATCGACCGGCTGCCGTACTCGATCCGGGTGCTGCTCGAGGCGTGCCTGCGCACCTGCGACGGGCGGATCGTGACCAAGGAGCACGTCGAGAAGATCTGCAAGTACGACGCCAAGAAGGTCGGCGAGGACGAGATCCCGTTCATGCCCGGCCGCGTGGTGCTGCAGGACTTCACCGGCGTGCCCTGCGTGGTGGACCTGGCCGCGATGCGCGACGCCATGAAGCGCCTCGGCGGCGACCCGAAGCGCGTCAACCCGCTGGTGCCCTGCGACCTGGTGATCGACCACAGCGTGCAGGTGGACGCCTTCGCCAACGGCATGGCGCTCACCATCAACGGCCAGCTCGAGTTCGAGCGCAACAAGGAGCGCTACGAGTTCCTGAAGTGGGGCCAGAAGGCGCTCTCGAACTTCCGCGTGGTGCCGCCGGCGACCGGCATCGTGCACCAGGTGAACCTCGAGTACCTCGCGAAGGTCGTGTGGGAGGAGGGCGGCGTCCTCTACCCGGACAGCCTCGTGGGCACCGACAGCCACACCACCATGATCAACGGCCTGGGCGTGGTGGGCTGGGGCGTGGGCGGCATCGAGGCCGAGGCCGTGATGCTGGGCCAGCCGATCTACATGCTGATTCCCGAGGTGATCGGCGTGCGCGTCACGGGCAGGCTGCCCGAGGGCACCACCGCCACCGACCTCGTCCTCACCATCACGCAGGTGCTGCGCAAGTTCGGCGTGGTCAACAAGTTCGTCGAGTTCTTCGGCCCCGGCCTCGCCGAGATGTCGCTTGCCAACCGCGCGACGATCGCCAACATGGCCCCCGAGTACGGCGCGACGATCGGCTTCTTCCCGGTCGACTCGCAGACCCTCGACTACATGCGCCTCTCGGGCCGCAGCGAAGGCCTCATCAAGACGGTCGAGGACTACTGCAAGGCCAACATGCTCTGGCGCGACGATGCCGCGCCCATCCAGTACACGGCGGTGATCGACGTCGACCTGTCGACCATCGTGCCGAGCCTCGCGGGCCCCGCGCGCCCGCAGGACCGCGTGCAGCTCACCGACATGAAGTCGGCCTGGCACAAGGAGCTCCCGAAGTTCCTGGAGAAGTCGACCTCGGCCGCGAAGCCCGCGCCCGCCTCGGGCGGCGGCACCGCCGTCGCCGCCGCGCCCGCCAAGGTCGCCGTGCGCGACGAGGAAGGCAACGAGTACCAGCTGACCCACGGCGACGTGGTCATCGCCGCGATCACCAGCTGCACCAACACCAGCAACCCGAGCGTCATGATCGGCGCGGGCCTGGTGGCGAAGAAGGCCCGCGAGAAGGGCCTCACGCGCAAGCCCTGGGTGAAGACGAGCCTTGCCCCCGGCAGCAAGGTGGTCACCGACTACCTGGTGAAGGGCGGCCTGCTCACGCCGCTTGAAGAGGTCGGCTTCTACCTGGTGGGCTACGGCTGCACCACCTGCATCGGAAACAGCGGCCCGCTCCCCGACCACATCGGCAAGGCGATCAAGGAAGGCGACCTCGTCGTGTCGAGCGTCCTCTCCGGAAACCGCAACTTCGAGGCGCGCGTCCACCAGGACGTGAAGGCGAACTACCTCGCCAGCCCGCCGCTCGTCGTGGCCTATGCCATCGCGGGCACGGTCGACATCGACCTTGCCACGCAGCCCCTGGGCAAGGGCACGGACGGCAAGCCCGTGTTCCTCAAGGACATCTGGCCCTCGCAGAAGGAGGTGGACGACGCGGTGGCGAAGTTCGTCACGCGCGAGCAGTTCACCACCGAGTACGGCCACGTCTTCGACGGCAGCGCCGAGTGGCAGGCGATCCACGCCACCGCGAGCGAGATGTACGGCTGGGACTCGAAGAGCACCTACATCCAGAACCCCCCGTACTTCGAGGGGATGACCATGGACGTGCACCCGATCAAGCCCATCTCGGGCGCGCGCTGCCTGGCGGTGCTCGGCGACAGCGTCACCACCGACCACATCTCCCCGGCCGGCAACATCAAGGCCGACTCCCCCGCGGGCAAGTACCTCACGGAGCACGGCGTGGCGGTGTCGATGTTCAACAGCTACGGCAGCCGCCGCGGCAACGACCGCGTGATGACCCGCGGCACCTTCGCCAACACCCGCATCCGCAACCGCATGACCCCGGAGAAGACCGGCGGCTGGACCCGCGACTTCACCGACGGCGGCAAGGAGAAGTTCATCTACGACGCGGCCATGGGCTACAAGGCCAAGGGCACGCCGCTCGTGGTGCTGGCGGGCAAGGACTACGGCATGGGCTCGAGCCGCGACTGGGCGGCGAAGGGCACCTTCCTCCTCGGGGTGAAGGCCGTGATCGCCGAGAGCTACGAGCGCATCCACCGCTCGAACCTGGTGGGGATGGGCGTGCTGCCGCTGCAGTTCCTCGACGGCCAGTCGGCCGCGGGCCTGGGGCTCGACGGCACGGAGACCTACGCGATCGCCGTCGACGACCGCGTCGAGCCGCGCCAGAAGATCGAGGTCACCGCCACCAAGGCCGACGGCACGAAGGTCCAGTTCGAGACCCGCTGCCGCATCGACACCCCGGTCGAGGTGGACTACTACCGAAACGGCGGCATCCTGCACACGGTGCTGCGCAAGATGGCCGCGCGCTGAGCGCGAACTTCCGCCGGATTTCCGCGAACCCTCCCGCCGCCGCGCCACACTGGCGCGGTGGCGGTGCTTTTGCCCCCGTGGTTCCAGCCGGCGATCGACGAGCTGCTCGGGCGCGGCCTGCCTGCGCCTGCGGACGCCATGCGTGCCGCGGCGTGGCGGCACGACCGGCCGTGGTCATGGTGCGCGCGGTGCGGGTCGGCGGCGTGTGCGGGGTGCCAGGGCGGTCTGGCAGGTGCGGGGCGAGAGGAGGACGGCCCGGCGACCGTCGTCCGCCTGGGGGCGCACGACGGCGCGCTGCGCCGCTGGGTGATCGACGTGAAGCACGCGCGCTGGGAAGCGATGGGCGAGCGGTTGGGGGCCTTGATCGGCGAGCAGCTGCTGGCGTGCGGGGTCGTCAGCCGGAGCGACCCGCGCGCCTCGCTCGTGCCCGTGCCGATGCCGTGGCTCCGCGCGCACGCCCGCGGCATCGATCACTCGGCCGTCCTCGCCGCGGCAGCATCGCGCGCCACTGGCGCATGCGTCGTGGGTGCGCTCGGCCAGCGCCTCGTGGGCACGCAGGTCGATCGCGCCGGGCGCGACTCGCGCGTGGCGCCGGGCGAGGCGCGCGCACGGTTCATTCCCCGCCCCCGGGCGCGCCGCGTGCTGGCGGGAATGCACGCCGTCCTGGTGGACGACGTGCGCACGACGGGTGCCACGCTTGCCGAATCCGCCCGCGCCCTGCGGTTCCTGGGGGCCGCCCGGGTCGATGCAGCAGTGGTTTCGGTTGCCGAATAACCGCGGCCCGTCAATAATCCATGCAGCGGCATGCACTGCGCCGAAACGATGTCGTTCCCGAAGAAAAACGCAGTTTCCCGCCCAGATTGCCACCCCACCCCCTTGACGGCGTAGGGGGTTTCGGTACCATTCGCGACCCGCTTCAGATTCGTCTGAGGCGGCCTTCTTTGACAAGTGAACAGTTGGAACGCCGCGAGGATGCGCCGTCATCGCACATCGGTCACGACCGGAGTGCGGTGGCAGCCTGCAGATGCAGGCAAAAGCAAGCTGTCACAGCAGCTTGCCTGGACATCCTTCGTGAAGCCAAACGAAGTGAACGGTCAATTCCACAGCCATCACCGATCCCGAGCCGCAAGGCAAGGGTGAGGCGAATGGATGTCCAAAATTGCCGGGATAGCCATCCCGGCACGTCGGAACGCGAAAGTGTGGACCGACGATAAAGACCGGCCCATCCGCAAGGGTGGGTCGCCAGGCAACTCTCATTCGAAGCAACGCGGGCTTGCCCGCAACGCATAGAACTTAAGTGAAGAGTTTGATCCTGGCTCAGATTGAACGCTGGCGGCATGGCTAAAACATGCAAGTCGAACGCCTGTAGCAATACAGGAGTGGCGAAAGGGCGAGGAATAGATTCCTACGTACCTCGAGGTCGGGGATACCCCGGAGAAATCCGGATCAATACCCGATGTGGTCGAGAGATCAAAGGTTTACCGCCTTGAGAGCGGGGAATCTCCTATCAGCTAGTTGGTGAGGTAACGGCTCACCAAGGCAAAGACGGGTAGCGGGTGTGAGAGCACGGCCCGCCGCATCGAGACTGAGACACTGCTCGGACTCCTACGGGAGGCTGCAGTAACGAATCTTCCGCAATGCGCGAAAGCGTGACGGGGCAATGCCGCGTGCAGGATGAAGCCCTTCGGGGTGTAAACTGCTGTCAGGGTGCAGGAATGAAATGACCATACCCAAAGGAAGCACCGGCTAACTCTGTGCCAGCAGCCGCGGTAATACAGAGGGTGCGAGCGTTAATCGGAATCACTGGGCTTAAAGGGTGCGTAGGCGGATGCATAGGCGCTTTGTGAAATCCCACGGCTCAACCGTGGAATTGCTTGGCGAACCATGCGTCTTGAGGTTGGTAGAGGTCACTGGAACGATAGGTGGAGCGGTGAAATGCGTAGATATCTATCGGAACGCCAACGGTGAAGACAGGTGACTGGGCCAAATCTGACGCTGAGGCACGAAAGCGTGGGGAGCAAACGGGATTAGATACCCCGGTAGTCCACGCCGTAAACGATGCACACTTGGTCGGAGCGGTTTGACTCCGTTTCGGCCGTAGGAAAACTGATGAGTGTGCCGCCTGGGGAGTACGGTCGCAAGATTAAAACTCAAAGGAATTGACGGGGGCTCACACAAGCGGTGGAGCATGTGGCTTAATTCGAAGCAACGCGAAGAACCTTACCTAGGCTTGACATGCACGGATAAACCCTATGAAAGTAGGGGTACACCCGCAAGGGCGGAACGTGCACAGGTGCTGCATGGCTGTCGTCAGCTCGTGCTGTGAAGTGTCGGGTTAAGTCCCTCAACGAGCGCAACCCCTGTCGCTACTTGCTAACGCGTAATGGCGAGGACTGTAGCGAGACTGCCGGTGTCAAACCGGAGGAAGGTGGGGATGACGTCAAGTCCTCATGGCCTTTATGTCTAGGGCTGCACACGTGCTACAATGGTATGGACAGAACGATGCAAGACCGCAAGGTGGAGCAAATCGCCAAACCATACCCCAGTTCAGATTGTGGGCTGAAATTCGCCCGCATGAAGTTGGAATCGCTAGTAATCGCGGATCAGCTACGCCGCGGTGAATATGTTCCTGAGCCTTGTACACACCGCCCGTCAAGTCATGGGAGCCGGCAGTGCCCGAAGTCGCGCAGATTCATGCGTGCCCACGGCAAGGCTGGTGACTGGGACTAAGTCGTAACAAGGTAGCCGTAGGGGAACCTGCGGCTGGATCACCTCCTTTCTAAGGGAATCCTTAGACCGCGACCGAGAGCGATCTCGGAAGCGGACCCAAAGTCAACGCAATCTCGTGCCGCGCAAGCGGCCAACTGCCGAGCGATCGGCAGCCAATGGCGTCCAACTGTTCCTTGATATATCGCACGCCGCCCCGGTTCTTCGACCGGGGCGGCGTGCTTTTTGGCCCAGGTCGGGTCTGGCTGTCCCGGGCCGTGGCCGTGCGCCCGCCCGGATGGAGCGCCGGCAGGCGCGGTGAATCGCCCTGCTTCCCGGACCATTCAAGGAGATTTCGAGCGAGTCTCGTTTGACCGCGCCGGGGGACGGGCTATGTTTCCTGCGCTTGAGAGAGGTGGCTGCGCCTGGCGCGGCCCGTGGAAGGGAAAGGAACCAGACCACGATTTAGTGCCGGCCTTCGCCATGTGTTGTGCAATGGCTTCGGCTGGCGGCTCGGGAACGACGTGCGCGAGCGATTCGCGCCTGGCCCTTGGTGGCCGCGTCGGTCCTGCGTGGGTGGACGTACTCTGGTCCCCTTTTCTGAACATTCGGACCCGCCGTCCCATTCGGAGCGGCGGGTCCGGTGTCCTTTTGGACGGTGCTCGGTCGTCGGGCCCGCGCCGGGCGCCCGGCTGCGTCAGTCGTTGAAGCTGCCCACGTACGGGACCGGGTTGCCGGTGCCCGAGCCGGCGCCGCTGAACCAGATGCCGTTGCCCCACTGCTCGCGTTCCTGGCCGGGGATCAATCCCCAGTTCACCATGCCGGGGTTGCCGGCGACGGTGCCGCTGCCGCCCGGGCCAAACCAGACGCCGTTGCCGAGTTCCTCGGCGGTGTAGGCCGGGGTGAGCCCCCAGTTCACGAGGTCCGGGTCTCCGGCGACCGACGAGCTGTAGGCGTTCAGGCCCGCGGCGTTGCCGTCGTTGGGGCCGGTTCCCGGCGTTCCCAGCGGCGGCGGGTAGCCGGGGCCGTAGTGGTGCGACACCACGGCATTGCCGTAGGGATGCACGAACTTCGCCTGGACGTAGCCGGGCTGGGCATCGCCTTGGCCAAGCGGCGGTCCGCCGCCCGCGCCGGCGGCATCGGCCGCGGTCGCGCCGGAGAAGTGGATGTGGTAGTCGGAGGCGAGCGCCGCCTTCTGCGATGAGCTGCGCGACATCTCGCCGCCCTGGACGTTGTAGCCCACCCCGGGCGGGGTGTCGGTCGGCACGCCCTGCATGCCACCGTTGGCGCCGCCCCCGACGCGCGACGCACCGACGTTGCCGGTACCGTAGCCGTAGCCGCCGGACTGCTGGTTCTGCAGGGGCACGGCCGTGGCGGCGAGCGCCGAGGACGCGAGGAAGATCGGGAGTGCCGGGTGAGCCATGGGCGAGAACCTCCTGACGCCCGAAGCGTAGCATCCTTGCCCTCATGCGCATCGCCGTCGCCAGCGACCACGCGGGCTTCCGCCTGAAGGAAGAGCTCGTTCCCGTCATCCGCGCGCTCGGCCACGAGGTGATCGACGTCGGCACGCACGGCACCGAGTCGGTCGACTATCCGGACTACGCGGTGGCCGGCTGCCAGGTGGTGCTGCGCGGCGACGCCGAGCGCGCCATCCTGCTCTGCGGCAGCGGCGTGGGGATGAGCGTCGTCGCCAACAAGCTCCCCGGCATCCGAGCCGCGAACATCGAGGACGTCTACAGCGCCCACCAGGGCGTGGAGCACGACGACATGAACGTGCTGGTCCTCGGCGGCCGCACCGTCGGCGCGGCGGTGGCCGCGGACCTGGTGCGCGCGTTCCTGTCCGCCTCGTACACCGGCGAGCCGCGCCATGAGCGCCGCCTGCAGAAGCTCCTGGAGGTGGAAGCCCACCCGGAGCGCTTCGTCCCGACCCCGTCCCCGACGGCCGCCTGACGGCCCGTCCTTCCGCCCGAACGCAGGAACCCACACGATGAACCGCTCCGCCTCCGTCGCCGCCTCGCTCGCCTCCCTCGTCGCCGCGGGCGCGGCCATCGCG
>VEQS01000212.1 GCA_018883105.1 Phycisphaerales bacterium
TCGGTCGCTCCTTCCTCACGACGTCACCGCCTTTCTTCTCCGCGTTCCTGGCCATCTCGTGCATCGACTCGCCGCCTCCTCCCGGTCGTGCCGGGATCTCACGCTGGGCGCGTGAGCGTGCACAGGAGGTGCGCGTGCCGGAAGTCGCTCGCTATCTCGCGTGGAGCGTCCTGCCGTGCGCGAGTTGGCCGGTTCACGTCGATGAGCCCCCCGGCCCGGTCCGTGCTCCCGGATCGGCGCCCATCCTGGTCATCGGCACGACGCATGACCCGGCGACGCCGATGAAGTGGGCGCGCTCCCTGTCGTCCCAACTCGAGTCCGGAGTGCTACTCACTCGCGATGGCGATGGGCATACGGCGATCGGATCGGGCTCACGGTGCGTCTCGCGGGCAGTCGCGGCCTACCTAGTCAACGGCGTGCTCCCGGAGCCGGGGACGGTCTGCCGCTAGGCCGCGGTGCCACAGCGCCTGTGCAAATCGGGCCCAGACGTGGTGATGGGGCGCGACCTGGGTCGCGCCCCATCACCACGTCGGTCGGACTACTTGACGAACTGACAACCCGCGGCCTTCAATGCCGCGGGCACGCCGCTGGCGCACGTATCGGCAACGGACTTCGGCACCCAGAACTCGCCTTCAGCCTCGAAGAGGAAGACAGCTGCCGTCATCTGTCCGCCCGGCGGAGTGACGTTGGCGGCGGCGAGAGCCCATCCGGAGTCGCACAAACTGCGTACCGAGGCCGCATCAACTGTCGTGCCCGCCGGCACGGGTTGACCGTCGTTGGCAAGCATGCCGAAGCCGCCGGTGCTCGCAGCATCGGTCGTGGGGGCCTGCAGGGCCGTGTCGCTGCACTCGGCAGAACCGCCGCCTCCTGGCATTGCCGACGATTCAGCTGCTGATGATGACGAGCTGCCTCCGCTGCCACCGCAGGCGGCAACGACGAGCCCAGTGACGGCAATAGCCGCGATGAGAAACAAAGAGCGCACTGGCTGTGTGGTCCTGGTCATGCCCCTAGGCTACTCCCGGGCATGCCGAAGTTGAATCGGTCAGGCCGTCATTCCGGCGAGTCGCCGGACTCCCGCTCGTGCATCTGCGCCAGGAATTGCTCGACCTGCGCGGCGATCTCGTCGCCCGAGGGCACCTCGCCGCCGGGGGCGAGCTCGGACCCTACGCCTGCCGCGGGCTGGTTGGCGCGCAGGGCGGCCATCTGGTCGTACTGCTGCTCCAGCGCGCGGACGATGGTGACGAACTCCTCGTTGCTCTGCAGCTGCTGGGCGATCTCGCCTTCGGCGCGCGACGCGGGGGCGCGCAGCGAGTCGACCGGCAGCACCAGGCCGGTCACCGACGACAGCGCCTCGAGCGTCGCGATCGCCGCGGTCGGGTACTCGAACTGACTGAGGTAGTGCGGGACGTGAGTCGCGATGCCAATCGCCTGCTCGCCCGATTGGCCGAGGCTGAGCTCGAGCAGGCCGCCGATGTGACCGGGCACCTGGATGCTGCCGGGCATCGGGTGCGGATTGGAGACCAGCGACGGCACGTTGCCGTGCACGGTGACGCCGAGCGGGCGGGTGTGCGGTGCGGGCCACGGGATCGCCGACAGGCCGACGGTGAGCTCTGTGCCGGTGCGCCGGACGATGTCGAGGATCGCGGCGGCAAAGCGCTGCCATTGGTAATCGGGCTCAGGACCGGTCAGCAGCAGGAAGGGCGTGCCAGCGTCGTCGCTCACCTCGTGAAGGGCGATCTGCGGCATGTCGACAGCGGCGAAGTGGTCGGTGACGTAGGTCAGGACCGGACGCCGCGCGCGGTAGTCGAGCACCTCGTCGGGGTCGAAGGTGGCCAGGAGCCGCGGCTCGCGAGCCTGCAGCAGGCTGGCCGCCATGGCCGTGGAGCCGGCCGCATCGAGGAAGCCGGTGAAGGCGTGCACCAGGACCCGGCGTCCTTCCACGGGCGACGGGTCGCCGTACCACGTCACAAGATCGATGGGATCGCGCATCATGCCTCCTGGTCCATGGCTACCAGGTGGACGTAACGCCCGCGAGCCGGGTTTCCTTCCCGCCTCAGGCGTCGGACTTGGGTGCGGACTTCTTCGCCGCCTTCTTCTCCGGCTTGTCGCCGCTGGCCTTCTTGGCCGCGGGCTTCTTGGTCGCCTTCTTCTCCGCCTTGTCGCCCGGGGCATCGGCTGCCGCGGGCTCCTCGCTCGCCGCGAGCTCGCCCGCGGCAGCGTCGGCGGCGCCCTTGGCTGCCTCGGCGGCCTCGGCCGCGACGCTCTGCGTGGCTTGCGCAGCGGTGGCCGCGGCGACCTGGGTCGTCTGAGCGGCCTGCGACACGACCGCGCCGGCGGTGGCCGCGGCACCGGTCACGGTGTCGGCGACCTTGGGCGGCACGATCCCCGACGTGTATGCCGCATCCGACACCCCGCGCGCCGCCTTGTCGGCCAGCCCCGCGGTCGTCGAAGCAGCGGTCGCCACGCCACCGGACGTGCGGTCGGCAAAAGTGGACACCGCATCGGCCCACGCATCGGCGCGCTCGGCAACCGGCGAGGTGTCCTTGTAGCGCTTCCAGGCGGCGACGCCCGCCGCGGCTCCGGCCACGGCGGCCAGCACGAGAAGTGACTTGCGCATGGGGGCTCCTCCCGACGCCATGACCGTAGCAACCGCGCGGGCGCGCCGCTCCCCGATGGCCCAGGTCGGCGCTAGCGGCGTCCCTTGCCCTTGAAATACGTCATGAAGAGCTCGGTGACGCCCGAGCCGGCAAGGAATCGGTCGCGCTCCGCCGGCGGCAGCCCGAGGGCGTATTCGCAGACCCTCGCCCAGGCCTCGCCGACCGCCCGCGTGAGCGATCCGGCGACGGTGGCCGAGATGGCCGATGTCGCGATCTGACCGCCGGGGATCGCCTTGAGCAGGCTCGTGGCGATGTAGCGGCCAGCCATGGTCGCGCCGCCGGTCAGCACCACGGCGCCCGCGGCCGCGAGGGCGCGCGACCGGTCGGCGGGCAGGCCGTAGGACGCCGTGACCCGCGCGATCATCGTGACTTGCGTGGGAACCAGGAGGGCAGCGTCGGAGAAGGGAATGGGAGTCGCTCCGACACCCGCTGCCAGGGCCACCGACTGGTTGATGA
>VEQS01000213.1 GCA_018883105.1 Phycisphaerales bacterium
GGTGCCCGAGCCGATGCGCGACCGCGACCTGTCGGCCGTCGTCGTGCGCGCGACGGCGCATCACCCCGATGACCGGTACGCGACGGCCGACCAACTCGCCGACGACATCCGCCGATGGCTTGGCGGGCGCGCGGTGGTGGCGCGCCGGCGGCGGCATGCCGAGCGCGTCATGCGCGCGGTGCGGGCGCATCCGCGGACGGCGTTCGCCGGCAGTGCCGCGGCGCTGGTCCTTGCGGTGCTGGCGGCGCTCTGGGGCAGCGCCGCGCTCGAGGCGGAGGCGGCGCGGGGCCGCGCGGACGCCGCGTCGACGAGTTCGGAGCAGTCGCTGCAGGTGGCGCGCGCGATGATCGAGGAACTGGTGGCCGAGGAAGCCGCCGCGGAGAGCGCCGAGGCGTCGGCCGAGACCCTGCGCCGCGTCGAGGCCCTGGTGGACCGGATGGCGGCCGACGACCCCCTCACGGCCGGGCGCCTCGCGGCGTCGGTGGCGCAGGCGCAGGTCGCGGCATGGGACCGGCTCGGGGCGCACCGCCTGCTGATGCGGTCGCTGCGGCGCGTGCTCGAGGCGGACCCGCATGGCCGGTCCGCCGCATACCGGGAACTGCTCGAGCCGTCGTACCGGGTGCTCTTTCGCCTGGAGCGCGACGTGGCGCGCGTGATCGGCCCCGACATCTTCGGGCCGGCGGCGGCCGATGGCCGCATGGCCACGCGTGAGTACCAGTCGCTCGCGCGCGTCGGCCTGACGGAGTTTGCGCCGTGGCCATCCACCGTCCATGTCGAGGACGCCGACGTGCGCCTGGGGATGGCGGCGATGTATGCGTCGATGGTGACGGACCCGGAGGCCGCCGCCATCGAGCTGGCGCTCCACCGCGTGGGCGTCCTGAGCCTGAAGCCCGGCCATCCCGGCGCCATCGAGGAGATGCGGGCGGCGGTCCGCTTCGTTGCGGCGCGCCTATCCGCGGAGGACTCCGATCGCGTCACGGCCGAGCACCACCTGCGCATGGTCGAGATGCTCGAAGGGTTCGCGGGCCCGGACCAGGTGCAGGCGCAGCAGCTGGTGTTCGAGCGCATCCGCCACGTGCGCGGTCGCGGTTCCTCCGGCACGTCGCGCGCCGCCTTCAACCTCGCGTGCGCGTGCATGGCATCGTGGGAGCCGGCGAACGGGTTCTCCGCCTTCGCCCCGTTCCTCGACGACGAGGTCGCGCGCACGGAACCGGGCGATCCCTGGCGGCGGTGGTTCCTCTCGTACTTCGCGCGCATCGCGTGGTCGGCGTGCGAGGACGATGCGGCGCTGGCGATCGCGCTGCAGATGGTTGCCGAGGATGCCGCGCTGGGCGTCGTCCCCGACGGCCTGTCCGCGCAGGCGGCGCGCGTGCTGGCGGCGGCGTGGGGCGAGCGTGGCGACGAGGCGGCGGCCGCGGAGGTCGAGCGCGCCCTCGGCGTGGCGCGCGAGCCGGGCGGTGCCGAGCGCCCGTTCCGGCTGCGGGACTAGCGATTCGCAGGCACCATCCGCGCGGTGCGGTAGGTGGCCTCGAGCGTCCGTGCGCCTTCCTCGTCGCCCCAGAGCGCGAGCACCCCGGCCGCGGCGCTGGCGGCCCGCTCGGACACGCCGTCGAGGTGCGGCTGCCCGTAGATGACGCGGTCGTCGATCAGGACCTGCATTCCCGCGGCGTACGCGGTGTCGTAGTCGCATGCCTCGAAGGCCACGGGCGCGAAGAACCCCAGGTACCAGCGGCGCAGGCCGTCCGCGTGGACCTGGCGCGACATCTCCGGCCAGAGGAAGCGCGCGAACGCGTCGTAGGAGCCCTCGATGTCGCCGAGGTTCGCGGCGTTCATGCACAGGTTCCAGTAGGCGTTCACCGTGAGGGGCGACCGCGTGCCGAGGGCATGCTCGCAGCGCGCGGCCAGCAGCATGAACTCCTGGACGACGTGCTGGGTGCTTCCGTTGGCGATCGCGTCGGTGAGCGTGTGCCGCAGTTCCGCGCCCAGGCGCCGCTCCTCGTCCTCGGGGAGCCGGGCCTTCACGATGGCGATGGCCGCGTCGGACTCGGCCATCGCCCATGGGTGGCCCTCGCAGCGGCGCAGCACGGCCACCCGGTGCAGCGCCAGCTCCAGCTGTGCCTGCTGCGGGTCCTCGATGAACGACGCGTACACCGACGCCATCCGCAGCCGGTCCTCCATCTCCGCCACCGTGCCGTTCACGGGCCAGGGAATGGTGGAGTCCAGCGTGTGCCGCAGCATGTCCTGCGTCTCGGGGTCGGCGAGCGCGGGCGTGCCGGCCACGTCGGCGAACACCAGGGGTCCGAGGCTTCCTGCGCCCACCCGGTCGCCGCGCAGCATCAGTCGGTGCCACGGGCGGGCCAGCTCGCGGAAGGCGTCGGTCCGACCCTCCGGATCGATCGCCACCACCCGCCGGATCGAGCGGTCGACGAGATCGAAGGCCGCACGCCGGTCCCATGCGTCGGAATAGCCGTTGGCGACCACTGCCGCCAGTCGGGCGGCCACCATCGGGTCGTCGTCGGCCACGCGGTCGATCATCCGCTCGATGCGCGCGAAGGTGGCGACGGCCCCGGCCGGGTCGCGGCTGGCGCGCTGCTGCGCCACGAGGTCGCTGATCATGTCCCTGGCGAGGAGGAAGGTCCGCTGCGACTGCTCGTTGGCCATCGTTGCCGCGGCGCGCTCGCGCGCGGCGGCCGTCGACGCACGGACCCAGGATCCCGCGAGTCCCAGCAGCGCAAGCACCGTCACGGCCGCCACCGCCACCGTGCGCGGATGCCTCCGCGCGAGCCGCAGGATGCGCTCGACCGGACGTGACGCACGGGCCGAGACGGTCAGGCCGTCGAGCCAGCGTCGGACGTCGTCGGCGAGCGCCGCGGCGGACGCGTAGCGGTCCGCGGGATCCTGCGCCGTCGCGCGGGCGACGATCGCGTCGAGGTCGCCGCGGCACTGCGCCCCGAGCGCCTCTGGGGTTGCCTGCCGCACGGCCGCGGCCCGTTCGGCGCGCGGCGGATCCTCGTTCGCGACCGAGGCGATCCACGACGACGGGCGCGATACCGACGGCACCTCGAGCGGCGTGCGGGGCAGGGCGGCCGGCGGTCCGCCGACCAGG
>VEQS01000073.1 GCA_018883105.1 Phycisphaerales bacterium
AGTGCGGGAAAGGCACCGTCTTCATCGAGAAGGCCGACTGTGGAGGGAACTGCGCAAGCTGCAACGGTCGAGGGCCATGCCTAGATCCGACGAACAGCCAGACGGCCAGTGCGTTCACCGACTGCACTAGCGGATGGGGACCCTCAACGAACTGAGAATCAGCCCACGGCGCGGCGAAACGAGTCGCTTCAAGGCCCGCCTCGAAGTAGAGGCGGGTCTTTTCGTTGACTGGCGGGGTGGGCCAGAAGGCCTACGTAGGGCGTCGTGGCGGGGGTTCGGCGCTCTCGCCTTTGGGGCGGCGGTTCGGGGGAGCGGACCGGGTGGTCTTCCCCCTGATTCCTGAGCCAAACTTGCTGTGAGTTATCCGGGACTCAGCCGCGACCACGTCGGCAGTGCAGGGCCAGCGGTTCAGCGCCGGGAGGACCGGCCGCAAGAAAGTCGTGGCACACGATCTTGCACCGCCCAGGCGCCAAGCAAACGATCCTTTCCCTGCGACCTTGACTAGGAAGCGATCGTTTCCTAGCATGACGCCCTGAGAAAGGAACGCTTCCCATGCCCCGCACCACCGGCAACTACCGGAGTTCCACCGTCGCCGGCGAGACCGTCCGCGCGTTCGTGCCGAACGCCCTGCCCCCCGCCGGACCGGCGCTCCGCGTCGAGGGCCCCATTGACACCGCGTGCACACGCGCCATGGCGGCCATCGGCCGGCTCGAGGTGGCGGCGAGCATGGTGCCCAGCACCGAGTGGTTCCTGTATGGATTCGTCCGGAAGGAGGCCGTGCTGACCTCCCAGATCGAAGGCACCGAGGCCACCCTGCGCGACCTCCTGGAGTTCGAGGCCACGGCACGCGCCACGCACGAAGATGACGTGGCGGAGGTTTGCAACTACGTCGAGGCACTCACCTACGCGCGTCGCGAGCTCGCGAAGCCGAAGGGGCTGCCCCTGAGCTCGCGCCTCCTGTGCGAGGCGCACCGGCGACTGATGAAGGGCGCCAGCACTCGGCGAGGCGGTGACAAGAAGCCGGGCATCATCCGAACGAGCCAGAACTGGGTCGGCGGCACGCGGCCCGGGAATGCACGCTTCGTGCCACCGCCGGCGGATGCGGTGCCGGGACTGCTCGCCGACCTCGACCGATGGATCCACGGGCGCGATCCGCTTCCGCCGCTCGTCAAGGCCGGGCTGGCGCACGTGCAGTTCGAGACGATCCACCCCTTCCTGGACGGGAACGGCAGGATCGGACGCCTGCTCATCACGCTGCTCCTGGAGCACTGGGGCGTGATGCAGTCGCCCATCCTGTACCTGAGCCACGCGTTCAAGCGCCACCAGCGCGAGTACTACGACCGGCTCTCCGCCGTGCGCACCGACGGCGACTGGGAGGGCTGGACCCAGTTCTACCTAGCGTCCGTCGAGGAGGCAGCCGAGGACGGCGTTGCCGTCGCCCAGCGCATCTTCGCGATCACTGGCAAGGACCGTCGCCGGCTCATGTCGCACGCGGGCGCCACCGTGGCGGCGATCCACCTGCTCGACCTGCTGCCGTCGAACCCCATCGTGACGGTGCCGAAGGCGACGACGCTCCTGGACACCACCGCGCCCACCGCGCGCAAGGCGGTCGAGGTGCTCGAGCGCATCGGCGTCCTCCGCGAGACCAGCGGGAAGCAGCGCGACCGCGTCTACGCGTACCAGGCCTACCTGCAGGCGCTGACGGCGGACGAGGGGCGGGCGGAGCGGCCCGGGGCTTGAAGCCGGTTCGACCGGGGACTTTCAGCCGGTCGACTTCCTTCGAAGTCGCCCGGCTTGTTTACAGGCGGGCGGGCAAATCGCCCCCCGTGGCGCGCCGTGGCGGGGGTTAGGCGCTTTCGGGTTTGTGGAGAGAGCCCAAGCGTCTGATCCGAACGGTGGGGAAACGGCGGATTTCCCGCCCCGCTCTCACGCGCTCTACGAACGGGTTAACGGCTCGCCGAGATCAGGGGGGTGATCGGAACGAGGGCCAAGCCCATCTGGCGGATGGCGAATGGTCGGAACAGAATCCATCGCCTGCACATCGCCCCCAATTGGGGGGAGTGGCGGGACTCGCGGAAGGACGCATGCGACGCCCGCGCCGAGCAAAGCGCGCCCATACGATTTCCCAATCGTTGCGGCACCGCTCGCCTGGCGCGAGTGACCACTGATTCGCAAGACAGTAGTTCGCCTGATGAACACTGACAACAAAGCGCCGGAACGCTCGTCCTCTCCTTCCCCGTCGCGGTCGCGGCGGCGACGCCGTCGCACGATCCTCATCTCCGCCGCGATGGCACTGCTCGGCGTGACGATGCTCGCCTCGTGCAGCGGGTGTTCGCTCAGCGACCTCCGTTCGGCCGCCATGCGGGAGCCATTTCCTGCCACGGACGATGCGGCCATCGCGAAGCTGCACGACCCCGAGGCGCTGCGCGCGGATCTCGACCACTTCCACGCGCTCCAGCTCGAGGCGACGCCGGACATCGAGAAGCACACGCGGCTCGACCACGCCACCGCGACGCTCGAGCGGCTGAAGGCGTCGATCGACCGGCCGCTTGATCGCCGCAGTTTCTCGGCGATCGTCGACCAGCTCGCGGCGTCCTACGGCGCCGGACACATCTACACGCTGACGCCGGCCGCCGACTGGAACGCGTGGGCTGCAGGCGGAGGTCGGGTGCCGTCGTATCGGTTCGTCGACGATGGCAGCACCCTGTCCATCCGACCGCGGGACGGCGTCGCTCCCCTTCCCGAAGGCTCGACGCTCGTGTCCTTCGCGGGAATCGACGCGGGCGAGCTCCGCACGCGCGTGCGGGCGGCGGTCTCGGCCGAGACCGAGGCCTTCCTGCAGCAGAACTTCCCAGGCACCGCGCCGATCGCCCTCTGGGGCATGGGACTCGAGGCCCCGTACGACATCGTGCTGCGCGACTCGACGGGCGCGATCGTCGAGATCAAGGATGCGGGCATTCCTGCGCAGCGAAAGCGGCGGCCGCTGGAGCGCATTGCAGAAGACAAGGCAGCCGTCGGCCAGGACGCAGGAGACCAAGGCAGCGCGACCGGCAAGCCCGAGACAGATCCATGGTCGTTCCGCTGGGTCGGCGACGCGTCGGGCGAGGACATCGGCCTCCTGACCTGGGACTCGATGCGTTCGGGTACCGAGGCCGCGTGGGCGAAGGAACTCGACCGGGTGTTCGCGGAACTCGAGTCCCGCAAGGCCCGCGGTCTCATCGTCGACATACGCGCGAACGGCGGCGGCAACAGCCAGAACGGCGCCCTGCTGCTCGAGTCGGTGAGCGACAACCCCTACCGCGGGGCAAGCGGCAAGCTCTGGAAGCGTTCGAAGCCCTACGACGCGTTCATGGAGGCGTCCTTCGAGTGGTGGGCCCGCATCCTGCCGTGGAGGAGCTTCATGGGGATCGGCGATCTCGAGCTTGGTGAAGCGCGGTGGTTCGGCAAGGATGTTCCACCTTCGAACGACCCCGACATCAAGCGCCGCTTCGGCGGTCCGGTCGCCTTGCTTGTCGGGCCAGGGACCTTCTCTTCCGCGAACATGACCGCGGACATGGCGAAGAGCTACAAGATGGCGCTGGTGGTCGGGCGACCGACGGGCGCGCCCGTCAACTCGATCGGCGAGTGCGGCTACGCCCAGCTTCCGAACAGCGGCCTCATCGTGAGCTTCTGCACGGCCTACTTCCTCGGCGCGGCCGGTGACCCCGAGCACGGCGGGCCCGTCGAGCCCGACATCCTCGTCCCCGACGACGACGGCGGCGCGCGTGCGATCGAGGTTGCGATCAAGGCGCTGCGCGAGCGCAATGCGACTCCCAGGCAAGACGCGCGCAGCACGTCGTTTCGCCACCGTTTCGATCAGGGATTGTGCTCCACGCGGCAGGCTCCGAGCGGTAGCCATGGCCCCAACCGGCCAGTTATGGATCCTTCACCACGCTAAACGGATGTCGGGCCGCCTGGACGCATCGAACTGAGCGCCTACAGTGCACGCAAGGCAATGCCGTCCTGCTGTCCGCGTTCGGTCCTCTGAGGACAATTCGATGGGAATGCAGACACATCCGGTCGCCGCCGTCCTGGTCGTGACGCTGTGCGGGTCACAAGCGTTCGCGCAAACCAATGTCGACGCGACGATGCAGCATGAAGGGCTGACCCGCTCCTACATCGTGCACCTTCCTCCAGGCTTCTCCGCCGGTGCCAAACACCCGCTCGTCGTCGCGTTGCATCCATCGTTCTCCACGGGCCCCGATTTCCAGGCCACGTCACGCTGGGACGCCGTGAGCGACCAGTCGGGGGTCGTGGTCGTCTATCCCACGGGCGGCGTTCCCGTCGGCACGAACGGCAAGTTCGCGTGGAACAGTTTCGACTTCACCGGCGCCCCGCCGAACGACCTGAGCTTCCTTGCCGCCCTGGTCACCCGGGTGCAGCTGGACTACGGCACGGCTGCCTGCCGCACGTACATGACGGGCTTCTCGAACGGCGCCATGATGACAAACTCGTTCGCCGCCTACAGGCCAGACCTGGTTGCCGCGATCGCGCCCGTATCGGGCGGCTGGATCACCGCATATGGCGGAAGCGAATCGGAGATTTCCCCCGCCCCTCCCACGCCGGTCTGGATCTGGCGGGGTAGCAACGAGAACTTCACGACGGGAACGGGAGCGAACGCGCGGCCGCGCAGCCAGCAGGACCAGGAGCAGCTGGCGTTCTGGGTTGCAAACAACGAGGCGACATTCGAGACCACCGTCACCGAGCAACTGACCTACGGCACCACTCGCACCTATGTCACGAGCAAGTACATGGGAACTGCACCTGTCTGGTTCACCGAGGTGCAAGGGTCGAGCCACGTGTACCAGCCGGGTGCTGCGGACCTCATCTGGACCCGTTTCTTCTCGCAGATCGTGTCTGAAGAGACTGTGTGCACGGCCTGCCCGGCGGACATCAGCGGGGACGGCAGCGTCGATGGCATCGATCTCGGGATGCTCCTCGGCGCCTGGGGCTCTGCGGACTCTGCATCAGACCTCGATGGCAACGGCTCGGTGGATGGAGGGGACCTGGGGATGCTCCTCGCAGCATGGGGAGCCTGTTGAGCCCACAAGCACACCCGCGGCCGGAATGCGTACGGGTTGGTTTCGGAAGGCTGTGGACGAACTGCCCTGATGCCGCACTGCCCGGTCGTTCCGATCAGCACCCCGCGCCGAGGTAGCGAAGGAACCGCCCTTCACCCCCTCTGGCGCGCTCAGAACGCCATCTAAAGTTCGAAGCCGTTTCGCTGGGGGAGTTCAAGGCCCGCCTCGACGTCGAGGCGGGCCTTTCGTTGACTGGCGGCGTGGCCGAATCGGCCCGCGTGGGGCGTCGTGGCGCAGCGACGCGCGATCGGCGACTCCCGTTCACCGCATGATGAGCCGGCGTTGCGGCATCGCTATTCGCTGACGCCGGATGCGATCTTGCTCAACGTGTTGTTGCGGGCCACCTCGTTCGAAATCTGGATTGCGACCGCCATCGCCGCGGTCGTCTTGCCCTTTCGTGCGAGGGCCTCACTGCACATCACGCATGTGTTGTCGCGCGCCGTTCCCGCATCGACCGCTTCGATCGCCCTGAGCACGACATCGCCATCGCCCGCCTCGGCAGCATCCTGCGCGAGTTTCACGAGCGCGTTGTGACGGGCGACACCCTTCTTCATCGCGAGCGCAGCATCCAGTCGGCCTGAAATCTCCGATGACGGGGCGGTCGTCGAGCTGGATGACTGGCTACCCGACCCGCTCGCGGATCCGCCGGCTGAACCGACTGCAAACCCGGGCTTCTCGACGTACAGCCTGTAGGCGTCAGGATGCTGCTGCTTCAGCTCGTCGACGTTGCGCGCTTGGACGCTCTTGCCGTCGACGGTGACGGTGATCCCCGCGCCATTCTCTTGGATGGAGACGGCCTTTCCATCCTTCTTGAACGAGATGCTCGAAGATGTCGAGCTCGAGCCGCGCGTGGACGAGTTCGATCCACTGCCGCTCGTCGAATCGGCGGGGATCGGCGCCGGAGCAGGCGCGGGCGCAGCGTCCTGCGCGGCACGAGATGCCGTTCCAGGAGCCGCCACGGCGGCCCGCGACGACTCGACCGGCTCCGACGGACTTGCGACTGCCACCCCGAAGAGCATGGAAGCTCCCGCGGTCGCAAGCGTGAAGGTGCGAAGCGTGGCCGACGGACGTGTTCGGAGGGTGCCTGACATGATGAGCCTGATCCTTTCTTCGAGCGATCCGCCGTCGCCCATCGTGCACGCCTGCAGCGGCGCGCGGAACGCCGGGGTCATGATCGATTCAGCCACCGAGACGAGGCAGCTTCCATAGTCGCGCGCCGCCGTGTCCTGCGTGCGAAGGACAAGTGCGTCGCACGCGAGTTCCTCGCTCGTACGCAGGCCGCGACGGGCGAGCCACGCGAGCGGGTTCCACCAGAGCCACGCGACGACGGCCCAGTCGAGCCACCGAACCAGGTGGTCACGGCGGCGCACATGGGCGAGTTCGTGCATCAGGATGAGGCGCAGCTCGTCGTCTGACATTTCGGCGACGATCCGCGCGGGCAACACGATGCACGGGCGCCCGAAGCAACTCAAGACAAACGGCGCGCAACTGGCCGGGATCGCCACGATATCGCCCCGAAACCGCATGCCCAGGTCGGCCGCGGCCCTCTCCGCCAGCTGGTGGACCCGCGGATCAG
This sequence comes from Phycisphaerales bacterium, assembly GCA_018883105.1. Lineage (GTDB taxonomy): Bacteria > Planctomycetota > Phycisphaerae > Phycisphaerales > SM1A02 > UBA966. The sequence goes on from VEQS01000073.1 coordinate 6,697, forward strand.
CGGGAGCGCACGCGGCACGCAACATGCGTTGAAACCGAACAAGCCGCACGACCGACACGGCGATGACAAGAACTGTTCCGGCCATCCACAGGAGACCGAGCACCGTCCATCCATCTTCCAGGACGGGCTCCGCGAGCTGTGGTTCGGCGGAGAGCTCCGCCGACACTTGTACGACGGCCTCGTTCGGTTCCGCAGTTCGAATCGCGAATCCGTCGATCGATTCCATCGGTCGCTCGGAGACGCGCAATTCGGCAACCGCAGGTGCAGCGGTGCGCGGAGCGGCCTGATCTGCAACGACCATGCCCGACACCGGCACCTGGATCGACAACCACGGCACTGACGCAATCGGCGGCATGACGAGCCGGACCATGACCAGCAACCAGGCGAAGTGCGCCACGGACGGGTTTCGCCGGGTGCGGCCGATCGCCCATGCGAGCGCTGCGAGCGGCAAGGCCAGCAGCGCATTCCCGAGCGCATACTCGAGGACCGTCACAATCATGGCTTACCTCCGTCAAGGAGCGCACGGAGGCGGCGCAGCTCGGCGCGGCTCAGGCGCTTCTGGTCGATGAGGTGCGAGAGGAGCGGCGCGATCGACCCGCCCGTCAGCCGCTGGATGATCGATTGGAGCTGCGAAGCGGCGTACTGCTCGCGGGAGATGCGGGTCGAGAACGAGTTTGCGGCCCCGACCTTCTCGCGCTCCACGAGTTCCTTGCCCTCGAGGCGCTGAAGCAGGCGCTGCACGGTTCCGTGCTGCGAACGATCGGACTCGCCGTAGAGCTTGTCCTGGATCTGCCGCGCGGTCAGGCTGCCGTGGTCCCAGAGCAACTCCATGACGGAAAGCTCGGCGTTGGCGAGGGAATTCGCGGACATTCGGCGATCTCCTTGGAACAGAGGAGCCAGTATACGACGCGTCGTCGTAGAATGTACGACCACATGTCGTACTTGTCAAGCATGTCCTCCCGCCATTTCGCCCGAAGGGCCCTGCTTCTCTCCGCGACCGGGAGCTGGCATGGGCACGTACCCGACATCGCCGGCAAGCGCGCATGCGCGGTTCGTCTCGTCACGGTTTCGATCAGGGAGTTGGGCCGGTCGGCCTCAAACGAGGCCGACCGGTTTGCTTACACGCGTGGGACAAGGCTTCTCGTCTCTTTCATCGCCAAACCGTCGCGGGTCATCCCGGACTCGGCCACCACCACGCCGCGGGACGAAGGGCCGGAGGTTCCGACTTCGGCAACGGCTTGTAAGAAATCCTGGGCTGAATTCCTTACGGTGCCAACGGCCGACGGGAAACGACCCTTTTCCAACGACGTTGACTACGAAGCGATCGTTTCCCAGCGAGTCGCGGGTGGATCAGAGCCCGCTAGCGGTAGACCTCACGCCGGTGTCCGATCCTGATGACGTCGACGACCAGCAGCCGGTCGAGCACCTCGTAGATGACTCTATGGTTCCCGACCCGGATTCGATAGGTGCTGTTGCTCGTGGCGAGCTTCACGGACCCCGCCGGGCGGGGATTGCTCGCCAGCCGTTCCATGGCCGCGACCAGCCGCGCCCGATCGGCCCTTGAGTCGACCGCGCCCAGCTCCTTGCGCGCGGAGCGCGTCAGCCTCACCTCATAGCTTGCCACGACGCCGCAGCTCCTTGACCACGGACTCGAGGGAGTGCCTCGGCTCGTTGCGGCGCTTGCGGGCGATGGCGAGGTCGGCCAGGTCCTCCTTCAGGGCCCGGCGGACCATCTCGTTCACGACTTCGGAGAGGTTCCGGTCGCTGGCGGCGGAGTGCAGCCTGAGCGCCCGGTGCACGGCGGGATCGAAATAGACGGTGGAACGGCGGGCGGTGGCCATGCGATCAGGATAGACCCTGACGTCAAAGCGTCAAACGTTTCGGAGACGTCCAGGGTTGCCGGAAAGGCCGATCTTGCCGCAAAGGCCTTCAGCTCGCCTTACGAACCCGCCTTCGTCACGCGCTCGAGCACGCGGTCCATCGCCCGGCGGTATGTCCATGCGCGCTCGGAAGCGTCCTGGCTCGACGAACCCTGTTCGAGGGCCTTGGCGAGGTCGGCCTTGGCGTCCGCGCCGACGGCATCGTCGCCGAGCAGCACCACCGATGCGATCGCGAGCTCGTAGAGCGCCGCGCACGAAGAGGTGTCGCCGGCGTTGAAGCGCGGCACACCACGCTCGATCGCAAGCTCCAGGATCGAGGCCGCGCGCTGCGCGCGCTCCGTCGACCACTGGGCCGCCGTCTCCGTCGCATGCGCGGCGCTCCGCGCGGGCAACACGCGGTCGATGACGTGGATGACGCCGTTGGCGGCTTCGATGTCCGCGACCTCGATGCGCGCCTCGGCGACGGTGATCGCACCGGAGGAAAGCGCGAACGACACGGTGCCGTCGCCCATCAGCGTCCGGGCCGATCCCTGCGCGAGCATCTCGTCGCGGCGGATGGCGGTCGGCAGGACATGCGCCGCAAGGACGGCAGTGAGCGCGGGGCGGTCCTCGAGCAGGGCCTTCAGCGTCTCGTCGGGGATCGCCGCGAACGCCTCGTTCGACGGCGCAAGCAGTGTCCATGGGCCCGGGTTCCGCGCTCCGAGCTGTGGCCCCAGGCCGGCGGCGTCGATGGCGGCGCGCAAGGTCGAGAAGCGGTCGTCCTGCGCGACCACCTCCTCGATGCTCCGGAGTTCCGGCAGCATGACGCCGTCGATCACGTGCACGAGACCGCCGTCGAAGGCGACATCGGCTGCGACGAGGCGTGCGCCGTCGACCGTGAGCGCCGAGGGATCGATCTCGAGCGACTGCCCGGACAGCGCCTTGACACGCCGGCGATCGAGCAGTGCCGAGCTTTCGAGCGGCTGCGCGACCACATGATGCCTGAGGATCGCCTGCAGCGTGGGCCTGCCCTTCTCGCTCGTCAGGAACTCCACCTGCTCGCGCGGCAGCGTGGCGAAGGCGTCGTTCGTCGGGGCGAAGATCGTGAGCTTCGCATCCTTCGGGAACTCGATCTCCGCGGCCTTCACGAGCGCGAGCAGCGTGGTGAGGTTCGCCTTCGTCGCGACGGTCGACAGCGAGGCCGTCGACGACCGCCCGGCCGCTGCCGCGCCGACCGGACGGATCCAGTCGACCTCGATCGCGAACGGCCCTTCCTGCTTGTCTGCGAGCGTGATGCCGACCGACTCGATCGATGCGGGTTCAAGCGCGGGCGCATTGCCCAAGCGCTGGCCGAAGCTCTTCGCGACGCACTGGTCGAAGGGGATCTCCACCTCGGCCCACTCGCCCGCCTTCGTCTTGAAGACGCTCTGGTAGCCGCCCGCCATGAGGCGCAGCCGCGACGAGCGGATGTCGCACTGGTACGAGCGGCCGTCGCCCTTCACGCGCAGGACCAGCCCGGAGGTTCCCGCGAAGGTGCCTTCCGGGACCGCGGTGCGGATCTGCGAGAAGCCGCCGTTGTTCTCGAGCGACAGCTCGCCCGTGAAGCGCAGCGTTCCGCCTTCGCCCGCCGCGATTCGCCCGGTGGAGCGGCCGCCCATCACGCCGTCGAGGACGGTCTGCCAGCCGCTTGTGCCGCCGTCGAACTCAAGGTTGGACGTGGCGCCCGACTGCGCTGCCGCGGGGCGCGGCGACGGGACAAGCACGGCGGCGAGGATCGAGGCGACGGAGAGGGTGAGCCGAGTCATTGCCAGGTGGATTCGCCCGCCGCGGGAGGGTGGATTCGGGGCCGTGGCCGGTCACCGGGGCACGGCGTGGCGAAGGTCGATGTCCTGGAGTGGGCGGCGACGGCGGGCCCGAGCAGTAGCCTTGGCCGCGCATGAAGACCGCGCGAACCCATCGAACGACGTCCGCCTTCCTCCGATCGCTGCCGGTTGCCCTGCTCGCGTCGCTCGCCGCCGGATGCAACTCGCCGGGCGCCGCCGGGCATGAGGCACTCCCCGCCCGGCTGACTCCGCGCGTCGCCATCGTCCTCACGAACCACGGCACGCTGGGCAGCACCGGCAAGCCGACCGGCTTCTACCTCTCCGAGGCGACCCACCCCTACCACGTGTTCCGCGAGGCGGGCTACGAGGTCGACTTCCTCTCGCCGAAGGGCGGCCTGGCGCCGATGGACGGACTCGACGTGAAGGACCAGATCAACGACGCCTTCCTCGCCGACGCGGCACTCGTGGCGCGCACGAAGTCGACCACCGCCGTCCGCGAGGCCGATCCGGCACGCTACGACGCGGTGTTCTTCTCGGGCGGCCACGGGACCATGTGGGACTTCCCGGGCGACGCGTCGCTGCAGGCGTTCGCCCGGTCGGTCTACGAGCGGGGCGGCGTGGTCGCGGCCGTGTGCCATGGCCCGGCCGCGCTGGTGAACCTCCGGCTCTCGGACGGCCGCTACCTCGTCGCGGGAAGGGAGGTCGCCGCCTTTACCGACGAGGAGGAGTCGGCGGTGAAGCTGGAGAAGGTGGTGCCCTTTGCGCTCGAGTCGACGCTGCGGCAGCGCGGCGCCTCATTCGTCGAGTCGCCGAACTTCGAGAAGCGGGTCGCCGTGTCGGATCGGCTGGTGACCGGCCAGAACCCGGCTTCCGCGACCGGCACGGCAGAGGCGGTGGTCGAGCTGCTCTCGAGGCGCGCACGCTAGGTTCCGCGCGAGCCGGGTGTCGGCACGCACTCAGAACACGGGCAGCCCGCGAAGGGCCATCCAGAACAGCCATCCCGACATGACCGACCACGCGCCTGCCGCCAGCAGGACCAGGCGCGCGCCGACCTCGGGCCTCGATCGCGCCGTCACGATTCCCATGAGGAGCATCGCCTGCATCGCGTGCAGGCCGACGAAGTGTGCGATCCGCAGGTCGCCTCCCGTGGTCGACCAACCGAGGATCGGCAGGCCGCTCGCGTCCGTGCCGTCGCCGCCGATGAAGTGCGACTTCATGGTGCTGAGCCATCCGCCCGCGACGCCGCCAAGCAGCAGGTTGAGGGCCACCGCGGCGACGATGCCCGCGCGCAGGCCGCCGGTGCGCTCACGCCACGCCCAGCGGGCAAGCGGGATCGGCACGAGGACGAACGCCACCGCAAAGACCCCCATCACGCCGTACATCACCTGCCCGAAGAACGACTGCTCGTTGAAGTGCGATCGCTCGCCGCGGGCGGCCTGCAGGATGATCCAGGCCAATTCGATCGCCGACCCGGACGCCATGATGCCCACGAGCCATCGCGCCGCAAGGGAACGCGCAAAGCCGGTTCCTGCAAGCGGCATCATCATCGCGAGCGTCACCGAATAGATCACGAGCGAGAGCTCGAACTTGAGCGGCTTGGCCCAGATGCCCGCGCCGTCGAGGGTTCGGTCGTCGACCAGCATGGCGACGACCGTCGCCGGCACCAACGCGAGAATGCAGCCGGCGAGCGCGAGCAGGCGCCCGTCGGCATGGACCCAAGCCCAGCGGAGCAGGCCGATCCAGCCCCCGGACGCCGGCGTGCCCGCCTGTGGCACGGCGTCGACCTGCCGACGGGAATCCGCCGCGGCACTTCCCTCCCGCGTGCGCCAAGTCGCCCACTCCTGCACGCGGTAGAGCATCCAGCCCACCGGCCCGAAGAGGAACGTGAAGCAGAACGCGGGGATCGTGGCAAGCCGCGAGATGCCGGCGCGCTCGGCACGCTCGTCGATGGAGACGCCGATCAGGAGGTCGAACGCCAGGTAGTGCAGCCACCCGGCCAGGAGAAGCACATCGCTCGTGAAGAGTCGCCGCACGGAGGCGAAGCTGTCGAAGCCGCCGTCATTGCGCGACCAGCCGGAAGCGATCAGGCCGGCGTACGCGGCCGCCAGGAGCAGCGGCGCCAGGGTTCCCGGGAATGCCCGCCGCCAGCGGACGCTTCGCGGCAGGAGAATGAGCGCCAGCCAGCCCAGCATGGCGACGGGGCCGCTCGCCTGGAACAGGGCGGGAGCGTCGAGGATGGGCGCAATCGGCTCGGGCATGAGGGTCTCGCACGGGTCGCGAAGGCGGCATGGCCACCGGGACTGACACTGTCAAGTTCGGGAAGCGTACCACCGAACTTGACACTGTCAGGTGCAGTTGCCATCATGCGGCGCGTGACGGAACTGCGCGAACAGGTGCTTGCCTCGAGCCTGGCCCTGATCGAGGAGCAAGGCGTGGCCGCGCTCTCGCTGCGCGAGGTGGCCAGACGGGCAGGCGTGAGCCACCAGGCCCCGTACCACCACTTCGGCAGCAAGGATGCTCTGGTGGCCGAGCTCGTCGGCCGCGGATTCACGAGGCTCTCGGAGATGCTCGAGTCCGCGGAGAGGACACGCGGCACCCCTGCGCGCCGGCTGCGCCTCGCGGCGCGGGCCTACGTCGACTTCGCGCTGGCGAATCCCGCGGCGTTTCGGATCATGTTCCGGCCGGAGCTTGCGGATCTCTCCGCATGCCCGTCGGCGGGCGCCGCGGGCAGTCGCGCGTACTCCGTACTGGTGCGGCTCGTCGACGAGAACTTCCGCGGTCCACGCGTCGGCCCGGACCGGCTTGAGGCGATCACCACCATGCATTGGTCGATGGTCCACGGCCTGTCGACGCTCCTGCTCGATGGGTCGCTCGGGAAGCGCGCGCGGCCCGCGCGGGACACCGAGGCACTGATCGACCGGACGCTCGACCTGTTTTCGCGCACGGCAGGGAGACAGCGCTAGGTGGCCTCCACGATCGCCCGCGCCAGCTGCGCCCGCGAACGCACCCCGAGCTTGCGGTAGACCTGCTTCGACTGCGTTTCGACGGTGTGCACCGAGAGCCGAAGCGCCTTGGCGATCTGCGGACGACTCATGCCCTCTGCAAGCAGGCGCGCAACCTCCGACTCGCGCGGCGAGAGAGACTGCAGGTCCGTCGAATCGGCTACCCGGCGATCGTCTGGCGTGTTGAGCGCCAGGAAGTGGACAGGTGGCCGCGGAGCGAGCGGCGCGGATAGGGGCACGACGTGCATGGTCACCGCGTGCAGCC
>VEQS01000074.1 GCA_018883105.1 Phycisphaerales bacterium
CGATCGCGCCGGCAACGATCGTCCATCCGGCAAGCGCCATGTAGAGCAGCGGCGTGAACGGGTACAGCGGCACGCGGAAGGGCCGCGGCGCGTCGGGCATGGTGCGGCGCAGCACGATCCCCGCGGCCACCGACAGCGCGCTGAAGGCGTTCACGAGGACCGTCAGCAGGTCGAGGATCTGCCCGAGCGAGCCGATCGCGAGCGAGGCGATGCCCGCCAGCGCCAGGACCGCGATCGCGCGTGCCGGCACGCCGCGCGCGTCCCGCCCCCCGATCCATGCCGGCAGCTCGCGCGCACGCGACATCGACTCCATGATGCGCGCGCCGGCGATCGCCGAGGAGACGAGCGTGGAGAAGAGGAGGAGCGCGATCACCGCGGTCATCGCGGTGCCGATCCGCGGCCCGAAGAGGATGCCCGCGGCCACCGAGCCGATCGCCTCCATCGGCCCGCCGGCGCCGTCCGTCATGGCCGCCGGCGCGATGGCACGAAGGAACGCGACGTTGACGCCCACGTAGAGCAGGAAGACGATGGCGATCGCGACCATGATGGACCGCGGCACGGTGCGGCCGGGGTTGCGAACCTCGCCCGCGATGTCCGCGCCCGTGGACCACCCGAGGTAGGCGAAGCTCACCGAGAGCGTGGCGGCGGCGACCGCGGGCGAAAGCAGGCCGGGTGCGGGCGGTGCGTCGGCGGGGGCATCCAGGCGTCCGTCGACCGTCACCAGCATGCCGGCGATCGCGAACGCCGCGACCGTGGCGACCTTCACGGCCGCCAGCACGGTGTTGAACGCGTACCCCACGCGCAGGCTCGGCAGCTGCGAGGCGAAGGCGGTGGCGATCGCGATGGCGGCGATCGCGTGGTTCGGCCAGTCGCCCGGCAGCAGCCGATCGACGTACTCGGCCATGAAGAGCCCGACCGCCGCGAGCGAGAACACGTACCCGGCGAGCAGCGTGACCATCGCCACCAGGTAGCCGACGGTCGGCCCGAACGCACGGCGCGCGAACTCGACGCTGCCGCCGGAGCAGGGGATCATCGCCCCGAGCTCGGCGAGCGACAGGCCGCCGCAGAGCGCCACCATCCCGCCGACCACCCATGGCACCAGGACGTTCGCGTCGCTTCCCGCCTGGGCGCCGAACTGCCCCGTCACCGAGAAGATCCCGCTGCCCACGGTCGAGGCGACGATCACGCCGACCGCGGCCCGGAGGCCGACGACGCGGTAGCGGTCGGGGTCGCGTTCCTGCATGCGCGGGGGACGGTAGTCGACCTACGCTTCGCGTTCCCATGCACCCCCTCCTCCAGCCGATCGACCTTCGCGGGCTTCGCTGCCCGAACCGCGTCTTCATGGCCCCGCTCACGCGCCAGCGGGCGGCGCGCCCCGAGGGCGTGGTGGGGGAACTGCAGGCCGAGCACTATGCGCAGCGCGCCTCGTTCGGGCTGCTGATCTCGGAGGCGACGCAGATCTCGCCCGAGGGGAAGGGCTACCCGCGCACGCCCGGGATCCACGACCCCGCGCACGTGGCGGGCTGGAAGCTGGTGACCGATCGCGTGCACGCCGCCGGCGGACGCATCTTCCTGCAGCTCTGGCACGTCGGGCGCGTGAGCCACCCGCACCACCAGCCGGGCGGGCAGGCGCCGGTGAGCTGCGTTGCCAAGGCAAGCATCGCGCAGATCAGCATCCTGCATCCGGACGGTCGACGCGAGATGGTGCCGGCCGGCATGCCGCGCGCCCTGGAGACCCACGAGATGCCCCGCGTGGTGTCCGACTACGCGCATGCCGCCGCGAACGCGAAGGCCGCGGGCTTCGACGGCGTCGAGGTGCACGGCGCCAACAGCTACCTGATCAACCAGTTCCTCTCCGGGTCGCTCAACACCCGCACCGATGCCTGGGGCGGCAGCATCGGCAACCGGCTGCGCCTCCTGCTCGAGGCGACCGATGCGGCGGCGAAGGCCTTCGGGCACGCGCGCGTCGGCGTGCGGCTCTCGCCGATGGGGAGCGTGAAGGACCTGCCGATCGCGCCCGACGACCGAGACCTCATGCTGCGCGCCGCGCAGGAGCTCGGCGACCGCGGCTGCGCGTACCTGCACCTCTACAACCACCACTTCGGCACCGCCGGCTGGGACGGTCCGTTCGACCGTGCGCTGGCCGAGGGCATGAAGGCGAACTTCCGCGGTCCGGTGGTGCTCAACGGCTATGCGCGCGACGTGGATGCGGCGGTGCGCGACGTGCGCGACGGGCTCGGCGACGCGGTTGCGTTCGGCAAGCTCGCCATCTCGAATCCCGACCTGCCCGAGCGGCTGCGCGACGGGACGGCCCTGGCGGAGTGGAACGACCAGCTCTTCTACGGCGACGGTCCCGCGGGCTACAACGACTACCCGCGGGCCTTGGCGGCCGCGGTCTGAGGGCACTTCGGCGATTTCGTTCAGGTCGCGTCGGACCGCTGTCGATAACCTCTGTCTAGGACCGCCGACATGAAGACCCCCGCGACGCTGCGCTGGTTTGTCCCTGCCGCCGTTTCCCTGGCGGTGATCGGCTGTGCCGCAACCCCGACGCCCGAGCAGGCTGCCGCGGCCGCCGCCGCGGCCGAGGAGGCTGCGCGCCAGGAGCGGTTCGACTCGCAGATGGTGCCGTTCCGGGCGTGGCAGCGGAAGTTCGAGTCCGCGTGCGACCGCCGCGACCGCCCGGCCATGGCCGAGGCGCGCGCCGCGATGGGCTTCGCCGACCGCAATGCCCGGGCCATGGGCATCGAGCTCGGCGTCGAGGTGGACCTGGCGCAGGCGAACGCCGAGCTCGACGCGCTCACCAAGGGCCTCGCCGAGCGCGACGACGCCATGCGCGCGATCGTCATGGCCGAGGCATCCGCCGAGGACGGCGACTGGTCGACCGTCGAGCGCCTGTGCACCGCCGCGGCCGCCGCGATGGAGCGGGCCGGCGACGTGATCGAGCCGGCCGAGCGCGAGGCGAACGCCCTGCGCATCGCCGTCATGCTGGAGGCGATGGCGGAGTACGAGCGCCTCGACGACGCGTTCGACGCCATCGAGGAGTCGCTGCTGGCCGCGCAGTCGCGGATCGCGCGCGGTCAGTTCGAGGAGGCCGGCGCCCTGCTCAAGTCCGCGGCCGACGCGGCCATGAAGCTCGCCGACGCGGACGACGACGACCTTGAGGAGGTGCAGGAACTGGCGCTCCTGGTGGCCGAGGACATGAAGGCCGCGATGGCCCGCGCCGCGAAGGCCGCCGAGGATGCCGGCCGCGCGGACCGCGCCGAGGCCGTGGCCCGCCGGCTCGAGGACGAGAAGGAGCGCCTGACGCGCCGACTGCTCGAGACCGAGTCCATGCTCGAGAACGAGCGCGGCGCGCTTGCGATCGCCCGCGAGAAGATCACGGATCATGAGGCTGCCGGCGAGAAGTCCCGCGCGGCAGCCGCTGCCACCGCCCGCGCCATCGTGGCGCTGGCGGCGGCAAGCGAGCACCTGGCGTCGGATGATGCCTCGAGCTGGGCGGGCGATGCCGAGGCGCTGGGCGCCGCGGCGGCAGCCGACGGGGTCGATGCGACGGTGAAGCCGTTCGCCGACGCGCTCGCCGCCCGGATGCAGTCCGCGGCGGCGCGCAAGGCCGCCGTCGCCGCGCATGGAGATGCGATGACCCCGCTGATCGAGGCCGGCGACTTCGACGCCGCACGCGCGAGCGTCGAGGCCTACCGCGCCGCGGCGGAATCCGACGTCATGACCGCCCTCGACAAGGCATGGGTGTCCGGCCTGGCCAACTCCCAGGCCGCGCGCCTGGCGCAGGCCGAGGCCGCGCGCGACGAGCGCAACCGGCTGCTGGCGATCGCAGGCGGCGTGGCGGCGCTGCTCGCCATCGCGGTCGTGGTGCAGTTCGTGCTCGGACGCCGCAAGGCGGCGTGAGCGCGGCTCAGGGGCGCGGGCCGGTGGAGGGTGCACCGCTCGCCGCCGCGCGCTCGATCCTTTCGATCGCCTTCGCGGCATCCGCGAGCCACTCGGCGCTCCACACGCGGAGTGTCCGCCATCCAAGCCGGCGAAGCACGTCGCGACGCAGCAGTTCGCGGTCTGCCACCGTCTCCCCGGACTGCCAGAAAGGCCCGTCCAGCTCGATGCCCAGGCACCAGCGCTCGGGCTGCGCACGATCGCGGAGCGCCAGGCTGACGCGGTAGCCGCTCGCGCCCACATGGCGGTCGACGATCCAGCCACGTGCCTCAAGCGCGCGGGCGATCGATTCCTCCAGCGCGTCCGGTTGCCCGGCGTGCGCGCTCGCCCCGGTCTTGCCTGCAGCGCCCGCCGATCCGGTCGTCGGCGCACCGCGCTCGGCGAACTCCAGGAAGTCGCGGAGCAGCCGCACTCCTGATGCGCCGGAGCGCGCCAGGTCGATGTCGCCGGCGCGAATGGTGCTGAAAACCACCATCTGCTCGCGCGCGCGCGTGATGGCCACGTTCAGGCGCCTCTCACCGCCCGCGCGGTTCATCGGCCCGAAGTTCATCGCCATGCGCCCGGACTCGTCGCGCCCGTAGCCGATCGAGAAGAGCATCGTGGCGCGCTCGTCGCCCTGGATCGACTCGAGGTTCTTGATGAGGACGGGTTCGTCCAGCCTGCCGACGGTCCGGCGGACGGCGTCATCGCCGTCGACCAGTTCGTCGAAGAGGTCCTGGATCGCCGTCTGCTGGGCGAGGCTGAAGGCAACCACGCCCAGCGAGCGGTTCGCGGGCGAGTTGTCCGACGACCGCAGGCGCGCGGCCAGCTCATCGACCACCGCCCTCGCTTCCGCAGGGTTGGTGCGCGTGCGCGCACGGTCGTATGCACCTGCGACGGCGCGCAGACCGACGCCGAGGTTCGGATGCGTCCGGAAGGCGCATGGGAAGGTCTGCAGCCTGCCGCCGTAGATGGCCGCGTTGCTGAAGGCGATCAGTCTCTCGTCGCGGCTCCGGTAGTGCCATCGGAGCATCAGTTCCGGGAACCGGCCGGCGACGAATTCGTCGAGCACGCTCTCCAGCTCCTCGAAGCCGGCGTCGTCCTCGGCCTCGGTGCCCGCCGCCGTGCCGACCTCGGGGTCGTCGCCGCCGCCCACGGCATCGAAGAAGGTGGTCGGAGGCAGCTGCTTCGAGTCGCCGACCACGATCGCCGCGGCGGCACGCGAGAGCGCGCCGATCGCGTCGGCAAGCGGCACCTGCGACGCCTCGTCGAACACCACGAGGTCGAAGGGCGGCAGGTCCGGGTCAAGGTGCATCGCGGCGCTCAGCGGGCTGGCAAGCACCACCGGCTTCAGGACGGCGAGCGGTGCCGACGTCTGCCGGATGAGCGTGCGGATCGAGCGACGCGGTCGCTGCAGTGCGCGCAGCTCGGCAAGCTTCGCCAGCTGGTCGCGCACGCCGGCGGTGCCGCCTCCCTCGATGGCGCGTAACCGCGAGCGCACGGCGGCCGCGGCGCGGCGGCCGACTGCGGAACGCGACGCGGCGAATGTGCGGTCGTAGGCGTCGGCAAGGCGTTCGGCGGTGGCCGGGTCGCATGACTTGAGCGGCACCGACTGCGCGCGCAGCGAGCGAAGCCAGGCGAAGAGCACTGCGCGTTCCGTCGTGGCCGCCGCGTGCTCGGGCGCAAGCCGGCCGTCGGCGATCGCGGCGATCACCGGGCCGAGTCCCGCGCCCTCGGCGGCGCGCGCCGCCGCCCGCCAGGCAAGCCACGCTTTCAGGCGTGGCCGCGCGTCGAGCCAGCGACCGGCGCGTTCCGCCAGTTCCTCGAGTCGCGGCTCGCGCAGGTCCGCGGCTGCAAGGCGAAGCACGGGAACTGCGTCCTGCAGGATGCGCACTGGCTCGACCGGCGCCTCGCCGGCTCTCGGCGGCGTGCCCGCGCCCGGTGCGATCGCCGACAGCGCCTCCAGCGCACGCTGCGCCCTTGCCGCGTCGGTCGACGCGACGCCGGCCACGCGCGCCATGCGCTCGCCTGCGACGGCAGCCTCGACGCGCGCCGCCCGAACCTCGGTGATGAGCGCCACCGCCGACTCCAGTGACGCGCGCGAGGACTCGACCGGGCGTGGGGCATGCACGGCAAGCGTGCGCGCGATCGCGCGCCGTGCCAGCCAGCCGAGGGGCCAGAATCTTGCCCCACGCGTGCGCAGTTCCGCCAGGATCGGCGCCGGGTCGACCGCCAGCACCGATGGCTCGAACCGTCCATCGGCGCGGAACGACTCCTCCGCACGCCCGGCACGGACCACGGCGGCAATGTCCGTGCGCAGCTGTTCCGCTGCCGCGGCCCATGCCGGTCCTCCCGATGCCGCCAGCGCCTTCGATGCCAGGGGCACCGAGCATTCGTACGCGGCGCGCAGCGCCGTCGCCGTGGCGGCGATCGTGCGCAGCTGCTCGGCCTGCACCAGGTCGCGCAGGGGATGTGACGCAAGCGATGCGCCCTCCGCGGCGCCCCCCGCGGCGTCGGCCATCGCCTGTGCCGCGGCGCGCATGCGGTCGAAGTCGGCCTTCGCGAGCGCGGCATCGACCGTGGCCGAGAGGTCGATCGTCGGCGCACCGCCCTCCGCGCCAAGCGCCGTGATGCGTTCGGCCGCGGAGTACGCCGAATGACCGATCGGACGCACCATGGCCATCGCCTCGCGAAGCTCTGCGAGCGTCGCGCGCTCCGCCGACGCGGCGGGTTCGGTCGCCGATCGCGGCGCCTCCTCCAGTGCCTCCCATGCCTCCTTCACCTGCGCCACGAACTCGGCACGGCCGCAGCGCTCCGGGTGCAGGTCGAGCATCCACGGCCCCAGGCCGCCCTCGCGCAGGCGGCGGGCGACGACATCGAGCGCCACCTGCTTCTCCGCCACGAAAAGGACGCGGAGTCCCCCTGCGAGAGCATGCGAGACCAGGTTGGTGATCGTCTGGCTCTTGCCGGTTCCCGGCGGACCCTGAAGCACGAACGACCGCCGCTGGCCGGCCGCAAGCACCGCGGCCAGCTGGCTGCCGTCGCAGGCAAGCGGGAGTGCCAGCTGCGCGGGATCGACTTCCTCGAGCGCGACGTGCCCGAGCGCCGCCGGCGTGCCGCGGCGCTCGAGGACCGCCCCGACGACCGGGTGCGCTGCGATCGCGGCGCGACGGTCGCGAAGGTCGGTCCAGATCGGCCACTTGCGGAAGTCGAGGCACGCCACGTGCGCCTCGTGGTGCACGCGCCAGCCCTCCATGCCGGCCACGCGCCGGGCCAGCTGCGCGAGCACCGCCGGCACGTCGAGGCCGGACTCGTCCTCCGGCAGGTCCGACAGGCCAAGCTCGAGCCGGTGCCGCTGCCGCAGGAACTCGACCAGCGCCGCGTTGAGAACGATGTCCGCCTCGGCGCGGCGCACGCGGCATCCCTCGGTGCGGCTGAGGCGCTCGATCTCCATCGGCACCAGGATCAACGGCGCGCGCCCCGTCTGCCCGGAGTCCGGGTCGCGGTGCTCCAGCATGCCGACCGCGAGGTACAGCGGGTTGGCGCCGGTCTCGTCGAGTGTGCGGTGCGCGCGGCGGAAGAGCTCGATCGAGTCTGCCGCGCAGCGGTCGTCCGGCACCCGCATCCGCAGCGTGCCGCGCTTCAGGTCGTCGAGGAGCTGCGCGCGCTGCGCCGCCGGGTCGTCCGGATGGCCGGTCGCGCGCAGGCGCATCCACGGACGCGCGTCCGAGGCCACCGCGTCCTCGACCGCGCACAGCGCGTCAAGGTCGCCGGCGGCCACCTCCATGGACTGCCGCGTCGGCCGGAAGTTGAGGAGCCTGTTCCGGAGGGAGAGGTCAAGGAGGCGCGAGAGCAGCCCGTCGATCCGTTCCCCCGGCATGCGTCACTCCGGCTCCACGAGCGGCTTCTCGCGCTGCATCCAGGTGCCGTACTGCACCGACCAGTCGTTGCCGAAGAAGCCGGCTTCGACGACGGCCGGGGAGCCGTCCTTCAGCATGGACGCCCGGAACGCGACCAGGTCGGGGATGCCGACGCCTGCGACGAACACGGGCGTTCGCATCATGGAACGCATCCCGAGCGGGCCCGTCGCGGCGACCACGCCGACCTGCCCCTGCGTGCAGTCGGCGCGCGGCAGGATGAACATCGCGGCGATGTCGTTGCCCGTGTGCTCGGCCGTCGGGCCGCGCAGCGTGCCGGCGCGGATGTCGACGGGCGCGGACGTGCCCACCACCTCGTCCCAGGCGGCGTTCTCGTCGTGGTTTCCGTAAAGCACCACGTTGCGCCCGAGGTACTGCGTCGGGTCGAACGCGCGGTCGGTGATGATCTCGAAGCGGCCGTTGCCGCGCACCCACCACTGGTCGGCGTCGAAGCGGGCCTTGGCCAGGATGAGCGCGTCCTGCTGGTCGTCGCCCTGCGTGCCCACCACGGCCACGAACCCGTGCGCGAATGCGTTCTTGAACGCGCCGCCGCGGGCGGGCTTCTTCTCGGTGTGCTTCACCGCGCCCGGGCGGTCGGTGCCCTCGGCCTTCTCGTGCGCGATCCAGCGCACGGCGCCATCGGCCGTCATGCGGCGCTCGAAGCGTGCGTGCATGACCGCACCGGACTGCGGCAGCTCGAGTCGCTCGCCGTCGAGGACGAAGGCCACCGTGGACGCACCCTCGGCGGGCGCCGCCACGGGCGGCAGCAGGTCGAGCATGGCGACGTTCTTCGTGTCGACGGTCACCGTGCGCGTGGCGCGGTCGAGGCGTGCGTCCACGCTCGACACCACGAACGGCACCTCCTGCTGCTGGATGCGCACCCAGTCGCGGCGGTGGCTGACCTGCGGCGACGCGGTGCGGAAGCGCACGCGGTCGACCGTCGCGGGATCGGGCAGCACGTGCCGGAAGAGGAACGACATCATCGGCGGCCAGTCGACGCACTCGTTGCCCCACCAGTGGCCGGCGCCGGGCTTCTCGAAGTACTCGAAGTCCGGGTGCGGCAGCGCAGCCATCTGCCTGAACATGGTTCGCGCCTCGGTGACGGGCACGTTGTCGTCGGCGTCACCGTGCAGCACGTAGACGCCCTGGTCGAGCCAGTTCTCTTTGAGGCCGAGGGTGTTGCTCGGGCTGGCGGCGAGCGTCAGCATGTCGACCGCCGGCCCGCGCCGGCCGGTCGCGCCGCCCGCGGTCGCGCCCACGTAGCTCTGGAAGCTCACCCATCCCGCGCTCGGGGCGATCGCCGCGAACTCGCCCGGGAACTGCGCGCCGATCTGCCAGGTGCCGTGCCCGCCCATCGAGTGCCCGGTCAGCCAGCTGCGGCGCGGGTCGTTGGCGAGCGTTCGCGTCGCGTGCGCGTATGCCTCGGCGAAGTCGATGCGCCCCCAGTCCTCCCAGTCGAAGCCGAAGGGGCGACGGTTGGTGGGGCACACCACGTGCGCCTCGCGCTTCGGCGCGTAGCACGCCGCCTGGCCCGAGGCCTCGACGCCGGCGCCATGCAGGCTCCACAGGATGCCTGGCGCGGGATCGCCCTTCGCGCGGTCGGCGGTGGAGGGCACCACCGCGTAGTACTGCACGCTGCCGTCGATCGTGCTCATGCGCGTGACGTTTCGGCGGTCGGCGGGGCCGACGGTCTTCACCGCCACGGTCCGCTCGAAGAGCGGTGCGCCGTCGCGCGCGACCATCGAGACCTTCACGTCACGCGCACTGCCGGCGCGCCCGGCGGTTCCGGAGCGGAAGCGCGCGGGGAGCGCGACCTTCTTCGCGGTGAGCGGCGGCATCACGTGCAGGTCGACCCACGATTCGGCGTCGGCCAGGTCGGATGCCGCGCGGATGCGCGCGCCGGAGAGCGGCTGCGCGGAGGCGTTCACCACCACGACGCCGATCGGCCCGTCCGTGTCGCGGCCGGCGACCAGGTCCGGCACGAGCGCGTCGCCCGCGGCGATGAACGCCGGCGCGGGCGGCGGCACCAGCTTCGCGGCGAGGCGTCCGCGCCCGGTCGAGAACAGGAACTCGTTCGCGCCCGCGCGCAGCGCGACGGGCAGCTCGACGAAGCCCCATGAATACGGGTCGCCGCCCCGCGGGTTGCCGTTGACGAACACGCTGCCGTGGCCGGAGGCCACCAGCATCATCACGCCCGCCTCGGGCGCGTCGACCGTCGCGTGGAACCACCCGCCCGAGAGGGCGTCGCCCGCGGCGGTGCCGCGTTCTCCCGAGAAGACGCCGTCGTCGCCCGCGGCGACCTTCGTCCATGGACGCTGGTCCTTCGCGCTGCGGATGCCGTCGCCGAGCGACGGAAGCGCCCCGTCCTTCGGGGTCCCCAGCGCACCGGTGATGAGCGCATACTCCACCGGGTCGATGCGAAGCAGCGTGCGCGAGGCCGAGCGGGGCGCGTCCACCGTCAAGGCGAGCGCCTCGCGGATCACGATCTCCCCCGCGGGGGCGGCCGACTGGGCAAGCGGCGCCGCCAGGAGCAACGCGCACAGCGCATGGATCATGCGCAAAAGGGTAGCCGAGGGGCTATGCCGCCGCCGTCTCCGAGCCTTCGGCCGGCGGCAGGTCCTCGAGGCTCACGATGAACATCGCATCGATCTCCTCGATCGGCAGGGACCGGCCGCGCCCGAGCTCAGGGCGCGCGATGAAGACGCGGCGGAAGGGCGGGATCACCCAGGTCCAGTCCGGCCGCAGGATCTCGAAGGACCGTCCGTCCACGAGATGGATCCTGAACGGCAGGAACGGCTGGCGGTCGACCCGGAGCTTGAGCTTCTCGACGTCCATGGGCACGAGGGTAACGCCCGGTGCCGAGGAAGCCCGGGATTCTGCGAAAGTTCCGCTCAGTCCCGCGTCCAGCAGCCGAGCATCATGCCGAGGTCCTCGCCGTCGATGATGCCGTCGTGGTTGAAGTCGGCGGGGTTCTTGTTCGCCGGGCCCCACGCCGCGAGCAGCATCCCGAGGTCGTCGGCGTTGATGCAGCCGTCGATGTTGAGGTCCATGGGCAGCGGGTTGCCGCCGAGCTCGATGGTGGTGTTGATCGACACGCCGAAGGCGCCGGCCGGGCCATTCACGGTACCCGTGAACAGCAGGTTGGCGGTCTGGCCGGGTGGCAGGATCGTCGGCAGCGCGACGGCCTGGTTCTCGAATGCCGGGATCTCGGGCAGCGGGAGCGAGAAGCCTTCCTTGAAGGAGATCGATGCCGTCGGCATCGCGTCGTCGGTCACCATGCCGGCGACCGGCAGCGTGCCCGGGATCACCTGGTCGACGATCGGCGCGCCGAAGAGCGACACCTGGAACACGAACTCCACGGGCACGTTCGCCATGAACACCGTGCCCATCGGGGTCTCAACGGTCATTGCCTCCGCCGTGCCCACCTGCGTCACCCGCAGCTGGGAGACCTGGCCGCTGGCGATCGGGATCGGCGGCAGCGCCTCGAGGCCGATGTAGGTCGACGTCGGCTGGCGCGTGCGGAACGTCTGGAAGACGAGGTCGACCGTGACGAGGAGGTCCATCTGCTCGCCGCCGAGCAGGTCGAACTCCAGGCCCTCGATGGTTGAGACGGTGCCATCGGTCGGGATGCGCACGCGGAAGCCGCCGCTCGGCACCTTGTCGGCGTCGATGCCCGCATCGATCATGCCCGTGTAGGGGATGGGCGTGTTCGTGGTGCTGGTGCCGCCGAAGAGGCCGGGCAGCGTGCGCGTCCCCGTGGGATTCGCGGTCGCGTCCCAGTTGCCGACGAAGGAGCCTTCGATCGGCGCGTCGATGCCGGCGTCGAAGACCAGCGTGCTCGTGGGCTTCACCCGGAATTCGTACTCGCCGGCCAGCGCCAGGGTGGGCAGGGCGAGGGCGGACAGGACGGCAACAGCTCGAAGATCCATGGATCGGCCTTTCTTGGACCGCGAATGTAGCGCGTGGCGGCGGCCAGTCAAAGCGATTCCTGGACTTTGCACCGCCGTACCATTTCCGCCCCATGTCCACGAACGTCACGAGCATCGCCGTCATCGGCGCCGGCACCATGGGTTCCGGCATCGCCCTCACCGCCGCCCAGAGCGGGATCGCCGCCTTCCAGGTGGACCCGAACCCCGCGCAGCTCGAGAAGGCGAAGGCCTACCACGCCAAGACCCTCGCCCGCGCCGTCGAGAAGGGCAAGATGCAGCAGGCCGACGCCGACGCCGCGCTGAAGCGCATCACCTACGTGGGCGGCATGGCCGAGGCCAAGTCCGCCGACTGGGCGGTCGAGGCCGCCACCGAGAACGTCGAGGTCAAGAAGAAGATCTTCCGCGAGATGCAGGCGACCTTCCCGGCGCATGCGGTGCTCGCCACCAACACCTCGAGCATCTCGATCACCGACCTCGCGAGCGCCGTCGGCGCCGACGCGCACCGCGTGATCGGCATGCACTTCTTCAACCCGGTGCCGGTGATGGCGCTGGTGGAAGTGATCAAGGGCATCGCCACCAGCGGGGAGACCACGCAGCGCACCATCGACCTCGCGAAGGCGATGGGGAAGACCCCCGTTCCCGCGAACGACCGCGCCGGATTCGTCTCCAACCGCGTGCTGATGCCGATGATCAACGAGGCGTTCCATGCCTGGATGGGCGGCGTCGCGAAGCCCGAGGACATCGACCAGATCATGAAGCTCGGCTGCAACTTCCCGATGGGCCCGCTGCGCCTCGCGGACTTCATCGGCCTCGACGTGTGCCACGACATCATGATGGTGCTGCACCGTGAGCTCGGCGACCCGAAGTTCTTCCCGTGCCCGCTGCTTCGGCAGCTGGTGCAGGCCGGGCGCCTGGGCGACAAGACCGGCCGCGGCGTGTTCGAGTACCCGAAGAAGTGACCGCGGTGCGCAGTTCCGACGCCGTCGACCACCTGGTGCTCGGGGCGCCGACCCTCGAGGCGGGCATCGCCTGGGCCGAGGCCACGCTTGGCGTCACGCCGCAGCGCGGCGGCCGCCACCCGCAGTGGGGGACGCACAACGCGCTCGTCTCGCTCGGGCATGGGGCGTACCTCGAGATCCTGGCGCGCGACCCGGCCGCGGCCGAGTGCCCGGCGGCGCCGCTCTTCGGGCTTGATTCGGTCGGCGCTGCGCCGCGCCTCGTCACCTGGATGAGCCGTGCCACCAACGTCGAGGGCATCGCAAGCGCCGCGTTGCGCGCCGGCCACGACGCCGGCCGCGTGCGCGGCGGCAGCCGCATGCGCCCAGACGGCACCGAGCTCACGTGGCAGGTGGCCGTGCCCCCGATGCGCGCGATGGGCGGCGTCATCCCGTGGCCGATCGACTGGGGCTGGAGCGAGCACCCCTCGCGCACCGCGGTGCGCGGCGGCACGCTCGCGTGGCTCGAGGTCGAGCACCCCGAGCCCGCGCGCGTGCGCGCCATCCTCGACGCGATGCAGTGCGAGGGCGTGGGCGTGACCCAGGCGCGCGAGCCGGCGATCGTCGCGGGGATCGCGTGCGCGAAGGGCGTGGTGGTGGTGAGGTAGGGACGGCCCGGCAACCGGGCGCCGTGCGGTCGATGCGCCGCGTCACCGCAGCCGCGACAGTTCCACGTCCTGCAGGTCCGTCGCCGTCGACACGCGGCCAAGGTCCCAGTCCGAGGTGGTCTCGACCACGAGCATGATGCCCGTGTCCGTGTCGAGGGCGACCTCGTCGGGCGCGCGCTCGCAGCCGACCGCGAGGCACATGTGCGGCTCGTCGCCCGACATGCAGTGGACGAGGGCGAGCGGCGCGGTCGCGTCGACTGCGCGGATGAGC
>VEQS01000214.1 GCA_018883105.1 Phycisphaerales bacterium
GCACGGGCCTCAAGTCCTTCGCCGCGCTGCGGGTCGGCGACAACGCGACGGCCCTCATCGACGCCGGCACCATGTTCCAGATGCCGTCGGTGGTGAAGGACGGCGACACGCTGCGCACCACGGTGTCCGTGAAGAGCGGCCGCGCCGACTTCAAGGTCGACAAGGTCGGCCTCACGAACGACTTCAAGGTGGTCACCCCGAGCACGACGCTCGCCGTCCGCGGCACCGAGTTCGCGGTGGCAAGCGGGGCGCTGAAGAACGTCGAGGTGCTGGGCGCGAGACGCAACACGATCAACGCGATCGAGCTGAAGTACGCGCTCAACAACACCGTGGTGCGAATGTCCGGCGCCGCGGCGAGCAACTCGAACCTCAAGCAGCCGACGCACAATGCGGTGGTGGCGACCGCGTCGCCCGCGACGGCCGGCGCCCTGCCGTCGACCAATTCCACGGAGACGGTCTCCAACGCGGCGGTCGGTCCCTCGCCGGCGAACGCAGGCAGCCCGGCAGAAGCCCAGCAGTCGAACAACGCGGCGGCAAAGACCCAGACCGCGGTGTCCCGCGAGCAGACCGCCGACGACGGCAACTCGCTTGCGGCGCGCATCGCTCGGGCCATCAAGGACGCCAAGACCCGGACCGACAAGGCGATCGCCTACCTGCTGGCGATGGACGGCGAGCTCGCGACCATCGACGGCCAGAGGCAGGCGATGGTCTCGCTGGCCCAGCTGGCCGCCGCGCGCCGCGCCGAGGCGCGCCTGGCGCTCCTGCAGAACCACGAGGCGCTCCGGGGCAGCGACGGCAACGGCGGCATCCTCGCCAAGCTCGACCAGGCCGCCGCCGAGGTGGAGGACTTCGGCGAGCTCGCCGCGCTGATCGACCAGCAGCTCGCGAGCTTCGACGCGGCGAGGGCGCAGGTGGGTCTCGCCGCGACGCCCGCGCCCGCGCGTGGACTGGCGGGAATGGAGGCGTTCGCGCAGCAGGTCGCTGGCGACGGTCCCGGCCTGCTCGAGGATGGATCCCGCTGGAACGCGGATGCCGACCAGGACGGCACGGCCGACGTGGTGGAGGACGCGACGGCGGTGCGCAACGCGCTCATCGCCATGGGCGGCCATTTCTCCGGGGCGCGCGCATCGATGATCGGCATGGCCGACGCCATCGAGGCGGTCGATGACCTGCTGGTGGCCATCGAGGCCGGCGAGCTGCCGGCGTCCCGGGAAGCCATCGAGCAGTTCTCGGCGGCGATCGCGCTGCTCGACGAATACGCCGACGCCGACACCACGTCCGCGGTCCAGCTGGCCACCGCCGCGAAGGACGCGGCCACGGCGCTGAAGTCCATCATCGACGGCGCAGACGTCGTCGGCTCCTCGCCGACCGCCGATCTCCTCGAGAAGGCGGCCGAGGCGGCGGGCAAGCTCGACACGGCCCACGCCGGACTGCTTCAGGTCGTCCGGGCCGCGCAGGCGGTCAAGGACATCCGTAACGCGTACGTGACCGAACGTGCGGGCGACCCGCGCATCGAGCTGCTCGGGCGCGTGGAAGAGGTCTACGACGAGATGGTCGCCATGCACGTGGCCATGCTCGCCCAGTGGGCGGCGCTCGACGCCCCGGCGCAGGGCGACCAGCCGGCCGGGCGCTTCGCCGCCGCGGAGGCGGCGATGCACGCGCTGCTCGGCACGAAGGGCGCGGGCCAGTCCCTGCGCACTGTCGGGCGGGCAGAGCAGGCCTTCGACGGCATCGCCGTGCTGGCGCGCGACCGCGCGGAGCAGGCAGCCGATCGCGCCGAGGCGGTGATCGCGCCCGTCAGCGCGCAGGATCCGCGCTCGGCGGACCAGGTGGCGTACGACGCGGCTGATGCTTCCGTTCGGGCGGCCATGGAGGACCAGACGGGTCCGACCGTGCTCGCCGATGCCGTCGGCCGTTCGGACGATGCTGCGGCGGCCCGCGACCTGACCATCGACCTGTCGCAGGCGGTGGTGGTGCTGGGGGCGCGCATCAATGGCGCGCAGGAGCAGACCGCGCTGGAGCCCCTTTACCGCGCGGTGCCGATCGCCGTCACGCGGACGCTCGGATTCGAGCGGACCGAGAGCGTCCCGGGCGCGCCGCCGGCGAACACGCCCAGCGAGGTCGGCGTCGCCGGCGCGAGCAACCTCGCGGGAAGCGGCTATGGTGGATTCTCGTGGTCGGGGCAGGCTTGGGCGTTCCGCAAGGACGGTGACCAGTCCAACGGATTCACCAACGGCGTACGGACCGGCGACCAAGGTGCCTACAACAACGCGCAGGGCGCGTTCTTCCTGTCCCGCTCGGAGCGGTGGACGCCCGAGTCGGCATGGTTCACCGGGGCGTGGAACGCCGGCCTCGTCGTGACCGTGACCGGCACGCGGGACGGCGTCGAGCTCGAGCCGGTGTCGTTCACGCTCGGGAGCCCGACGCAGCCCCAGCAGGTCTCGCTGCGCGCCCTCGGCCTGGCCGACGTCACGTCGATCCGCTTCACCTCGTCGGGCGGGGTCCCGTTCGGATTCCCGGGAGACGGTGCCGGGCAGATGTTCGTGATGGACGACCTGTCGTGGAGCCGCGTCGAGGCGCCGTCGTCGCGCGCCGACTGGACCGTGACCTACGACGCATCCGCCCGCGCGGAACAGGGTGCCGCGATCGAGTCGGCAGTCGACGCCCTCGACGGAGCCGGCGGTCCCGGCGGCGAGGGGATCTACGCGGCGATCAACGCGCTCTCCGCGCAGGAAGCGGTCGTCCGCGAACTGTCCGATGCTGAGTCGTGGGAGGCGCGCATCCAGGCCGTCCTCGCCCGCGGCCGCGACGCGCTTCAGTCCGCCCTCGAGGCGGCCGATGGTGCCGCCACGAGCGAGCGATCGATCGAGGCAGAGGACGCGGAGGTGCAGCGGATCCTGTCCGTGGCCGCCACCCTGCACGCGCTGGCCTCCGAGCTGGAGACGCACTTCGGCGCGGAGTTCGGCTTCTCGGCAGGGGTCGACGGGAACGCCTCGGGCGGCGAAGACCGCCTCGAGCGCACGCAGGCCGCGGCCGACGCGGCAGTCGCGGCGCCCGCGGCCGCTGCCACGCT
>VEQS01000075.1 GCA_018883105.1 Phycisphaerales bacterium
GTCATGGCCGACGCCACGCCGAGGAGGGCGACCGACGTCGCACCTGCACGAACCGAGGTTCGCAGGGCCCGAGTGAGGCGGGGAACGAAGGTCATCGGGGAGTGGCAGCTCATGGGAGGAACAGCCTTTCGGACGCCGAGGGCTGATGGGCTATCGGCAAGCCCCGGACGGTACCTGCACCCCACTTGGCCAAACTCCCCGCATCCGTACCCAAACGGACTCCTAACGCCCCAGGCAGTGTTCGAGCACGGCCATGCGGACTGCCACCCCATGGGTCACCTGCCGGAGGATCTGGCTGCGGCGGACATCGTCGGCCACGTCATCGTCCACCTCGACACCGCGATTGACGGGCCCGGGGTGCATCACGATGCAATGCCCGGGCAGGCGTGCCGCACGGGCATGGGTCAGCCCGAACAGCTCTCGGTAGTCGGACGCGACGCCGCCCCCCGCCGCCCGCTCGAGCTGCACGCGGAGCATCATGATCACGTCCAGGCCCCCGAGCGTCGCGTCGAGGTCATGGGACAGCGCAACCCGGTCGCGGTGGTGCGCCACGCCCGCCATCGAGGCCGGCAGCAGGGTGGGCGGCCCGACGAGCGTGACGTGCGCCCCAAGCGTGGTGAGTGCATGCAGCGCACTGCGCGCCACGCGGCTGTTTGCGATGTCCCCGACGATCGCCACGCGCAGGCCGTCGAACCGCCCGAACACCTCGCGGATGGTCAGGCAATCGAGCAATCCCTGCGTCGGGTGCTCGCGCCGCCCGTCGCCGGCATTGATCACGGCGCAGCGGACATTGCGCGCAAGCAGCGCGGCGCCGCCCGAGATCGACGTCCGAACGACCATGGCATCGACCCCCAGCGCATCGACGTTGAGCGCGGTGTCAAGGAAGGTCTCGCCCTTGCTGGCGCTCGACCCAGCGCCCTGCAGGGCCATCGACCGGCCCCCCAGGCGCGCCGTCGCCGCCTCGAAGCTCAGCCGGGTGCGGGTCGAATCCTCGAAGAAGAGCTGCGCCACCAGGCGACCGTCCATCGATCGCGCGGGCGTTGCCTCGCCTCGCGCGGCCGGCAGGTGCGAACGTGCGCGGTCGAGCAGCGCGGTCAGGCCCTCGGCATCCACGCCCTCGAGCTGAAGCAGGTGCCGGGCCATGCTCACCCGCCGTTGTAGGCCGGGTTGCTCCACCACGGCCCCGCCACGAAGGGGTAGCTCGCGTTGTCGACGAACGGATCCTCGGAGTCGCCGCCGGTCGTCGCCATGATCGGCGGGTTCGGGCCGGATCCCATCTCCGCGCGCTGCATCTGGGTGGGCGACATGGCGTCGCCCCAGAGGGACTGGTCGTCCTCGCAGCCGATGGCGGCGGCAACGCACGACACTCCGATCCAGCCGAGGGTGCGGGCCGCGCGATGCATGGGCGAAATCCTACCTCGCTCACTCCGCCGGCAGGATCCGCCAGATCGCGCCCTTCGCGCGCGAATCCTGGCTTCCCTCGAACGTCGTGAGGTAGAGCGTTCCGTCGGCCGATTCGCCGAAGCTGGTCGGCAGCTGGTTGCGCGTGGTCATGAGGACGTCGGGGCCCTGCGACAGCTTGCCATCCCGGGCGCGGATGCCCCAGATGCGGCAGGAGACGAGGTCGGCGTACAGATAGACGCCGTCATGCTCCGGCGCCTTCGCCGAGCGCCACACATAGCCGCCGGTGATGCTGACGCCCTCGCTGTGCGGGTACTCGACCACCGGATCGATGTACTCGCCGCCGAACGCGCCGGGGCGGCCGTCCGGGAAGGCGTGCAGGCCCTCGCGCGGGTTCCAGCCGTAGTTGCCGCCCTTCACGATCAGGTCGACTTCCTCGTAGGCGTTCTGGCCCACGTCGCCGCCCCACAGGTCGCCGGTCTTTCGGTCGAAGGACATCCGCCAGACGTTGCGCAGCCCGTAGGCCCAGATCTCCGGGAGTGCCCCGGCGGTTCCGACGAACGGGTTGTCCTTCGGGATGCCGTACGGCCGCTCGCCTTCGGTGCGATCGACGTCGATGCGCAGCACCTTCGCCAGCATGGTGCCGAGGTCCTGGCCTGCCTGCACCGGGTCGTTCGCCGCGCCGCCGTCGCCGCAGCTCAGGTACAGCATGCCGTCGCGGCCGAAGAGCACCGTGCCGCCGTTGTGGTTGGAGTAGGGGTCGGCGACGGTGATCAGCCGCCGCTCGGATCCTTCCTTGGGAAGGCCGGTGTCGGCATCGACCTTCCATTCGGACAGCACGTTCGAGCGCCGGCGCTCCGCGTCGATCGCCGTGTAGTAGGTGAAGAACCGACCGTTCTTCGCGAAGTCGGGATGGAAGGCGAGCGACAGCAGGCCCTCCTCGTTGCCGCGGCTGTTCACCTGGGGCTTGATGTCCAGGAACACCTTCGGTTCCTTGGCGTCGCGGTCCTCCGGATCCACGACCAGCACGCGCCCGGCCTGCTCGAGCACGTACATGCGGCGGTCGTCGCCCGGCTCGAACACGACCTGCACCGGCCGGCGGAAGGTCATCTGCGGCGCGATGCGCTGCAGGCGGATGCGGGGGACGGCGCCGGGCTTCGCGGATGCCGGCGCCGGGGCCTCCTGGGCGGGCAACGCGAGCACGGCGGCGAGGACGATGCAGATGATCATCGGGGATCGGCTCCTTGCCGGGCAATCGTATCCGTGCCGGCCGCGACGACTTCCTCGGCAAGCGCGCGGATGGAGAGCGCCGCGCAACCCTCGGCCTTGTTGTTGCAGACGACGAACGCAGGGCGATCCGCGGATGCGGCCGCCAGAAGCGAGGCGATCTCCGCGCGGGTCGCCGGATCGGGGGCCTGCAGCGCGTCGTAGGGCTCGAACGCCGCAGCCGCGCCCTCGTAAGAGAGGTCCCGGCGGAGCATCCAGCGGACGACGATCGCGCCGCGTGCGGGCATCCGACCCTCGAGCGCCTGCCGCTGGAAGGAAATGGCCGGGACCGTCGGGTGCGCGAGGTGGCTGTGGACGGCGTCGCCCGCGGAGAGGCAATCGGCGTAGTGCGCCGCGACGCTCGGGGAGAAGAACTCGCGGTTGCGCACCTCGACCGCGAGCGTGACGCCCGACTCGGCGGGCATCGATGCGCGCACCGCGGCGAGGAACGCGCGCAGCCTCGACAGGAATCCCGCGGCGCCGCCGAGTGGCCCGCGCGACGCGAGATCGATCGGCGGGAACTGGAACACCACGGGCCCGAGGCGATCGCCGAGACCCTCGATGGCCGGCCGCAGCACTCGCTCGACCGCGAAGGCGGGATCGAGGAAGCTCGGGTTCGCGATGCCGCCGCCTCGGTGCGCGGTCGTGCTGCCGAACGTCGTTCCGTCTGGCCCCAGGTCGGGGCGCACGCAGCGCTGCTCCGCCTTCACCGTGAATCGGAATCCCCGAGGCACGAGTTCGCGCAGCCGGCGGTACTCGTCCGCGGTGGGCGACGCATAGAAGGCCCGGTCAAGGCCGACCGTCCGCACCACCGGCCAGGCGGCGTACGCGGCGAGCCCATCCCTCGCCAGCGACGCGAGCGGCGCGCGGGGCGCGAAGACGAGCCCCCGCCACCCTGGATAGGCCCAGCTGCTCGTTCCGAGGTGGATGGGCGCAGGCAGCCGAGCACCCAGGTGCCGCAGCGCTTCCGGCGCCTGCGCCGGGGGCACACGGTCCATGGCGCGGTCGATCGGCGAGTCGCCGAAGAGCGAAGGGACCTCGGGTTCGGGGCGTCGAGGGGAGGACATCGCGCAATCGACCTGCAGCCTTCGGGAGACTGCCCGATAGGATCGGGGCAACGATATCCACGGACGCTGCATGGGCCGCGAGTGAACACCCTGGTCATCCATCGCCTCGAGGACGTCGAGAGCACCCGCTGGCCACGGCGGGTGGATGCCGGCCGGCCGCGGGTGCTGTTCCTGAGCTCCCAGGTTCTGGGCATGCGGACGTTCGCGGAGCAGCTCCAGTCGGCTGCGGCGGGGAGCGACCTCATCGAGGCGGTCCACGTCCACCTCCACGTGCCCAGGTACGTCAAGGCGCTCGGCGCATGGATCCCGCCGACGAAGGGGGGCTTCTGGCACGCGTGGCGGCACTGGCTGCTGTGGAAGCGCCTGATGTCCGGCCTGCTGCGCCACGTGCCGCTGGAGGAGTTCGACGCCATCCATGTCACGAACCAGTACAACGCGGCGGCGTTCGTCGACCTCCCCTCCCGCGTGCGCGCGCGCACCATCGCTTGCGTCGACGCGACGTCCGCCCTCGAGCACCGGGAATTCGGCTACAGCATCGTCGACCGGGCACCGCTGATCGCCGCCGAACGACGGCTCATGCAGCGGATCGCCGGCGCCTCCGCGTGGAGCGAGTGGGCCCGCCGCTCGCTGGTGGCCGACTGCGGAGTCGAGCCCGCCCGTGCCCTTGTCTCGCGCCTCGGGATCCCCGTCCAGCCCCGGCCTGTTCGGCCCGCTCCCGGCGGAGCCGGCAAAGTGCGGATCGCCTTCGTGGGAAACCACTGGACCCGCAAGGGCGGGGACCGCCTGCTGCGATGGCACCAGGCGCGATGGGCCGACAGGGCCGAACTCCATCTCTTCGGCGCCGCCGTGCCGGAGATGGGCCATGCCCGCTCCGTGACGCGGCATGGTGCCGTGCCGCGCGCGATGCTGGTGAATGAGCTGCTCCCCACGATGGACCTGCTGGTCCACCCGACGCTGGAGGACACCTTCGTGCTCGCGCTGCTCGAGGCCCAGGCCGCAGGAGTGCCGGTGGTCGCGTCCCGGATCGCGGGAATCGCCACCGACGTCGTGGAGCACGGCCGCACCGGATTCCTCTGCGAGCGCGATTCCGACGAGGCATTCATCCAGGCCACGGAACGGCTCCTCGGCGACGCCACGCTCCGTGCGGACATGTCCAGGTGCTGCATCGAGCGGGTGCGCTCGGCGTGGGACCCCGCAACATGCGCAGACCGCTACTTCCGGGAGATCCTGCGGCTGACTGCGCCAACGCGCGTGGTACCGTGACGCCATGAAGCTCACGACAGCCGCGGCGGGCGCCATGCTCGTCCTCCTGGCGGGGTGCGCGTCGACACCGCCCGCGAACGGCACGCCAGCGATCCAAGCGGAAGAGGCCCGACCGCTGCTCGACGGAACGACGCTGGAAGGCTGGACCGGCGACGTGGTCGGCTGGACGCTCCGAGACGGAGTCCTCTCCTGTGGGCCCAACGGCCAGGCGATCTACGCCCCCGGGGAATGGTCGGATTTCGTGCTCTCGTTCTCGTTCCGCCTCGAGCCCGGCGCCAACAACGGCGTCGCCATCCGCGCTCCCGGAACCGGCGACGCGGCCTACGAGGGCATGGAGATCCAGGTGCTCGACGACGGGCATGAGAAGTACGCCGGCTGGCTCAAGGACTGGCAGCGCCACGGCAGCGTCTACGGACTGGTGGCGTCGTCCGGGGCACGCGAGGCCATGCGCCCGGCCGGCGAATGGAACGACGAGACGATCACGGCGCGCGGCAGCCGCATCACGGTGACGCTCAACGGGAAGACCATCGTCGACGCGGACGTCGCGGCCGCCCTGCGCGCCGGCCCGCCGAGCGGGAAGGACCATCCCGGCGCGCGCCGCACCTCGGGCAAGGTCGGGTTCCTCGGTCACGGCGACCGCGTCGACTTCCGCAACGTGCGCATCCGTCCCCTTCGCCCCACGACCTGAGGCACGCGATGCCCTTCCAGCCGAACCCCACGCCACCGCCTGCACCGCTGCCCGGCATCCCGCAGGCGCCGCGAGCACGCGGCCTGCAGATCCTCCTCACCATCGCCGCGGTGATCGTGATCGGCGCGGGCATCCGCGCGACCTCCGGGATCATCACGCCCATCCTGGCCGCGGCATTCATCTCCATGCTCGCCATCCTGCCGCTTGGGTTGCTGCAGGGGCGGCTGGGCGTGCCGCGGTGGATCGCGCTCCTCATCGTGCTGGTGCTGACGATCGGCGGCGCACTCGGACTCGGCTACTACCTCAGCCAGTCGGCTGCGGCGCTCCAGCCGCTGCTTCCCACCTACCAGGCGCGCCTCGACGAGCTGGTGCTCGGCGCGCTGGAGACGCTGAAGGCAAAGGGCATGGCCATCGACCCGCAGCAGGCGATGGACGCGATGCACTCCTGGAAGCTGAGCGACTTCGCCGACGTCATCGTGCTGCAGGCGGCGCGGCTGCTGCAGGACCTGGTGTTCGTGCTGCTGGTGTCGGCGTTCATCATCGCCGAGGCCTCGAGCGTCCCCATGAAGATCAAGGTCGCGTTCCCGAACGCGGCGTCGAACTCGGCGCTCGCCACGGTGGCGGACAAGGTGAAGAGCTTCGTGATCGTGATCACCGAGCTCAACATCGCGCTCGCCGCCATCAACTACGCCGCCTGCATCATCCTCGACGTGCCGTTCGCGTTCCTGCTTTCGTTCCTGGTGTTCCTCCTGAACTACATCCCCACCATCGGCGCGATCGCCGCCAGCCTGCTGGTGGTGGCGATCACGCTGCTGACGCACGGGTGGGGAACGGCGATCGCGATGGCGATCGTGCAGGCGGCGTCGGGCGTTTTCATCGGCAGCGTCCTGCAGCCGAAGCTGCTGGGCGCACGGCTCGGCCTGTCGCCGCTCGTCGTGTTCCTCTCCCTCGTCGTGTGGGGCTACCTGCTGGGCATCGCAGGCATGTTCTTCGCGGTGCCGCTCACCATCATCCTGAAGATCGTCCTCGACTCGACCGACGACCTGCGGTCGCTCTCGGTGCTTCTCGGCGACGCCGCCAGCGCGCGCGACGCGGCCCGGCGCTGAACGCCGATGGACCGGCTCGCCGCCTGGCAGGCGCTGGCGACCCCGGAGGGTGCGGCGCTGCTCGAACGGCTGGGACGGCGCGAGGAGGCGCCGCCGGCATCGGACATCTCGCGGTTGCGCGCCGATCACGCCCCCGACATGGTGGCGGCGGCGATCGAGCTGTCGTTGGCGCGCGCCCGTGCGGCGGTGAAGTTCGGCGATGCCGCCGCGCGCCTGTGGGCCGATCGTCCCGGCGTGGAGATGGCATCATCGCCCGCGGTGGCGACGTGGAAGGCGGATCGCTTCCACCGCGTCGGGGCGCACTCGATCGATGACCTCTGCTGCGGGATCGGCGGCGACCTGATGGCGCTGTCGGCGGTGGCGCCGACCGTCGGCGCAGACCTCGATCCGGTGCGCGCCTGGATGGCCGGGCGGAATTCGGGCGCGCCGGCGCGGGTGGCCGACGTCACCACGGACCCCGGTCGCGCCTCGCATGCGCACGTCGATCCGGCGCGGCGCTCCGGCAGCGGCACCCGCGCATGGCGAGGCGATGACCTGGAACCCCCGCTGTCGGCGGTCGCCGCGATGGTGGCGCCGCGGCGCGGCGCGGCCGTGAAGCTCGGACCGGGCTTCGACCTTGAGGCGGGCGCGCTTGGCGACGCCGTCGAGCGCGAGTTCATCGCCGAGGGCTGGCAGCTGGTGCAGCAGGTGGCGTGGACCGGGGACCTTGCGGTCGATCCGGGCTGCACGCGCGCGACACGCGTCGATCTCGGATGCTCGCGCGCGGGCACGCCGCAGGACCGGCTGCCCGCCGCGACCCGCGCGGGCCGCGCGCTCTTCGTGCCGCACCCTGCCCTCGAGCGCGCGCGGCTCGTCGCGCACGCATGTGCTGACCTGGGGGCGGGAGAGCTGGCGCCCGGCCTGGGGATCCTCACGGGCGACCGCTGCACGCTTCCTGACGGCCACGCCCCGTGGTTCAAGGCCTGGGACGTCCTCGAATCGATGCCCGCGCGCGAACGCGACGTCGCACGCTGGGTCGCCGCCCGCGGAGGCGGCATCGTCACGGTGCACACGCGTGGCGGCGCCTGCGACCCCGATCGCTGGCAGGCAGCCTTGCGCGGCCCAGGTCATTCACCCATGGACGTGTTCGTCCTCCGCGAAGGCAGCGCCCTTCGCGCCTACGCCGTGCGCCGCATCGGCCCGGAGTGATCGATTCCGGTCACCGGGCGCGCAGCCTCGGGAAGCGGTGTCGCGCCCACGAACCCGTCGCGTCCCGGGAGGCCCGGCCCGAACACGTGCAGCCCGACGATCGCCTGCAGGTCGCGCCGATCCATCGCCCCAACCGCGGCGGCGAGCGCCGGGTCGAAGTGCGTGCCGGCGCACCGCACCACCTCGGCGACTGCCTCCGACATGGGACGGGCGCCGCGGTACGTGCGCGACGTGGTCATCGCATCGATCGCATCGGCCACGGCGACGACGCGCCCGACGAGCGGGATGCGGTCGCCCGACAGGCCGTGCGGATAGCCGCGGCCGTCGTACCGTTCGTGGTGGTGCAGCACGCCGGGCAGCACGTCCCACATCTGCGGGATGCCGCGGAGGATCTCGTGCCCCACCACCGGGTGCGTGGCGATGTGGCGGAACTCCTCCTCGGTGAGGCGGCCGGCCTTGCGGAGGACATCCTCGGAGACCCCGATCTTGCCGATGTCGTGCACCAGGCCGCAGAGGCGCGCACGCTCGCAGTCGGCCGCCGGAAGCCCGGCGCGCGAGGCGACGAGGAATGCGAACTCCGACACGCGCGCGGAATGGCCTCGGGTGTACGGGTCCTTGGCATCGATCGAGGCGATCAGCGCCTGCATCGTGCCGTCGAACATCGCGCGGTGCTCGGCTTCCAGCCGCTCGGTTGTGCGCAGCCGGTCGAGGTTCGCGAGGGCGAGCGCCGCGGTCGATGCCACGGCCCGCGCCACCGCGGCCACCGGACCGACCTCGGCGCCGCGCGCGCGCGAATCGGACATCCACAGGTGCCCGAAGCTGCGGTCGCCCAGCAGCACCGGCACGCAGATCACGCGCGCCATCCGGTGCAGCACCATGGTGTTCGTCGGGTCGATGCCGGCGCCTGACTCGTAGGTGATGGCCGCATCGCGGGCACGCAGGAGCATCGCGCGGCTCACGCGCGGGGCGCACCCGTCGGCCGATGCATGGGCCAGCACGTCGACCTGCCCGCCCTGAAGGTCCGCGCGGACGAAGGCCACGTCCTGGAATCCCGAGGCACGCACCACGGCTTCGACGGCGGCACGCGCGATCGATGCATCGTCGAGTGCCGCATGGATCGCGCTTCCCGCAGCAAGCACGGCATCGAGGTGCCGCGCCTCGATGCCGGAGGCATCGACTGCATGCACCGCAGGCGACGGCCCGCACCGGGTCACGTCGGTCGATTCATCGGACGTCTCGCGGCTGGCCGCCTCGAACGCGACCGGGCCGAATCGCACGCGGTCTCCCGGCCGGATCGGCATCGGGTTGCCGGCCGGCAGCGGCACGTCGTTCACGCACGTACCCGAGGCGCTCCCCTGGTCAGTGACGCGCCACGAGGGCCCGCACGCGGACTCGCCCCACTCGATGACGGCGTGCTCGCGGCTCACCGAGGGGTGGTCCACCTGCACGTCGTTCGATGCCGAGCGGCCGACGCGCCATGGACCCGGGCCCGAGAGCGAGATGCGGCGGACCCCGCCGTGACGCGCCAGCGGCAGCAGCCAGAGCGGTCGGATCACGTCGGGGATCGGTCGGTCCATCGCCGGCTTCGTCGGTCGCGCCGCGCCCCGACTTTCGCCGAATCCCCCGGAAGCCGGGCGGGACTACCATTTGCCCTTCCCGGCGCCGCAGGACCCCCTCGTTACGGGAACCCGCGCCGGAGCACTCGCACCCCGACTCGCGGAGCATCCCCACCATGGCAGGCGCCGACACCGTCACCTTCACCAGCGCGAACTTCCGGTCCGAGGTCCTCGACTCACAGCAGCCGGTGCTCGTCGACTTCTGGGCGGAATGGTGCGGGCCATGCCGCATGCTCGGCCCGACCATCGACCAGGTCGCCACCGAGGTCAAGGGCAAGGCGAAGGTCGGCAAGCTCGACATCGATGCCGCGCAGGAGATCGCCGCGTCGCTGGGGATCCAGTCGATCCCGACGGTGATCCTCTTCAAGGGCGGCCAGCCCGTGGGCAAGTGGGTCGGCATCCGCCCCAAGGGCGACTACGTCACGGCGATCTCGAACGCACAGTGAGGCGCGTCGCGCGGCCCCGGCCGCCCGTGTTATGCGGCAGCGCGTGCGCGCGGTGTCGGCATGCACGCACCTTGCCGCGGTCGGGCCGTTGCGGTAGATTCCCCCGTTCTTCCACGCGCCGGCCCCACGGCCAAGCGCGTCGCCAGCGGGCCTGTAGCTCAATTGGAAGAGCGCATCCATGGCATGGATGAGGTTGTCGGTTCGAGCCCGATCAGGTCCATTGAGAGGTGATCTCCCGAATCACCTCCGACAGTCACGAGTTCGCACTCGTCGTCAGCAGACTCGGAAAAGCAAAAGTCCTCAGGTGCGTCAGCATCTGGGGACTCTTGCTTACCACTCCGGAGGATTGCTGATGTCACCACTGGCACCACCACTTCCGAGGGGCACGATTCCGCGCCCTGCGCGACTCCCCGTGCTGCCTTCAAGGCGGCATCGGAGGCGGAATGGGCGTTGGTGATACGGGAGTAGTGTTCAAACATCACCTTGACCGTGTGACCGCACCACCGCGCCACATCCTGTACGGGGTGCGAAGCCCGAATCCAGTCCTCCACCCCCGATGCCCTGAGGTTCTGGTTCGTCTTCTTCCAGTGATCCCCGGCCAACTTGACAATCCGCTTCACCCTCTGATTCAGGTTTGAGTGCTTCCGCAGTGTTGGAAGGACATACTCCGACTTGGCCCCCGCCTCGTAGGCCGTCCTCAGTTCCGAATAGAGGTCTGGGAAAATCGGAACCTTGCGAGATCCCTTTCCGTGACGAGCAGTCTTGGGGGATCGAATCGTCATCTCGCGCTTCTCCCAGTCGATGTCTTCCCACCGCAAGTCCCGTATCTCACTCGGAAGCCGCAGGCATGCAAACCTGCCAAGGGCGATCAAGATGCGGTCCTCCGGGTTCCTGCACAGAGACATCGCCCTGAGTACTCGGTCACGAGAGACGTACTCGTAGTGATCCGGGTTTCCTCCAACCGACTTCGGGATCTTGCGAGACCCAAATGGGTTGTCCTTGGCGATGCCAAGCTCCACGGCATGGTCGAATGCTTGAGAGAGCACGCGGCAAGTCTTGTTGATGGTCGCCTCCGCCATCAACGTTCCTGGCCTTTGCCCCTTCTGGCCCTGCAGCCAACGCCGAAACTGCAGCGCTCTCTGAAGGTCTGTTGATCCGAGTGTCTCGTCCTCCGCGAAGAAGCGCTCTGCGTGGGCGAGAGCACGACCCAGCACTTGGCGCGAACTCTTGACGAGCTGCTTCCCGTGGTCGTCAACAAACTCGCGCAGGTACGGCAGCAGCAACCTGTCAACATTGCGAGCAGGGACCAAGCCAATCTTGTGAAGCTTGGCGTAGAGGGCGTCTCCTGCACCGCCGAGCCAAACCTGGGTTTCGGAAGGAACACATCCGCCCACCTGAAGAGCACCAATCAGGTTGTTCACGTGGAATGCCACCTGCCTGAATGCCGCCTGGTTGTTGCCAATTCCCAACCTCTTCCCTCGCATGCAGGTTGGATTTCGACCCGGAATCCGGATGTCCAGCCTCAGACCCTTTGCGTCTTTGGAAACTGATGCGCTCATGCCGCAGCTCGCAAGAAGAGGTAGCTGTTCGTTCCCAAGTCTCGGGAATGGGAAGTTGCGGAGGCCCCAACATCAGGCGAGGCGCACCAAGCGAGAAATGCTGCCTTCGGAAAGAGGACGCGTCTTCCGATGCGCTTGCAAGGGACCTCGCCTGCACGAGTCTTGCGATCAAGGGTGCTGGGGCTGATCCTGGCGATCTTCGCGGCCTCAATCCGCGTGAAGAACAGGCTGTCGAAATCACTGCTGTAGTTGTGCTTTGAATTCATATGCCATAGTATACTGTTATCGGACTCATTTGTCAAGTCCCATGCTGGAAATAACCAATAATATTGTTTCAGATGGCCTGTGATAGCCAGTCGATCCCTTGGTAGCGGCATCCAGCCAAAGAGAAACGCCCAGTGCCCCGTCCACGAGAGGCACCAGGCGTTGAAGTGACCCTGTCAGCAACCGCCTACAGGGCGGCTGGTCTCAGTTAGGGCAGGGTCCCCAAGCAGCAAGAAGCTGCCCAAGATCCGACCCGTCAACAACGCCATCACCGTTGAAGTCCGTCACGGTGAACTGGTTGGCAGGTCCCCATTGACCCAACAGGACTCCCAGATCGATCCCGTTGACGTTGAAGTCGCGGAAGACATCGCAGACGCACTCGCACACGTTTGGGATGCCATCGTTGTCTGTGTCCGCAAGCTGACCACGGAGAATCTGGCCCTTATCAACGATGCCATCATTGTTGCAGTCGGCAGACCATTCGATCACAGATTCTGCCGTGTGCCACGGCGAGGCGTCATTCCATTGACCCGTAATCCATATGTTCAGGTACTTGTCATCCCCGGAAATGTTGTTGGGCTCGTTGGGAAGCCAGTTGGTGAAGCTGAACTCCTCTCCAGTCACCCATGTCCAACCACATGCAGGCTCGCAGGCCCCCTCCTGCTGAAAGCCCCCAAGCCAGCAGTTACGTCCTGAGCCCGGAGGAGGCACGGTGGTAAGCCCCACAACGAAGCCATCCTCATCCGCAGAATTCACCGTGACAAGGTGCCCTCCCAAATCCTCCGCGAAAGCACGAGCCGCAGGCCAAGTTCGGAGAGCCGGACTTAGCTGATACCAGTGCCCATTCCCGCCATCGCTGACTCGCCACTGAACGGGATAGCTTCCAACCACGCAGGCAGTCCCTTGCTCGCAGCAATCTGGGATGCTGTTGCCGTTGTAGTCGGGCAGAGAGCCATCACGACACTGGCCGTAATCAACGATGCCGTCCCCGTTGCAGTCAGCAGACCACTCTAGGACTGCGCCAGTTGGCTCTCCGTTGTTCGGACAGATGCAGTCATCCCACCCTAGGTTGAATTGCGGCAGGGTCTGATTCACGAAGATGCCGAGCTGTGCATCGGTACACCCGCCATTGGGATTGCCCTGTGACCAGTACGTAAATTCCCAGACTTCAGATGATGTCCAAGCCCAAGAACAGTCTCGTCGCACTGCTCCCAACCAGAGAAGTTGCGGATAACCACCGTTAGACATAGGACCAATCAAGACTTCGACACGCTCCTGCTCGGCCACGCTCGTGATGCTCGCAAGGCGCGCACCCAGGTGAGCCGCCCTGTCATTCCATGCGCTCCACCACATCGGTGACAGGTCGATCGCGTACCAGTGCCCATTGCCCCCATCGCTCACCTTCCACTGCACCGCCTGCGCATGGCTCGCGTCACCGATCGCCAGCGCGGCGCCGAGGGCCGCGACGCCCATGATCTGCTTCTGCATCGAACGGGTCTCCGAAGTCTTGAGGCTGGCCCCTGGATCGCCT
>VEQS01000215.1 GCA_018883105.1 Phycisphaerales bacterium
GGTGAACGCGTCGCCGGTCAGGAACAGGTTCACCCAGTCATGGGGCAGCAGGACACGGCGCACGCGCGCGAAGTTCGCGGGTTCGCGCGACTTCATCCACACGAGCTTCGGGGCGGTGAACCCCGCGGGCACGGGACGGCCGATCCGCGCACCGAACGCGCGCGCCTCGTCGGCGCATTCGGTGTCGCACCAGAGCTTCGCGGGGCGCACGGGGCGGTCCGCGGCATCGAGCGCGACGCAG
This sequence comes from Phycisphaerales bacterium, assembly GCA_018883105.1. GTDB lineage: Bacteria > Planctomycetota > Phycisphaerae > Phycisphaerales > SM1A02 > UBA966. The sequence goes on from VEQS01000215.1 coordinate 242, forward strand.
CCGTGCTGCTGGCCCGAGATGCCGATGGCGGCGATGGACGCCGGGTCGACGCCCGGGCACGAGAGTGCCTCGCGCGCCGCGTGGGTCACCGCGTCGATCCACCCGTCCGGGTCCTGCTCGGCCGCGCCGGGGCGCGGGGAATCCACCGCCAGCGGCGCCGCACCGCGTCCGGCGACCTGGCCCGCGCCGGCATCGACCACCAGCGCCTTCGCGCCCTGCGTGCCGAGGTCGATGCCGAGCACCAGCCCCATCAGGCGTGCACGCCTCCGCGCACGCCCATCAGGTGCTCAATCAGCAGCTGGTCGAGCCGTTCGTAGCGCAGCCCGCGTGCGGCAATCGGCTCGGGGTCGATGGCAAGCGACGACAGGCGCGCGGCGGCGGCGGCGCCGCCAGCGCGCAGGATCGAGGCGCAGCCGAGCGGCTCATCCGCATGGGCGTTTGCGGCCAGGATCGCGCGCACCTCGGGATCGGCATCGAACGCGCGCGCCTTCGCCGCGAGGATCCGGTAGGTGCGCATGCAGCCGCGGGCGAAGTCCCAGACGCCATCGACGTCCTCGGTGCGGTACGCGTGCGCGTCGAAGTGGCGCGGACCGTCGTAGCCCGGGCGTCCGCCCGTGCCTTCCAGCATGCGCACCAGGAAGAACGCGCCCTTCAGGTCCTCGCTCCCGAAGCGCAGGTCCTGGTCGAACTTGCCGATCCGCTGCGCGTTGAGGTCCACGTGGAACAGCTTGCCGCACTCCATGGCCTGCGCGACGGCGTGCAGGAAGCTGAGCCCGGGCATGGTCTCGTGCGCGACCTCGGGGTTGACGCCGCACATCTCGGGATGGTCGAGCGTCTCGATGAAGTGCAGCATGTGCCCCGTGGTGGCGAGGTAGATGTCGCCGCGTGGCTCGTTCGGCTTCGCTTCGAGGGCAAAGCGGAGGTCCCAGCCCTGTCCGCGCACCCAATGGGTGAGCGCGTTCATGCACTCGCGGTACCAGCAGATCGCATCGCGCGGGTCGCGGCAGGCGTCCGTCTCCGCGCCCTCGCGGCCCCCCCAGAAGACGACGGTCGACGCGCCGAGCTCCACGCCGAGCTCGATGCCGCGCATCGCCTTCTGCACCGCGAACGCACGGACGCGCGGGTCGCTCGCCGTGAACGCGCCGTCGCGGAACACGGGATGCGAGAAGAGGTTGGTGGTGGCCATCGGCACGCACAGCCCGTGGTCGGCGAGCGCACGGCGGAATTCGCCGACGATCCGGGCCCGCTCGGCCGCGGTCGCGCCGAAGGGGACGAGGTCGTTGTCGTGGAGGTTGACGCCCCACGCTCCGGCCTTCGCCAGGCCGGCGACGAGCTGCACGGGCGTCAGCGCCGGACGGACGGGCAGGCCGAAGGGGTCGCCCCCGCGGTTTCCGACCGTCCACAGGCCGAAGGTGAAGCGGTCGGCAGGCGTCGGGTCGAACGCGTCGGGCATGCCGGAAATGGTACGGAGCGCGCGGCGCTCACTCGGCTGCGACGAGCATCGAGTACGGCGGCAGCGTGACGGCGCCGGCGAGCGGTCCGCGCGGCGCTGCGCCGGCGGTCGATGCATCGACGAGCACCTGCCAGCGACCGGACGGCGGACGCACGGTGACCGGCACCGGCTCGCCATTCAGCGCCACGAAGAGACGCTTCGCCGGGTCGTTCGAGGGAGTTCCGTCGATCGTCCACGCAACCGCGGGGCCCACGTCGACCCACTCGATGGCGCGGCGCACGTCTGCATCGTCAGACATGCGGAACGCGGGATGCGCGCGGCGCATCGCGATCAGGCCCGCCACGTAGTCGGACACGTCGCGGCAGCCGGCCTTCGCGTCCCAGTCGAAGCGGTTGACGGCGTCGCCCGCCTCGTAGGAGTTGTGGTTCCCCTGCTTGGTGCGGCAGATCTCGCTGCCGCCCTCGATGAAGGGGATGCCCTGGCTCACGAGCACGATGCCGAGCGCGAGCTTCTGCATGGCACGGCGCGTGGCGCCGTCGGCCGTGGGCGCGGCCTTGGCGACCTTGTCCACGAGCGTGAGGTTGTCGTGCGCCGACGCGTAGTTGATGGTCTCGGTGGGTTCGCGCGTGAAGTCGTCGATCGCACCGGCCACGCCGCGGCGCACGGCGTCGCGGTCGCCGCCCGGGCCGGTGGCGAATCCGGACGCGGTGCCGTCGAGGTCGCCGCGGATCGCGTTGCGCAGGTGGTCGTTGAAGACCGCGATCGCCATGCCCTTCTGCGCGCCCTTGCCGAAGCGGATCGGCCCGCCGCCGGTCCACGGTTCGCCGTAAAGGGTGGCATCGGGACGGCGGGCGCGGACCAGCGCGCACGCGGCGCGCACGGTGGCGGGGTCGTGCGTCCCCAGCAGGTCGAAGCGGAAGCCGTCCACGCGATAGGCGTCGAGCCAGAACGCCAGCGAGTCCAGGATGTACTTGCGGACCATCGCGCGCTCGTCGGCGACGCTGTTGCCGCAGCCGGCGTCGTTGGCGTAGCGGCCGTCCGGCGTGGTGCGGAAGAACCAGTAGGGCACGGTGCCGTCGAAGGGACTCGCGGCGCCGCTCGAGGACGTGTGGTTGTAGACGACGTCGAGGATGACGCGGATGCCCGCGGCGTGCAAGGACTGGATGGCGGTGCGGAACTCCCGCACCGGGGCCAGCGGATCGGACTTGTCGGAGGCGTAGTTTCCCTCCGGCACGTTGAAGAGCGCGGTCCAGTAGCCCCAGTTGTAGGCATCGGGAGCGGCGGTGAAGTCGTGCACCGGCATCAGGTGCACCGCCGTGATGCCGAGTTC
>VEQS01000076.1 GCA_018883105.1 Phycisphaerales bacterium
GGCCCGCCTCGCCGGTCGGCGCGGGGTCCGGCGTGCGCTTCGGCAGCGCAGCCTCGATCGCGGCCACCTGCTCGGGCGTGGGTGCGCGGCCGGCCACGTACGGCCCCGTGAAGGCGGAGGCATGCATCCACGTGCCGCTGCCGACGCGCGTGAACCAGGTCCTCGAACCCTTGTCGTACGCGAGGAGCGACGGCGTGTTCTGCGCGATGCCGATCGATCCGTCGCCCACGGGACGCATCACCGGGCGTCCGTCGAGGAGGAGGAGCGTCGCACGACGGTTGACCACCGTGATCGGCGGCACGTCCGTCGAGAGCGTGCTGCCGGACGCCGCGCGGTCCTTGGCCACCTGCATGGTGCGCATCGCGTCGGCGCGGTTGGCGGTGAAGCGGACGCCGAAGAGCATGGTCTGCAGCTGCGTCGCGGCGGCGTCGGCGTTGCGGCCGTCGGCGAAGCTCGCGCGGTCGACCTGCAGGTTCGACAGCTCGAGCAGTCCCGCGGGACCGTCGTGGTCGAGGTCGGCGGTGAAGAAGAGCGCGCCGAAGGCGGGTGCGTCGCTTCCCTTCACGGCGCTGAACGCGGCGCGTGCGCGGGCGCGCGTCGGGTCGATCGACTCGAACTGCGGCGCGTAGAGCGTGTAGGCGACGCCGTCGGCCGTGGCGGTCTGCGGCCAGAGCGTCTCGCCGTCATCGTGGGCGGGAGCGGGCGGCGCGTTGTCCGGGGGCAGGGCGGGCCCGGTTGGCGTGGCCACCGTCGGCGGGGCAGCCACCGCCGGCTGGGTGGCGGGCGCCGGGCGGCGGGCAGGCGGCAGCGGCACCTGGGCAACGGCCGTGGAGGCGACCCCGGTGATGGCCAGGGCGAGCAGGGTGGCGCGCGGCATGGAGCGGTGCATGTGGCCGGAGAGGCTAGAGGCCTCGGCGGCGCGGGTCGATGGCGCACCGGCACTTGCCATGACCGCCTCCGGAGCATACCCTAACAAATACCAAACACATAGACACGAGCTGCCCCATGCCCCACCCGGACTCCCACCGACTGCGCGCCCGGATCGACGACGTGTGCGCCGCCACGCGCGGCACGGCGTGCGCGCGCGTGGCCACGGGCTGGCCGTCGATCGATGCGGCGCTCGGCGGCGGCGTGCCGTGCGCGGGCCTGCATGAGTGGTGGGGCGAGCCGGCCGCGGTGCGTGCGGTGCTCGTGCAGCTGGCCTGGCGGGCGCTGATCGACGACGACCGCACGCATGCCGGGCACCACCGGCACGTCGCATGGGTCGGCCGCATGGCATGGCCCGCCGGGGACGAACTGGTGCGCGGGATGCGGGCCCCCCTGGCGGGGCTCTTCGGCGGCATGCGCGTGCGCACCTGGCCCGATGCGCGGCTCCATGACCGGTCGATCCTGGTCGACGTGCCGGCCGGCGACGACGGGGCGCGGCTCTGGGCCATCGAGCAGGCCGTGCGCTGCGGCGGCGTGTGCGCGGTGATCGCCGACGGGCGTGGGCTGCCGATGGCGGCGACGCGTCGGCTGCAGCTGGCGGCCTCCGGCACCATGCTCTGCACGCTGCGCGGCGAATCGCGACATGCCGGCGACCGCGCACGCACGCCGAGTGCCGCTGCGACGCGTTGGAACGTCGCGCCGGGCGCCGCATCGGGCGCCGCGCCGGACGTGCGGCACATCCCGTGGCTGCGTGCCGTGCATGCGCTTGCCGGGCGCATCCCGCCGGAACCATGCTGGAGCGTCACCCTCGAGCGTGCCCGCGGGATGGCGGTCGATCCATGCACCGGGGCCACCGACGTGGCATTCGCGCGCACGCAGTGGGAAGGCACCGAGGAGGCGCCCGCGCCGCTCGTCCGCGCGGCGGCCCGGCGCACGGCGCGGCTGGCGCGCCTGGAGACCGAACGCATGCGTGCGCGCCAGGCGGCGCTGCATGGCGGCGAGGCCGCGGCGACGGCCCCCGTCCGGCTGCAGCATCCGCGTGCCCGTGCGCGCGACCGCATGACCAGCCGCGGCGAGCGCTGGGCGCAGCCGATCGCGCGGCCCGCCGACGACGGCCGCGCCGCCTGAGCCTGCCATGCCGCCGCGCCCGCCGCCGTGGTTCGTGGCCCTCGTGCCGGTGCGCTGGGCCGCCTCGTGCGCGCTGGCGGCGCGCCGCGCGCGCGGTATGCCGAACGATCGCCCGCTCCTGGTGGTCGCCGAGCATGCGGGCGCGCGCCACGTGGCCGATGCCTGCGCGCAGGCCGCGGCGCGCGGCGTGCACGCCGGCATGGCACTCGCGCATGCGCAGGCGCGGTGCGGCATGTCGATCGAGGTGCCGCATGACCCCGGGCGCGACCGCGCCGCGCTCGGCCGGCTGGCCGCGTGGAGCCTGCGCTGGACGCCGCGTGTGCACCTCGACCCGCCGGACGGGGGTATGCCGCTCGTGCTGCTCGATGTCCGCGGGTGCATGCCGGGTGCGGACGGGCCCGCGCGCCTGGCCTCGCGGCTCGGGCGGGCGCTTGCGCACCGGGGCATCGACCATGCACTGTCGGCCGATCCCTGCGCCGGTGCCGCGTGCGTGCGCGCCACTGCGGCCGCCGCCGACATGCGTGCGGGGCGGACGGGCTCGGACGCGCTGCGCGCGCCGCTCGGGACGCTCCCCATCGAATCGCTGCGCCTCGATGCCGCCGCCTGCACGGCATTGCGCGAGGTGAACGTGACGCGCATCGGCGAGCTGCGCGCCATCGGGCGCGATGCGCTCGCCGACCGCTTCGGACCGGACGTCGGCCGGCGGCTCGACGAGGCCTTCGGCACGCGCGTGCGCGGCTTCGTGCCGGTGCCGCCGCCCGACCCGGTCGAGTCGGCGTTCGAGTTCGCCTCCGCGTGCGCCTCGCGCGAGGCGGTGGAGCGCGCGGTGCGCGCCGCGGTCGACGGCCTCTGCGCCATGCTCGAGCGGCGCGGCCGCGGGGTGCGTGCGCTCGAGGTTCGCCTGGCGCGCGCCGGGCTTGCGCCGGTGCGCGGCACGGTCCACCTCGGCGCACCGACGCGCGACGCCGCGCACCTGTGGTCGGTGCTGCGACCGCGGGTCGAGCGGCTGCATCTGGGGCGCCACGAGGACGGGCAGGGCGTCGAGCGCATTGCGCTGCGCGCGGTGCGCCTGGGGCGCCTGGGCGAGGGAACGCACGACGAGCGCGAGGCCGGCACGCAGCGCGCCGTCGGCGAGCTGGTCGACCACCTGTCGGCGCGGCTCGGCGACGGGTGCGTGCGGCGGCCCTAGACTCGGCCGGATGCGTCCGACGGCCGCGGTTCCAGTGCTCGCGTTCCTCGCGGCCGGCTGCAACCCATTCCTCGAGAACTACCGCGGCGAGCGCTTCGCGCCGGTCGAGTCCGCGCGCGTCGTGAAGGAGGCGCCGCCGGAGGCCGAAGCCCGCCCGATCGGCGAGAGCGCCTTCCGCTCCTCGGACCTGGCGCTTGACGACCGCCAGGTGGCCGACGCCGCGCGCGCCGTGGGCGCGGACCTCGCCACGTGGGACGCCACCTGGGACGGCAAGGAGACCACCGTCGAGGCGCAGCCCATCTACCAGCGCGGCATCGCCGACCGCGGCACGTTCGCCACCTACGTCGCGGTGCCGCGCACCCGCGACGCATGGCACTTCAAGGCGCGGTTCTTCCGGAGCCTCAGCGCGCCGGGGCAGGGGACGCGGGCGTCGGAGCGGTCGCCGGCGGCGCCGGAGACTCCGGTGCCGGCCCCACCGTGATCCTGGCCTTCGGCCCCATGACGCCTTCCTTCTCGCCGGTGGGATAGACCACCCACTGCGTGGGAAGCCGCAGCGCCTCCGGGCCCGCGTGGTCCACGGCATCCATGGTCAGGCTCATCACGCGCTGCTCGCTGTCGCGGCCGACATAGCCCATCTGCACCAGGCGGCCGGTCGACTTGTCGATTGCCAGGTGGGTGAGGTTCCCCTCAAACCACGTGGCCACGTAGTCGCAGTCGGCATCGCCGAGCCGCCCCTCACCGGTGCGGATCACCAGCAGCCCCGCTTCCGGACGGAAACGCGCCTGCAGGATCGCCCACGGCAGCCGGTTCATCGCGCGGCGGAACGCCGTGCGCCGCGTACCCTCGAACTCGCTCGACGGCCCGGGCCGCATGGTGAGCACGGTGCGTTCTGGCGTGGCCACCAGGTCGTACTCGGTGGGCGTCGCCTTCGGGTCGTCGACCGGGCGCCAGATGTCTCGCCGGCGCAGCGACGACGGGCCCGCGATCTCGAGCTCCTCGACGCGATCCCACTCGCGGCCGCCTGACGTCACGCGTTCCTCCGTCACCTGGCGGTAGGTCGATGCGCGCCGCACCGCGTCCCTGCCGCCCGACCACGCCACCCAGCGGTCGAGGATCTCGAGCCCTGCGCGCTGCAGCTCGGGCGTGCCCGACGGAAGCTGGTCGTAGGGCTCCATGTACTGCCTGGGCGCGGCGCGGAAGGCCTGCATGCATGCATCCGAGGCGAAGAAGTAGAGGAGCCCGTCCTGCAGCGCGTGCCGCCGCGCGTCGCCGAGTCCGCCGAGCGGGCCCATGCGTCCGCACGCGCCTGCATCGACCGCCGCGAACGTCGCGGGGTCGCGCACGAACGCGTCGCGCGTCTCCTGCCCCCCGAAGAGGTACACGTTGCCCTGGTACGCGACCGCCCAGCGCCGGTCGCCCGGCACCGACTTCGCCTGGCGGAGGAGCACTGCATCCACCGGCATCGTCCGCTCCGGCGGCGTCATCGACTCGATGGCCGGCGTCGCGCCGGTCGCCGGCGGCGGCAGCACTGCCGGCACGTCCTGCGCACACGCCACGCGCGCGACTGCCACCGCGCTCGCCAGCCACGCCCATCCACCTTGCTGAAGGATTCGATGCATTGCGCGCATTGTCGCATCCGGCGGCGATCGGAATCCTAACAGAAGCCGTACATTGCGTCTTCATGGCTGCATCTGCGCCATTCTGTGAACTGGCCGCCGCCAGCAACTTCTCGTTCCTGGAAGGCGCGAGCCATCCCGAGGAGCTGGTCGTCCGTGCCAAGGCGCTGGGCATGCAGGCGCTCGGCATCGCCGACCGCCACACCATGGCCGGCATCGTGCGTGCGCACGTGGCCGCGCGCGAGCACGGCATCGCGCTCGCCGTCGGCACGCGCGCCGAGTTCGCCCTCGGTGCGGACGACGAGCCGTCGCACGTCGAGCTCGTGCTGCTTGCGGAGTCGCCCGAGGGCTACGCGCGGCTCTGCCGCCTGCTCACCCTGGGCAAGCGTCGCGCGGGCTGGACGCTCGACGTCGACGACAGCCCCGCGGCCCTCATGGCCGGGGTCGACGGCCGCGGCGCCGCCCGCGACGCGACTGCCTGCCGCCTGTGGCTCCATGACCTGGTCGACGCCTCGGTGCAGGCACTCGGGATGGGCGAGCCGGGCGGCGCGCCGGGCGCGCGCTCGCCCGATGCGGCGCGTCCGCTCGCGCCGTTCGCCCTCGGCGGCGTGCACGCGATCGTCATGCCGCCTGCCGGGTACGGCGCGATGCAGCCGCGGTTCCTGGAGTGCCTGCGCTGGCTGCGCGGGGCGTTCGACGGCGACCGGCTGTCGCTCGGGTTCGTCCGCCGGCCGGGTCCCGATGCCGCGCTGCGCCTGCTGCAGCTGGAATGGCTGTCCTCCGAGGCTGGCGTGCCGCTCCTGGCGACCGGCGATCCGCGCTGCCACGACCCCGCGCGCCGGCCGCTGCAGGACGTGCTGACGGCGATCCGCGCACGGCGCACGGTGGACGAGCTGCGCCACCTTGCGCGCACGGCCGCGGTGGACGCGGCGCACGGGTGCGCGTGGGACGGGCCGTCGCTCGCCCCCGGCGGCGCGGCGTGCCTCGAGGACGCAGCCGGCATCGCACGGATCCTGGAGGGCGTGCCCGAGGCGGTGCGTGCCGCCGCCATGGCGCGTTCCGCGGAGGTGGCGGTGCGGTGCGCGGGCTTCTCGATGTCGATGCTGCGCTACCGCTACCCGGCGGAATCGGTGCCGCCCGGGCGGACGCCCGATGCGCACCTGCGGGCGCTCGTCGAGGCGGGTGCCGCCGCACGCTGGCCCGGCGACGGCGGCGGCGTGCCCGCCCGGGTGCGCGCGCAGCTCGAGCACGAGCTCTCGATCATCGCCGACCTCGGCTACGCGCCGTACTTCCTCACCGTGCACGGCATCGTCTCGTTCGCGCGCGGCCGCGGCATCCTCTGCCAGGGCCGCGGCGCCGCCGCCAACAGCGCCACCTGCTACTGCCTGGGGATCACCGCGGTCGACCCCACGCGCTCGGAGATGCTCTTCGAGCGCTTCATCAGCCGCGAGCGCGACGAGCCGCCGGACATCGACGTCGACTTCGAGCACGAGCGCCGCGAGGAGGTGATCCAGCACGTCTACGCCACCTACGGACGGGCGCGTGCGGCGCTCTGCGCCGAGGTCGCCTGCTACCGCGGGCGCAGCGCCATCCGCGACGTCGGCCGCGCCCTCGGCATGCCCGACGACCTCGTCGGCCTGCTGGCAGGTGCCGCCGACTGGTGGGGCGAGGCGGAGGGCATCGAGGGCCTGCGCGAGCGCGTCCGCGACGGCGGCACGCACGGTCCGCGCCTCGAGCGCCTGCGGGAGCTCGGGCTCGATCCCGGAGATCCCGGGCTCCGCCGCCTCTTCGCGCTCGCGGGCGAGCTGCTCGGGTTCCCCCGCCACCTCTCGCAGCACGTCGGCGGGTTCGTGGTCACCGACGGCCCGCTCTGCGAGCTGGTGCCGGTGCGCAACGCGGCCATGGAGGACCGCACCGTCATCGAGTGGGACAAGGACGACGTCGAGGCGATGGGCATGCTCAAGGTGGACGTGCTGGCCCTCGGCATGCTCACCGCGATCCGCAAGGCGATCGACCTCGCCAACGCGCACCCGGTGCCCGGCGTGCCCGCGCCGCTCGAGTACCGCACCGTGCCCGCCGAGGACCCGGCCACCTACGAGATGGTCTCGCGCGCCGACACCGTGGGCGTCTTCCAGGTGGAGAGCCGCGCGCAGATGAGCATGCTGCCGCGGCTGCGGCCGAGGTGCTTCTACGACCTGGTGATCGAGGTGGCGATCGTCCGCCCGGGCCCGATCCAGGGCGACATGGTGCACCCGTACCTGCGGCGCCGCGACGGCATCGACCCGGTCACGTACCCCGACGACGCCGTGCGCGCGGTGCTCGGGCGGACGCTCGGCGTGCCGCTCTTCCAGGAGCAGGCGATGGCGCTCGCCGTGGTCGCCGCGGGCTTCACGCCGGGCGAGGCCGACCGGCTGCGGCGCGCGATCGCGGCGTGGCGGCGCTCGGGGAACCATATCGCGCAGTTCGGCGAGCACCTCGAGCGCGGCATGCTCGCGCGCGGCTACACGCTTGCGTTCGCGCAGCAGGTGTTCCGGCAGATCCAGGGGTTTTCCGGCTACGGGTTCCCCGAGAGCCACGCGGCGAGCTTCGCGCTCCTGGTCTACGTATCGGCGTGGCTGAAGCGCCACCATCCGGCGGCGTTCCTGGCGGCGCTCCTCAACAGCCAGCCGATGGGCTTCTACGCGCCGGCGCAGCTGGTGCGCGACGCGCGCGCGCACGGGGTCGAGGTGCGCGCGATCGACGTGCTGCACAGCGCCTGGGACTGCACGCTCGAGGACCGGCCCGGCGCGATGCCCGCGGTGCGCCTGGGGCTGCGCATGGTGTCCGGCCTGGCCGAGCATGACGGCCGCGCGGTGGCGGAGGCGGTGCCGGCGATGCGCGCGGCGGGCGGCGGGGCGGGCGACCCACCCGGCATCGAGCGCCTGTGGCGCGCCTCCGGTTGCGGCGTGCGTGCGCTTCGGTGCCTGGCCGCGGCCGATGCGTTCGCGGGGATCGGGATCGACCGCCAGCAGGCGCTCTGGCAGGTGCGCGCGCTGCGCGAGCGCCCGGAGCCGGTGCTCGAGGCGGCCGCCGACGGCGGCGCCACGCTCTTCGACTCGGTGCCGCAGCCCCTGCCGCCGGTCGGCGCGCTGCGCGCGGTGGCGGCCGACTACGCGAGCACCGGCCTCTCCCTGCGTGCGCACCCGATCTCGTTCCTGCGCGAGTCGCTGGCGCGCCGCGGCGCGGTCGAGTGCGCGCGGCTCGCCGGCTTCCGCACCGCCATGGTCGGCGGGCTGGTGCTCTGCCGGCAGCGGCCGGCGACCGCCTCGGGCATCGTCTTCATGACCCTCGAGGACGAGACCGGCGTGGCCAACCTCATCATCCGCCCGCGCACCTGGGAGCGCTGCCGGCCGATCGGCCGCCACGCCGGCGCCATCCTGGCCGAGGGCCGGGTGGAGCATCGCGACGGCGTCACCCACCTCATGGTTCGTCGGATGGCCGACCTCGGCCCGGAACTGGCGCGGCGGGCCGACGGCACGGCCCCGGCGCAGCGCTCGCGCGACTTCAGGTAGGCAGGCTCACTTGCCCGACGACGGACCCGCGCGACGCGGGCCCTGGAACGGCGCGGCGGGCACGCGCTCGGGCAGCTTCACGCCCGGCATCGGGATGCGCTCGCGCGGCAGCGAGCGCGGTCCGATCGAAGGCGGCACCTTCGGTTCGCCGCGGAAGCGTCCCGGCGGGTCGACCGCCGGGCCGCCGCGATGGTGGTCGAGGAGCGGCTTGAAGGTCGACGTGCAGAAGAACTCGGCGAGCGCCACGCATTCGGCGTCCCAGGACTGCTCGCAGCAGAGCGGGTCGAAGGCACACACCGTCTGGCAGCAGCCGAGGTCGTCGCAGCCCGGCGTGGAGTGCCTGCTGAAGCAGTCGCCGGCCGAGCTCGAGCCGCAGCCGTCCTCGTCGCAGTCGCAGTCGTCGGTCTCGCGGGCGCGCTGCACGCACGCCACGTCCCAGTTGGCCGAGCAGCAGAACGGGTCGACCTCGCACACGGCCTCGCAGCAGTCCTCGTCCGAGCACCGCGGCGCCGGGCTCGGCACGCAGCAGCTCGGCAGCAGCGACGACCCGCACTCCGGCAGCGGGCACGCCTCGTCGGGGCCGTTGCACTGGGCGCGCGCGAACTCGGCGCACACCGAGTCCCACTGCTCGTCGCAGCAGTAGGCATCCTGGGCGCAGACGAGCTTGCAGCACTCGGCGTCGTCGCAGCCGCCGTTGTCGTGGGCGCGGCAGCAGCTGCCGGCGCAGGGCTCGCCGCACTCGTACGAGCAGTCGCAGGAGGTGATCTGCCGGGCGATCTCGACGCAGGACTGGTCCCACTCGGTGTCGCAGCAGTAGCTGTCTTCCTTGCACACCGCCTCGCAGCACTCCAGATTGGTGCTGGCCGGCGAGGCATGGGCCTGGCATGGCGGGCCCGTCAGGGCCGAGCCGCAGGGCGGCACCACGCACACGTCCGCGTTCTTCTTCTCCTTGGCGGCCTGGGCGCACAGGTCGTCCCACTCCGAGTTGCAGCACACGGGGTCGTCGGCGCAGATGCGGGCGCAGCAGCGGCCGTCGCGGCAGGAGGGCAGGTCGTGCGGCGCGAAGCAGTTGCCGGCGTCGGCCATGCCGCACGAGGACGCGCAGCGCTGGAGCGCGATCTCGACGCACAGGCCGTCCCAGGAGAACGAGCAGCAGAGCGGGTCCTGCGCGCACACCGTGGCGCAGCAGTACGGGTCGGCGCAGAAGGGCGACTCGTGCGGCACGGTGCAGGGCCCATTGCAGCCGGAGTCGCAGCCCACCGGTCCGCAGCAGGCGAAGGCCGCGAAGGAGGCGCACTCGGCGTCCCATGCCTCGGTGCAGCAGGAAGGCTTCAGCTGGCAGACGATGTTGCAGCAGGAGCCGTCCTCGCAGCCGGGGTTGTCGTGCGCGGAGAAGCAGCTGCCGATGCACGGGCAGTTCCACGGCAGCCCCGCGGGCGTCTGGCAGATGGCGCGGGCGATGGTGGCGCAGTCGGCGTCCCACGCGGCGTCGCAGCAGGTCGGGTCGGCGTTGCAGACGCCGTTGCAGCAGGCGACGTCCTCGCAGCCGGGGTTCTCGTGGGCGGCGTCGCAGCGGCCGGGGGCCGGGCAGGAGTACGGCGCCGGGCAGAGCGCACCGGCGAGCACCACGCAGCGCTGGTCCCAGTCCTCGGTGCAGCAGGTCGGGTCCGTGCTGCACACGGCGTTGCTGCACTCGCGCTGCGCGCAGCCGGGGCTGGCGTGCACCGACAGGCAGCCGTCGCGGCCCACCTGGCTCGGGAAGTCGGGCGTGCAGTAGAGGTCGGCCTGGCGCGCGCACACCGCGTCCCAGCGCACCTCGCAGCAGAAGACGTCCACCTCGCACACGTTGCGGCAGCAGGTCGGGTCGCTGCAGCCGGTGCTCCAGAAGGACGCCACCCAGCAGCTGCGCGGCGACTCGCCGCAGCCTTCCACCGGATCCGGGCAGACGGTGCCGGCACGGTCGGCGCAGGAGGCGTCCCAGACCTTGTCGCAGCAGAACGGGTCGACCGCGCAGACGGCCTTGCAGCAGGTCGCGTCGGCGCAGTTTGGGGTGCCGTGCGCGTCGTAGCAGCTGCCCGAGTAGGGGTCGCCGCAGCGGTCGCAGAGCTGGACTGCCAGCTCGACGCAGGCGAGGTCCCACGACACGTCGCAGCACTCGGTGCGCTGCTCGCACACCTGGCTGCAGCAGCCGGGAAGGTCGCAGCCCGGCGAGATGCGCGGGATGAAGCAGCTGCCGTTCACCGGCGTGCCTTCGGGGCCGAGGCAGCGCGGGTCGTTCGCGCACGTGTCCTCGGCGCCGGCCACGCACGCCGCGTCCCAGCCGGCGTAGCAGCAGTAGGGGTCGCGCTGGCAGACGAGCTGGCAGCAGAAGCCGTCGGTGCAGCCGGGCTCGCGGTGCTCGAGGTAGCAGCTCAGCGGATCGCCGTTCGGCAGCGTCGAGCCGCATGCGCACTGCAGCTGCTGGCACTGAGGCCTGGTCGCGGCGATCTGCGTGCACCCGTAGTCCCACGCGACGGTGCAGCAGAAGGGGTCCTGCGCGCACACCGCCGCGCAGCAGGCGCCGTTCTCGCAGTAGGGGGTGGGGTGCTGGACGCAGCAGTCACCGGTGCCGACCGCGCCGCAGGAGGAGCACTGCGAATCCGCCAGGCTCACGCACACCACGTCCCACGCGACCTCGCAGCACTCCGGCCGCAGGTTGCAGACGGTCTGGCAGCAGGCAGCATCCGAGCAGTACGGGGTGCCGCGCGCCTCGTCGCAGGGGCCGGCGGCCGGGTCGCCGCAGCCCGCGCAGAGCTGGATGGCACGCTGCACGCACGACTCGTCCCAGTCGATCGCGCAGCAGTCCGGCTGCACGTTGCAGACCGCCTCGCAGCACTTCTCGTCCTCGCAGCCCGGGGTCGGGTGGACCTCCAGGCAGCTGGCAGCGTTGGTGCCGCACTGGCGGCAGCGCTGGATGGCCAGGTCGGCGCAGCCCTGGTCCCACTCCACGCAGCAGCACGTGGGGTCCACGTCGCACACGGAGCTGCAGCAGTCGCTGTCGGTGCAGCCGCGGCCGACCTGCGGCGTGAAGCAGCTGCGCGGCGTGCAGTCGAGGTTGTATTCGCCGCATCCGGTGACCGGCGTGGTGCAGAGTGGGTTGCGCACGAACGGCGTGTCGCTGCAGCGGTTGCGGCACTCGCTGTCGGACTCCGACGGAGATGGGCACGTTCCCTCGGTGGAGACGGCCGACGGCCCGACGATCAGCGTGCCCGCGGTGCGGCAGCGGTAGACGTGCACGGGCGCCGTCGGCACGCCGTCGCAGCCGATCGGCCCGACGTTCCATTCCGGTGCGAAGGTGAACACGCAGCCGCTCCCGGCCGAGTCCGCGCGCACCGTGATGGCATCGACGATCACGTCCCAGGGCGGCAGGGTCGGGTCGCTCGGCCGGACGAAGGGCAGGACGCAGATGCCGAGCGTGCTCGGGTCGCTTGCCGTCGGGTCGCGCTTGTTCACCGACTGCCCGACCGTCGGGAACGCCCGCGGGTTGGACGCTGCCGGGTTGCGGTAGACGAGCAGGTGGGTGACGTTGTCGTCCTGGATGAAGAAGAGGTCGCCGGACTGGTCCGGGACGCGCAGCGATCCTGGCGTGGTGAAGACCAGGTCGGACACCGGTCCCGGCGGAACGGCGTTCTGGATCGGGCTCAGCGCGAACGACCCGTCCACGAGGAGGGAAAGGCCGGTCGACGTGGTGTTGCCGACGTCCACGCACCAGTTCATCCCCGAGAGCGGGGCATCGACCGCGATCACGCCCCAGAGGATCGACGCCGACTGGCCGTCCGGCGTCAGGCGCACGGCGCGGGTCACCTTGAGGTAGTACCAGCCCGAGCTGAAGCCCCGGCCGATCGAGTTGATGCCGGGCTGGTTGACGCTCGGGGCCGCGGGGATCGCGTCGAAGGCCGCAGGCGGGACGCGGAACTCGACGTACCGCGACTGCGGGATCGCCGGCGCCGTCTGCGAGGACGGCTTGCCGGAGCGCTCCTCGTTGATGCGCACCCTTGGCAGGCGCCCCACGGTCGGGTCGGCCGACAGCGCCACCATGTTGTTCAGGTAGAGCAGGTCATCGTTGTCGATGCGGCCGTCGAAGTTGAAGTCCGCCGACGCGCAGTACCCACCGCTCGCCGCGAGGGTGTTGAGGATGCAGTCGGTCCAGAAGGACACGTCCGCCGCGTTGACGAGCTGGTCGTTGTTCAGGTCGCCGAGCCAGATCGACTTGCCGGCCGTGAGGCACGGTTGCGGGTCCGTGCAGGCACCCTGGGCGCGCGCGGCCGGCGTGGCTGCCACCCATGCGGCAGCCCACAGCGCGAGCATCGCGGGGAGGCAGCGAAAAGGACTGCGCATGGCGTACGTGATTCCGTACAGATATACGTTCCGGGGTTGCCCGGCGTGGCGCCCTCGGAGCCCGTTTTTGCGAAATTCTCGGTCGTTGGCGCCGTCTGCCGCTCAGGCGCCCCGCGCCAGGCCGCCGTAGGTGCGGTGCCGCGCGGCGAAGTCCGCGAACGCGGCCTGCAGCTCGTTCACTCGGAACTCGGGCCAGAGCACGTCGGTGACGTGGATCTCGGCGTAGCTCAGTTGCCAGAGCAGGAAGTTCGAGAGGCGGCGCTCGCCGGCGGTGCGCACGAGGAGGTCCGGGTCGGGGAGCCCGGCGGTCGACAGCG
>VEQS01000216.1 GCA_018883105.1 Phycisphaerales bacterium
GGCGTTCGAACGCGACGGCGAGCGAGTCGGATTCCCCGACCGTCGGCAGGTCCGTGCGCATCAGGTCGCCGGCAAGCGTCGCGGCCAGGCCGTCGCGCGCCAGGATCGCCGCCTGCAGCTCGCGGTTCGTGATCATGCCGCGGTAGCGGCCCTCGGCATCCACCACGCAGGCATCCTGCGATCCGTAGCGCTCCGCCATGCGGACCAGCGTCTCCCCCGGCGCGCTGTCCACCACCACCGCGCCGGTGACGTGCCCCACCGAGCGCACGTCAAGCCGCCGCATGATGGCCAGATCCGCCGCCGCGCCCTGGCGCACGCCCAGCTCGGCAAGCGCCGACGTGTAGATGCTCAGCGGATGCATGGCGCGGCAGGCCAGGGTCGCCACCACCGTCGCCAGCAGCACCGGAAGGATCACCGTCTCCTGGCGGCACACCTCGTAGACGAGCATGGCGCCGGCGAGCGGCGCATGCGTGGTGGCGGCCACCATGCAGCCCATGCCGGCAAGCACCATCTCGGGAGCCGGCACGCCCTCGATCCCCGCGGCGCGCATGCCTTCGGCCATGGCGCCGCCGATCATGGCGCCGGTCACCAGGCTCGGCGCGAACAGGCCGCCGGCGCCGCCGGAACCGAGCGTGAGCCCCGTGCCGAAGGCCTTGCTCGCGAACCACACCAGCAGGATGCCCGCGCCTCCGACCGAGGCTGCCGAGGTGCCGGCGTTGGCGATCAGGTCGCGCACGGTCCAGTAGCCGCTGCCGAAGAACGGGGGAAGCGGGTCCTCGCGGTGGGTCCACACCCATGCGGCGCCGCCGAGCCCGAGGAGCGCGGCGCCGATCACCGGCTTCAGGAGCCGGGGCAGGGGCATGCGCGCGAACGCGCGCTCGACCGTCTCCAGCGTGCGCATGAACGCCACCGCGCCGACCGCGCACGCGACGGCGAGCGCAAGCACGTACGGCGTCAGGCCGATGGTGATTTCCCGCAGCCGTCCGTCCGTGGCGCGCGCGGCGTCGCCGAAGAGCGAGTCGGCGGGGCCGAGCACCGACTGCACCGTGGCGAAGGAGATCACCGACGCCACGACGACGGGCGCGAACGTTCGGGCGGAGAAGTCGCGCAGCAGCACCTCGACCACGAAGAAGATCCCGGTGAGCGGCGCCGCGAACACGGCCGACAGCCCCGCCGCCGCGCCGCAGCCGAGCAAGGTCGAGGTGGACGCCGGGCGGCGTGCCCCGAGGAGCCGCGCGGCGTTCGAGCCGATGGTGGCGCCGATCGTGACGATCGGTCCCTCGGGACCGGCGCTGCCGCCGCTGGCGATGGTGAAGGTTGAGGCGAGCCACTGCCGCACGCCGACGAGCGGCTCGATGCGCGACTGCGAGCGGTGCACCGCGTAGAGGACCTGCGTCACCCCGTGCCCGCGGGCGCGCATCGGGAGCAACGCGTAGACGGCCACCGTGAGGCACGCGCCCACCACCGGCGCGCAGGCGGCGAAGAGGGTGGCCGCCTCGCGGCTGCCGTGCAGCACGCGTTCCAGGGCGTGCTCGGCGGCATGCAGCGGCAGGATGAAGGCAAGCGCCGCCAGCGCGACCACCACGCCGAGCACCGCCCCGGCCACCACCAGCTGCCAGTCGTCGCCGAGCCTCAGGCGCGCCTGCGCCCGCTGCGCGACGGACAGGCCCTGGCGGAGGCCGCCGGTCATTGCCCCTGGGCCATCGAGTAGCCGCGCACGCCGTCGTAGGTGCGGAGCAGCGTGTACTCGGTCACCGTGAAGTGCTCGGCCGCGCGCCCAAGCAGCGCAAGCGCCGCCTTCTGGTCGGCGTGCGCCCCGTCGCGCAGCTCGACGCGGATGCGCCAGTAGTCGACGCACTCGGTGAAGGGCGACCCCGTGGGCCACACCTGCGTGCCGCGGCAGGAGATGAGCGTGGTGCGGAAGGGCGTGCCCTCGCAGACGCGCTCCATGCGCGCCGCGGACTCGCGCGCCGGGAGGATGCCGTCGACGTAGAGGTCGACGCCGACCACCTGCTTCGGCAGGTCCCGGAAGGTGTGCATCACCGCGGGCTCCGACGGCCGCGGCGGCGGTGCGAAGGTCACGCGGTCGCCGGTGCCGGGGTTCGCGGGCTTCACGGTGCGCGGCTCCTGCCCGAGGCGCGCGACGATGCCCGCCACGAAGTCGGTCGTTCCCAGGACGGGCTTGGCGCGGTCGCCGAAGTCGCCCGTGCGCACGCCCTCCTCGAGGGCCCGCAGCAGCGCGTTCTCGATGGTCGCCGCCTGCGCGGAGAGGCCCACGTGCCGCAGCATCATGAGCCCGGAGAGCACCAGCGCGGTGGGATTGGCGATGCCCTTGCCGGTGATGTCCGGCGCGGTGCCGTGCACGGCCTCGAAGATCGAGATGTTGCTGCCGATGTTGGCGCTCGGCGCGAAGCCGAGGCCCCCGACCAGCCCGGCCGCGAGGTCGCTGACGATGTCGCCCTGCAGGTTGGGCAGCACCACCATCCGGTACTGCTGCGGCTTCATCACCAGGTTCATGCACAGCGCGTCGACGATGACGTCGCCCGCCTCGATCCCGGGGTACTCGGCCGCCAGCGTCCGGAAGCGCTCCAGGAACAGGCCGTCGGTCATCTTCATGATGTTGGCCTTGTGGCCGCAGTGGATCGAGGCGATCCCGGACCGGCGCGCGGTCTCGAAGGCGAAGCGCAGCACCTCGTCGCAGCCCGGCGCCGAGATCACGCGCTTGCACACCATGACGTCGTCGGAGACGCGGTGCTCGATGCCGCCGTAGGTGTCCTCGACGTTCTCGCGCACGATCGCGAAGTCGAGCCCCAGGTGCGAGAACGGCGTCTGCACGCCGGGCAGCGAGCGGAAGTGGCGGTAGTTGGCGAAGGCGCTCCAGATCTTGCGCGCGGTGACGTTGATCGACTTGCCGCCGCCGCCCTTGGGGGTCTCCATCGGGCCCTTGAACA
>VEQS01000217.1 GCA_018883105.1 Phycisphaerales bacterium
ATCGGCGCGGCGAACGAACCCTGGCGGAAGGAGCCTTCGAGGCGCCCGTCCACGGGCCGCACCTCGATCGTCGCCGGCACCCCGACGGGGATGCGCATGGAGAGCGCGCCGCCAGGGCCACCCGTCACCTCGAGGGCAAGCCGCTCGATCCCCTGCGCCGGGATGTCGAGCGTGGCATCGCCGTCGTCCTCGAGCCGCAGAACCATCCGCAGCGCGCCGCCCGGCACCACGAGGTCCGCGAGGTACGAGCGCACGCCGGCCTGCGCGCACGCGCCGGCCGCACGCACGGAGGCGAGCGCGCACGCGCATGAGACGGCCAGCGCCACGAACGATCGCCACGATGCCATCGGATCCTCCGGCGGCACCTCGCCGCGGCTGGTCGACTGCCGGTCAGTCGGGCGCGTACTCGGTGACCTGCCCGACGCGGTTGCCCGCGCCGACGATCACCACGCGCGGTCGGTGCGACGCGAACTCCGCGTCGTTCACCATGCAGAAGCTCATCACGATCAGCTTGTGGCCGATCCCCGAGAGGCGGGCGCACGCGCCGTTGACGCCGATCACGCCGCTGCCCCGCTCGCCCGCGATCACGTAGGTCTCGAAGCGCGCCGCACTGTCGCAGTCGGCCACCAGCACCTTCTCGTTGGGGCGCATCCCGCTCGCGTCGAGCAGGTCGCGGTCGATGGTGATCGATCCGACGTAGTCGGCGTCGCAGTAGGTCACCGTCGCGTGGTGGATCTTGGCGTGCAGCGCGTGGCGCAGCATGGGATGTGCGTCCTCAGCCCGCGGCGCGCGCGGGCGCGGGCACCTCGACGGGCTTGCCGTCGGCCCACAGCGACTCGAGGTCGTAGTACTCGCGCTGCTCGGGCTCGAAGAGGTGCACGACCACGTCGACGAAGTCGACGACGATCCACGTGGTGCCGGTGTCGCGGTCGGAGCGGAACGGCGGCTGCGAACGCGCCTTCCCGAGGTCCTCGAGCGCCTGCGCGACGCTGCGCATCTGCCGCTCGGACGTGCCGCTGGCGATCACGAGGTAGTCGCACACCTGGCTGATGCCCCGCACGTCGCGGACGACGACGTCGGTGCACTTGTCGAGCAGGCATGCCTGCGCGAGGTCGACCGCGAAGGCACGGGAGGCCGCGGGGTCGCCCTTGGACCGGGTACGGATCATGCGGATCGGCGCAGCGCGGCTCAGCCGCCGCGGCGCGGGCCGCGGCTGGCGGGGCGCGCGGCGGACTTGGAGGCGCCGCGGGTGGCGCCGCGGGCCGCCTGCCGGGCGGCGATGGCGCGCAGGCCCTCGCGGCGCACGGTGGCGCGACGCTTGATCTCCGAGGGCTTCTCGTAGTGCTGGCGGCGCTTCACTTCCTTCGTCAGCCCGTCCTTCTCGCAGAGCTTCTTGAAGCGGCGGACCATCTGTTCGACGGTTTCGCCTCCGCGCGCCTTGACCTTGATCGCCATTCGTTCGTGCCTTTCGTCCGTTCATCCCCCGCGGGCGCCGTGGCCCGCGCAATGGGGAGCCGCGCATTAGACCCGACCCCGGGATGGAAGACAAACCGC
The DNA here is from genome assembly GCA_018883105.1 of Phycisphaerales bacterium. Lineage (GTDB taxonomy): Bacteria > Planctomycetota > Phycisphaerae > Phycisphaerales > SM1A02 > UBA966. Next base: position 1,555 of record VEQS01000217.1, read on the forward strand.
GGGAATGCCGGGACCTAGGATGTCCAATAAGTGCCATGCTCCTCGTGGATGCCTACAACGTCCTGCACGTGACTGGCGTGCTTCCGCCGGAACTCTCGGGGCTTGAGGCCCCGGACCTTGCGGACCTCGTGGCCGCGAGCCGCTGGGGACGCCACCAGGCGGTGCTCGTCTGCGACGGCACCAGGCCGAAGGACGTGCGCGCCGCCGAGCGCGGGCACGTGCGCGTGAGCTATGCCGGGGGCGGCGTGTCGGCCGACGCGGCGATCGAACGCATGCTCGCGGAGAGTTCCCACCCGCGGCGCATCACCGTGGTGACGAACGACCGGGCCGTGCAGCGCGCCGCGCGACGCCGCGGGGCGCACGTCCTGGGTGCGGAGGCGTTCCTGCGCCAGCTCGCGCTCGACGCCGCGGGTGCCCCGCGCACGCGTCGCGCGGTGGCACGGCGCGACCCGGGCCCGCTGACCGACCGGCAGGTCGACGCGTGGCTCAGGTACTTTGGCATCGAGCCCTGACGACGAGGAGCGCCCGACCATGATGAAGCACCCGCCGATGGAGCACGCCGCGAGCGCGATCGACTTCGAGCACCCGCCCGCCGATCCGATGACGGCGTTTCGCCGCTGGTTCGACGCGGCGCACGAGGCGACGACGCTGCCCAACCCGAACGCGATGAGCATCGCCACCGTCGACCCGGACGGCCGGCCGAGCGTGCGCGTCGTCCTCTGCCGCGGGATCGACGACCGGGGCCTCGTCTTCTACACCAACCGCCAGAGCCGCAAGGGCGAGGCGCTGCGCGCCCACCCGCGCGCCTGCGCCAATTTCCACTGGGACCCGCTCGACCGCCAGGTGCGCATCGAGGGCTCGGTGACCCACGCCACCGAGGCAGAGAGCGACGCCTACTGGGAGAGCCGGCCGCGCGAGAACCGCGTCAATGCCTGCGCCAGCCAGCAGAGCCGGCCGGTCGCCACGCGCGCGGCGCTCGAGGAGGCCGTGCGCGAGTTCGAGGCGCGCTTCGAGGGCAAGCCCATCCCTCGCCCGCCGCACTGGGGCGGCTTCCGGATCGCGCTCGAGCGGATCGAGTTCTGGCAGGGCCACCGCCACCGGCTGCACGACCGGATGGCGTACCTGCGCACCGGGGACGGCACGTGGACGTGCACGCGCCTGTCGCCGTGAGCGACGCGCTGCCGGCGCCGGTGGTGATCCGCCGGTGGCGATGGCGCGTCTGGCTCCACCCGGCATCGTGGGCGATCGGGCTCGGGGCGGTCGTCGCGCTCTCCGTGCTCATCGCCCTGCACCTGGCGGTCGGCGTGGCGGCGTACTCGTTCCTGGAGCGAAACGCCGGCTCGACCGCGTGGACGACCGGGCAGCGCGTCGTGATGGCGATCGTGAT
>VEQS01000077.1 GCA_018883105.1 Phycisphaerales bacterium
ACCGGCTTCTCGACGAACTCCTGCGCCTCGTAGAAGGCGTCCTTGGCGTCCTCGAGCCGCTCCAGGGACACCAGGAGCGCCACCCGGCGGGCGTGGGACTCGTCGCGCCGGCGGTCGAGCGACACGGCCTGCTCGACCATCCGCAGCGCGTTCGATTCGTCGCCCTCGGCCTCGCTGGCGCCGGCGGCGGCCAGGAGCGGCTCGGGAGCGTCGGGGTCAAGCTCGTGGCAGCGCAGGTATGACTCGAGCGCCTCGCCGGCGCGGTCGGTCTGCTCGAGCAGCCGCCCGAGGTGGAAGTGCCACTCCGGGCGGTCGGGGTTGCGGACCAGCGCCTGGCGCAGGGCGGCCTCGGCGTCGGCGAGCCGGCCGTTCTCGAAGTGACGTCGGGCCTCCTCGGCCCACTCGTCCCCGTCGCGCCACTCGCCCTGCGACTCGCTCATCGGGGGAATCGTAGCACCGGTGCCCCTGAAGGCCCGCAAATCCCGCTGATTCCCGCGATCCGCGCGGGTTCCCTGGCGCTCAGTACACCTCGAGCATGCAGCGCCGGGTGGCGTGCACGCGGCGCTTCACCTGCTCGGTCGTCCACTCCGCGGCGGGCACCGACGCGAGGTCGGCGTGGACGTCGAGGAACCCGCCGTGCAGGTTGCGTGCGGCGAGCGCCTGGAAGATGCCGACCTGCATGCCGGCGAGGCCGCACACGTAGATCAGCGTTCGTTCGCTGCGCAGGAGCGACTCGAACTGGGGCAGGGTGCGGTCGACGTAGTGGTGCACGTACTCGCCCTTGCCGCCGTCCGGCCGGGCCTCGCGGCTGACCACCGGGTGGTAGCGGAAGCCGGGGTTCGCGGCCGCCACCTCTCGGAAGAACTCGTCGTAGATCAGGTCGCTCGAGTAGGGCGTGCCCATCACCAGGTGCACGGTGGAGCGGGTCGGCCGCCAGGCAGCCCGGGCGCGGCTTCCCGCGGGTGGGCCGACGAAGAGCTCGTGCACGAAGCCGCGGAAGGGAGCCACGCCCGTGCCGGTGGCCAGGAAGAGGTAGTCGTGCGCGTCGCGGTCGGCCGGCAGCAGGAAGCGCTTTCCGTTGGGGCCGGCCACGGCGACCGGGTCGCCCTCCCGCAGGTCGCAGACGTGGTTCGAGCAGACGCCGACGAACAGCCGGTGGTCGGCGGGGTCGTCCTTCTCGCCCTGCGGTTCGCGCTCGGCGAGCAGGCGCTTGCACGTGGTCGAGAGCACCTTGCCGTCGCCGTCCTCGCCGTACGTCGGGCTGGCGATGGAATAGAGCCGCACCTTGTGGGGCTTGCCGTTGGCATCGGTGCCGGGAGGCACCACCCCGAAGGACTGGCCTGCCTGCCAGACACCCTCGAGCGGGGTGCCCGAGACGTCCACGCAGACGTGCCGCACGTACGACGCCGACTTTCCCTTGGTGCACAGGCGGCTCTGGACCACCTTGGCGGTGACCGGGGCGGTGGGCAGCACCGCGTGCATCACGGCCTCTGGCAGGGCGGGTTCGCCCGGGCGGCGGGCGGCGGCGGATCCGGCGTCGGAAGCAGTCACGGTGCTCATAAGAATGGATATCTTATTGGCGCGTCGATCATTGAGGGATCGCCGCGCGGAACGCCGATTGGTCTCGGACACGCAGGTCACGGATTGACCTGTACCGACCGGCGTCAAGGGTTCCCCCATGGATCAGTTCCGCATTCAAGGCGGCCGCCGACTCAACGGCCGCGTCACCGTCGAAGGCGCCAAGAACGCGGCCCTGCCGCTCATGGCCGCCTCGCTCCTCACCACGGGGCGCATGCGCCTCACCAACGTCGGCCCGCTCGCGGACATCCGCAACCTCGGGACGCTCCTCGAGCGCCTCGGCGTCGCCGTGCACTTCGACGACGACACCATCACGCTCAACACGAGCGACGAGTCGTGCACCCACGCGCCGTACGAGGTCGTCAAGACCATGCGTGCGTCGATCTGCGTGCTCGGCCCGATGCTCGCACGCCGCCGCCGCGCGGTGGTCAGCATGCCCGGCGGCTGCGCCTTCGGCACGCGCCCGATCGACCTGCACCTGAAGGGCCTCGCCAAGCTCGGCGCCCGCATCGAGCTCGACGGCGGCAACGTCATCGCCAGCTGCGACCGCCTGAAGGGCGCCACCATCTTCCTCGGGGGCCCGAACGGCTCGACCGTCCTGGGCACCGCCAACGTGATGAGCGCCGCCACGCTCGCCGAGGGCCGCACCGTGATCGAGGCCGCCGCGTGCGAGCCCGAGATCGTCGACCTCGCCAACATGCTCAACCGCATGGGCGCGCGCATCCGCGGCGCCGGCACGCCCCGCATCGTGATCGACGGCGTCGAGGCGCTCGGCGGCTGCGAGCACCGCGTGATGCCCGACCGCATCGTCGCGGGCACCTACGCCATCGCCGCCGCGATGACCAACGGCGACATCGTCCTCGACGACTTCCCCTACGACAGCCTGCTGGCGGCGGTGGACCACCTGGCCGAGGTCGGCGTCCACGTCCAGAAGGTCGACCCGAACGCCGACGAGTCGCGCTGCAGCGTGCGCGTCTCCTGCAACCGCGTGCTGCGGCCCTCGATCATCACCACGCAGCCGCACCCCGGGTTCCCGACCGACCTGCAGGCGCAGTTCATGGCGCTGCTCGCGCTCGCGGACGGCAACTCGATCGTCACCGAGAAGATCTACACCGAGCGGTTCCTGCACGTTGCCGAGCTCTCGCGCATGGGCGCGCAGATCTACCGCCAGGGATCGACCGCGGTCATCAGCGGCGTGCGCCAGCTGCGCGGCGCGCCGGTGATGGCAAGCGACCTGCGCGCGAGCGCGTGCCTGGTGCTCGCGGGCCTCGCCGCCGAGGGCGAGACCGTGGTGAGCCGCGTCTACCACCTCGACCGCGGGTACTCGAGCATGGAGCGGGTGCTGAAGGCCCTCGGCGCGAGCATCGAGCGCGTGCGCGAGAGCAAGGCCGAGCCGGCCGAGGACGCCGTGCCCGCGATCCTGCCCTCGATCCGCGGCGCCGGACTCACGGCCCGCGCGGCCCAGGGCGCGGTCACCAGCACGCCGGACGCCTGAGCCAGCCGGCGCGGGCCACCGCCCTCACCGAGCGCACAGGCGGTCGAGCATCACCGCGCTCGCGACGGCCACGTTGAGGCTCGGTGGGTCGTCGGCAAGCGTGCCGCCGCGCGTCGACATCGGGACGCGTGCCACCGCGTCGGCCCCCTCGAGGATCGGCTTCGAGACGCCGGCCCCCTCGGCCCCGAACACCACTACCGTGCGCGGCGCGGGAGAGAGGGTGCCCACGTCCACCGCGCCCGGGGCATCCTCGGCCGCCACGATGCGGAAGCCGTGCCGTGCACGCAGGTCCCAGAGCGCCTTCGGCCATTCGCGTGCGCGCGCCCACGGCACGTCGAAGACGCGGCCCATCGCCACGCGGATCGTCTTCCTGAGGAGCGGGTCGCTCGAGTTCGGCGAGAGCAGCACGCCGGCGGCGCCGAAGCTCGCGGCGTTTCGGAAGATCGCGCCGAGGTTGTCGGTGTGCACCACGCCGTCGCAGGCGGCGAGCGTGCCGTCGACCCCGGCGAGCGATGCCGGGTGCGGTTCGTCGCGGCGCACGCCGATGGCGAGCGCCCCCGAGTGCAGGCCGTAGCCGGAGATCTCCGTCATCGCGCGGTCATCGGGAGCGAGGAAGACGTCTACCTCCGGCATGCGGCGCAGCAGGTCGGCCAGCGCCTCGAGCCCGCGCGGGTCGCAGAGCACGCTGCGCGGCACGCAGGGAAGCTCGTCGCGCGCGTCGCCGCCCCGCTCGCGCGCACGCAGCGCCGAGGCCAGGAACCGCGCCACCACGCGCGGCGTCTCGATGCAGCACAGCCCGTCGCGGCCGCGCAGGTCGGCATCCCGCACCCCGCGGTACGGGGCAAGCCGGGGGTCCGCGGGATCGGCGGCGATCGTGGGCACGGGGAACGCCCCGCCGGTCATGGCGCGGGCGATTCGCCGACCAGGAGGTCGGCCATGCGCCGGGAGGCGTCCTCGAAGCGGCGCGTGGACGCATCAAGCCGGCTGCGCAGCAGCTCGGCGAGCGCCGGCTGCGAGGCCAGCACCGCCCCGTCGCGCTGGAGCGCGAGCTCGATCGACTTCATCGCGTGGCGCCACTCGACGGCGCACTCCGCATAGGCGCGCGCGAACTCCGTGCGCGCCTCGAGCGAGCGCGGCGACGGGTCGGGCCCGCCGAGCAGCCCGAGCGGGTTGGTGACCGCCTCGCGCTCGGTGGCGGAGAGTTCCTGCGCGGCGATCGCGAAGTCGGCAGCGAAGCGCTGCAGGTCGGTGACCGAGCCATCCGCGCCGAGCAGCAGGTCGGCCAGCTCGCCGCCCGTCACGCGCATGTGCCGCACGCGCTCGATGGCGCGCGTCGCCAGCGCATCGGCCTGGTCTGCCTGCTCGAAGCTCATCGCCGAGAGCGAGTCCAGGTCCGCCTTCGCCTGCCGCAGCTGCGGGACGGCCGCCGACTGCGGCGCGTCCTTCGCCGTGCCGAGCTTCGCGATCGCCGAGTCGGCGGCGGCGCGCGCGGCCTTCAGCTCTTCCTGCCACTTCGTGCCGTCGTCGCGCACGCGGTCGGTGAGCGTGCCGGCCGTGGTCCGCAGCTCGCGGAACCGGGCCGAGATCTCCTCCCCGATCGTCTCGATGCGAGCAGGCAGGCCCGTTCCCGGCTGGTCCGGTGCCCACGACTGCATGAGATCGCGGATCTGCCCGCCGAGCGTCAGCCCGAAGTAGGCCTTGAACGCGTCCGCGTCACGGGCCCGGAACTCGGCGCCCGCGCGCACGGGACGGTCGTCGGCGGCATCGGAACTCCGGCGCGCGTCGATCTCGCCCGTGTCCCAGACCTCGATCTGCGTGTCGCCGCTGATGGAGCTCGGGCCACGCCCCATCCTGGCGGCGGCATACAGGGGCACGGCACGCGAGACGCGGATGTGCACGTCGTAGCCGCTGACGTGGCCGTCCGTCGTCCTGGGCTCGATGCGGTCGAGTTCGCCGAGCGGCATGCCGCCCACGAGGATCGGCGAGCCCTCCTTCAGCCCGTACACGCCCTGCTCGCTGGTGAAGCGGACCACGTAGGGGACGAGGCCGCCGCGCTGCCACGCGGTCCATGCCCAGACGCCCGCGACCGTCGCGGCGAGCGCGACCCCGACCCCGAGGCCCGCGACGACGTTGTTGCGTTCCCTCGCCACGCGTCACTTGCCGGCGGGCGCCGGCGCCGCCGGGGCCGGGACGTCGATCGGCGCCGCCACCGTGCCCTGGTCGGGGGCGGGCATGCCCATCCCCTTGAAGTCGGCCTGCAGCACGTCGAAGAGCCGCTTCTGCGCCACGTCGTAGCGGTCGATCGCCGCGATCACCGAGCCCTGGATGGCGTCGCGGAACCTGGCGTCCTTGGTGAACCGGTCGGGCGAGTCGCGGAGCGCGGACTCGAACGTCTCGCCGGCCACGCGCAGGTCGGAGCTGGCGATCGCGAAGGCGCGCGCCGACTCGTAGAGGTTCTCGCGGCCGAGTTCGTCGCCGCTGGGGCGGTACAGCAGCTTCCACGGGCTGCGGCGCACCTCCATGCTGGCGAGCTTCACCTGGGCGCCGGCCTGGCGCAGGTCCCAGAGCAGGGCGCGCAGGTCGGGGATGCGCGCGCCGAGCTCGGCATCGAGCGTGTCCATCGCCGAGGCGAAGCGGTCCGCGCCCTTCACGCCGCTCTCGAGCAGGTCGTCGATCTGCTTGAGGTTCTTCTCCTTGAGGTGGGCAAGCGACTCGCGCGCGTCCTTCGCGGCCGCGCCCACGTCGTCCATGGTGGCGTCGAGCTTGCGCATCGAGCTGGCGGCGTCGCCGAGGCCCTCGGCGATCTTCGGGCGCCATGCCTCGTAGTCGGTGCTGAGCTTGGAGACGGTCTGGTTGGCGTCGCGCAGGATGGGCACCACGCGGTCGGGGTACTGCACCTTGGCGAAGTCGTTCAGCGCACCCGTGAAGGCCACGAGGTCGGCGAACATGCGGTCGGCGTTGCTCGCGTTCGCGGGGCCGACGATGGTGGCGAGCAGCCCGCCGCTCTTGCGCGCGTCGATCGCGTCGCCGGGGTTCATCCGCCCGCCGGCCTCGGTGCCCAGGCTCGAGAAGTTGAGCCAGCTGAAGTTCCCGAGGAGCGGCTGCGACCGGATCACCACCGCGTCCTTGTGCAGGGCGATGTCGGCGCGCATCTCGATCTCGACCTCGATGCGCTGCTCCTCGAACTTCTGGACGATCTCCGTGACCCGGCCGACCTTCAGGCCCGCCACGCGCACCTCCGAGCCGATCTCGATGCCGCCGACGCCGTCCTCCATGGTGAAGACCACCATGTACTGGTTCATCCGGCTGAACGCCGAGGTCTTGCTGAGGACCAGGATGATGACGAGGGCGAGGAGCGCGCCGGTGAGGAGGAACGCTCCCGCGCGGATCGAGTTGCTGTAGCCGGTTCCGTCGCTCATGGCGGCACGGAGGGTATCAGGAACCCCTTCCCGGGGCGTCATCCCTTGAGCATGTCCTCGTTGGTCGGGAAGCGCTTGAGCGCCGCGAGCAGCTGCTCCATCTGCACGTGCGGCGGCGCGTTCATCAGGCGCCGCCGCAGGGCGGTGACCGTCTTCAGCTCGCGCTCCGGCATGAGGAGGTGCTCCTTGCGCGTGCCGCTCTGCGCGAGGTTGATCGCCGGGAAGACCCGGCGCTCGGCGATGGTGCGGTCGAGGATGAGCTCCATGTTGCCGGTGCCCTTGAACTCCTCGAAGATCACCTGGTCGGCGCGGCTTCCCGTGTCCACCAGGCAGGTGGCGATGATGGTGAGGCTGCCGCCCTCCTCGCACTTGCGCGCGGCGCCGAAGAGCTGCTTCGGCACCTCCAGCGCGCGGCTGTCGACGCCGCCGGACATGGTGCGCCCGGAGCTGCCGTAGCGGCGCGAGTTGTTGAAGGCGCGCCCGAGGCGCGTGAGGCTGTCCAGCAGCACCACCACGTCCTTGCCCGCCTCCACCATGCGCTTGGCGCGTTCGATGGCGAACTGCCCGAGCGACAGGTGGCGTTCGAGGTCCTGGTCGTTGCTCGAGGCCAGGACGTGCGCCGGCACGTTGCGCTTGAAGTCGGTGACCTCCTCCGGGCGCTCGTCGATCAGGAGCGCGATCAGCTCGATCTCCGGGTGGTTGTGCTTGATTCCGAAGGCGATGTTCTGGAGCAGGATGGTCTTGCCGGCCTTCGGCGGCGCGACCACCAGGCCGCGCGTCCCGAACCCGATCGGGCAGAACATGTCGATCAGCCGGCACGCGGGCGGGCAGCCCCGGTGCTCGAGCGAGATGCGCGGCTGTGGGTCGAGCGCGGTGAGTTCGGCGAAGGGCTTGCGCCGGCGGTAGTCCTCGGGGCTCATGCCCTCGATGGAGACCAGGCGGCTGGCCACCATGCGCCGCTGGCGCGAGCGGCGCGACTGGCGCTCCTCCACCTCCACGACGATCGCGGCGCCCGGCGAGACGCCGTGCTCCTGCATGAATTCGGGAAGGACGAAGGGATCGGCCTCGCGCTCGACGAGGCCATCCGAAAACTGCCTGATTCGACCCTCGGGCGACCCCTTCATCGCCTCGAGGATGCCGCTGACCACTGTCATGGGTTGTTCCTTGCGCCGGACCGGCCGATGCGAAGGCATCTCCGGTGAGGTCCGCCGATCCGGGTTGTGCGTGGTGCCGTCAGGTGGACGACGTCAAGAGTGTAGCGCGCATGCGATCTCGGCGCCAGCGCGCGCGTTCGCCGCGAGCACTGCCACGTTGGCAGCCGTCGCGCGCCCGCCGGTGGCCCGCTGCACGGCGGCAAGCAGGAAGGGCGTGATCGCCGCGCCGCGGATCCCCTGCCGCGCGGCGTTCGCGATGGCGTCGGCCACCACGGACTCCATCTCCGCGGCGGGGATCGCCTGCGCCTCGGGCGGCGGGTTCGCCACCAGCACGCCGGTCGAGGGCATGAATCGCCAGTGCGCCACGCAGATCCGTGCGGCTTCGCGTGCGTCGGCGGCGACGGCCGAGACCCCGAGCGAATCATCGCCCGGCGAGACGAAGCGCGGGAACCGATCGGTGCCCAGGCCGACCACGGGGATGCCGAGCGCATCGAGCGCCTCGACGGTGGCAGGAAGGTCGAGGATGCTCTTGGCGCCCGCGCTCACCACCGCGACGGGTGCGCGCGCCATTGCCGAGAGGTCGGCGCTGACGTCCGGGCGCTCGGTCCAGCCGCGGTGCACGCCGCCGATCCCGCCGGTGGCGAAGACCCGGATGCCTGCGAGCGCGGCGGCGACCAGCGTGCCCGCGACGGTGGTGCCGCCGGATGCGCGCTGCGCGGCGGCGGGCCCGAGGTCGCGGGCGCTCAGCTTGCGGGCCGCCGTGTCGTGGGCAAGCCGTGCGAGGGCCGGCGGCGCGACACCCACGCGGAGCGTCCCGTCGACCATCGCGACGGTCGCCGGCACCGCGCCGGCCGCGCGCACGGTCGACTCGAGCAGCGTGCTCAGGGCGAGGTTCGCCGGAAGTGCCGCGTCCCACCCGGCGATGCCGCCCGGCGCCGCCATCGGCGTGCGCGGCAGCCCGTGGGTCAGGACGGCGGTCTCGAGCGCCACCACGGCGCGGCGCGCGCGCAGCGCGTCCGCGACTTCGGGGGCGATCTCGATCGGCACGCGCGGTCCGTCGCCGGTCATCGGCGCACGTTCAGCGGCGGCGGGTGCGCACCACGCCGCCAAGCCGCTTCATGGGCAGGGCGGACGGAACGACGCCGCCGGGGAAGGCGTTCGGGTCGACGGCCTTCGCCGCCGTGGGCGGCGCGACCGACGCCGACAGCCGGTTGCGGGCGCTTGCGAGCTCCTCGCGGCGGCGCTTCTCGGCCTCGCGGTAGCTGGCGACGTCGGAGGGCACGGGGCCGGGCGTGAAGTCGTCGTAGGCCTTCTGCGGGATCTCGATGTTGGCGAGCATCTCGATGCCCGACAGCAGGTCGCCCTGGTCGGGCTGCACGAAGGTCCAGGCCACGCCGCCGCGTCCGGCACGCGCGGTGCGGCCGATGCGGTGGATGTAGACCTCGGGATCCTCGGGCACGTCGTAGTTGATGACGTGGCTGATGTCGTCGACGTCGAGGCCACGTGACGCCAGGTCGCTCGCCACCAGCACGGAGAGGCGCCCGCCGCGGAGCTTGTCCATCACGCCGTCGCGCTTGGACTGGTACATGTCGCCGTGCATGGCGTGCGCATCGATCCCGTGCTTGGAGAGGTAGTCGGCCACCTGGTCGACGGTCTTCTTCATGCGGCAGAAGACGACGGTCAGGTCCGGCTCCTCGTGCTCCAGGAGGTGCTGCAGCAGGCGCTTCTTGTCCCAGGGCTCGACGCTCAGCCAGCTCTGGTCGACCGCCGCCACCGTGAGGCTCTTCTCGGTGGTGACGATCTTCTCCGGGTCCTTCATGTAGGTCCGGGCCAGCCGTTCGATGTCGGGGCTGATGGTGGCGCTCACGAAGATGGTCTGGGGCCGCTGACGCATCGCGCCGAGGATCCGGCGGATGTCGTCGCGGAAGCCGATGTCGAGCATGCGGTCGACCTCGTCCAGGATGGCCACCTTGACGCGGTCGTAGGGCAGCATGCCGCGCCCGTGCATGTCCATCACGCGGCCGGGGGTGCCGACGACGATGGCGGGGCGGCGTTCCAGGGCCTTCGCCTGGGTGTTGATCGGCTTGCCGCCGTAGACCGGCACGGCCTCGATGCCCGTGTGGCCGCCGAGCTCCTTCACCTCGCGGCAGACCTGGATCGCCAGTTCCCGGGTGGGTACCAGCACCAGCGCGGCGAACTCGTCCTCGGGCTTCAGGAGCCCGAGCACCGGCAGGCTGAACGCCGCGGTCTTGCCGGTCCCCGTCTTCGCCTGTCCGAGGACGTCCTTGCCCATCATCGCCACCGGGATGAGGGCGGCCTGGATCTTGGTTGGATGCTTGAAGCCCGCGGCCTCGGTGCCCTTCAGGACCGAGGCCGGCAGGCCAAGGTCACCGAAGGTCTTGCTGGTGTCGAACGTCTCTGAACTGACCATCCGTCGGGGCGTTTCTCGTTGGGCTTCGGGGCAGGCGGGGCGCCGCGCGGAACCGTCGTCGGGTCCGCCGCGGGGGTTTCATGGTAGGTTCCCGCCGCAGCCGATCCTAACAGGCGGAAGGCATGGATGCCGCCCGCATGACCGACAACAGCGTCATCTCCATCGACATGGATGCGGTGGACCACAACCTGCGCGTGGTCCGCTCGGTCGTGGGCCCGGGGTGCGAGATCAACGCGGTCGTGAAGGCCGATGCGTACGGGCTGGGGGCGCTGCGGATGTCGCGCCGCCTGCTCCAGGCAGGGGCCTCGATGCTCACCGTCTACAGCCCGTCGCAGGCCGAGGTCCTCGAGGGGCTTTCCTGCCCGGTGCTCGTCCTGCAGCCCGTGACCGAGCTCGAGCGCGGCGGCGCCCTGCACTCGATGCTGGTGGCCGGCCGCCTGCACCTGGTCGTGCACGACGTGCACCATGCGGCGCAGCTCATCGTGCTGGCGCACGAGCACGGCGTGCGGCTCCCGGTGCACCTGGAGGTCGACACCGGCCTCGTGCGCGGCGGCTGCGTGCCCGAGGAGGCGGCGCGCATCCTGCAGGCGGTGGCGGCGTCGCCGTCGCTCCGGCTCGCGGGCCTGATGACCCACTTCTCGCACGCCAAGGGAAGCGGCGAGCGCTGCGCGGCGCAGATGCGCGCCTTCGACCTCTTCGTCGACAGCCACCGCGGACTGATCCCGCCGGAGTGCGTGACCCACGCATCGAGCTCGTACGCGATGCTGCGCGGCAGCGCGCTGCACGCGGGCATGGTGCGCGTGGGCATCGCGTGGACCGGCCTCTGCGACGACGGGCCCGAGGACTGCGCGCGTCCCGCGGCGTGCGAGCGGTTCCGCCCGGTGCTTCGGTGGTCGAGCTCGCTGATCCACGTGCGCCGCGTGCCGCGCGGCACGTCGATCGGCTACGGCTGGCTGTGGACGGCGCGGCGCGACGCGACGCTCGGGCTGGTGCCGGTCGGCTACGCCGACGGCTATCCCACGCTGCGCGACGGCTCGCCCGACGACTCGGCGGGCGCGACGCGCTGGGTGCGCATCGTGGCGGGCGACCGCGAGGCCGAGGCGCCGGTCGTCGGCACCGTGAACATGGACCAGCTGTGCGTCGACCTGACGGGACTCGAGCACGTCCTCGCGGAGCTGCCCAACGGCGGGCTTGGCGCCGAGGTCGAGCTCTACGGCACCGACCGCACGGCGCGCAACTACCTGCCGACGATCGCGCGGCGCACGGGGCTGCGGCCGTACGAGCTGCTTTGCCGCCTGAGCGCACGCATCCCCCGCGTGGCCGTCGAGGCCAGCGGTCCGATCGCGCGCGTGGAACAGGCAGCGCCGCGCATGGCGCGGCGTGCAAGCCCAGACCTGCCCTGACGGGCGCGGGTCAGCGCTTCGAGAACTGGTAGCGACGGCGGGCGCCGGCCTGGCCGTACTTCTTGCGCTCGACCTTGCGGGCGTCGCGCGTCAGGAAGCCATGCTCGCGCAGGATCGCCTCGGTCGACGGGTCGTAGGCCAGCACCGCGCGGGCGAGGCCCATCACCATCGCACCGGCCTGGCCGGTGAAGCCGCCGCCGACGAGGCCGGCGGTGACGTCGACCTTGCCCTTGACGCCGGTCTTCTCGAGCACCGCGAGCACCGCCTTGCGGTCGCGGTCCTCGGTGAGGTAGTCCTCGAGGGACTTCTCGTTCATCTTGATCTCGCCGCTGCCGGCGCGCACGCGCACGCGCGCGATCGCGGTCTTGCGGCGGCCGGTGCCCCAGAACCATCCCTTGGAATCGGGTCCCTGGACGGCCTTGGCGGTGACGGTGGTCGTGGCGGTGGTCATGGTCGTGTGCGTGGAGTGGGTCTGGGAACCGGTCAGCGGCGCGCGTTCGGGAAGTCGATGGCCTTGGGCTGCTGCGCCGCGTGGCCGTGCTCGGTGCCCTTCATGACGCGCAGGTTGCGGCGGATGCGCCGGCCGAGGCGGCCGCGGGGCAGCATGCGGACGATCGCTTCCTCCACCACGAGCTCCGGGCGCGAGGCCATCAGCGACTCGTAGGTGCGGACCTTCAGGCCGCCCGGGTAGCCGCTCCAGCGGGCGATCGACTTGGCGGCCAGCTTGTTGCCGGTGACGCGGATCTTGTCGGCGTTGGTGACGATGACGCAGTCGCCGCCGGCCACGTTCGGGGTGTAGTCCGGGCGGTGCTTGCCCATGAGGACGGTGGCGACTTCGGTGGCCAGGCGGCCGAGGATCATTCCTTCGGCGTTGACGACGTGCCAGTTCGGCTTGACGTCGGCGGCCTTCACGTGGGTGGTCTGGCGGGGCATGGATCGGTTCCTTCGGGGTCCGCCCGGCGATGGGCGGAGAATCGCGAAAGATAGGCGAACGGCCCCGTGCCTTCAAGGCGTGCTTCGGCAGGCCGCGTAGCCTGTCCCGGGCATGAAGGCCGAGACGAGGCGAACCCTGGTGGCGTGGGCCGTGATCGTGGCGTGCGCGGTGGCCGTGATCCACGATCAGCGACGCGGGGACGACGATGCGGGTTCCGAGAAGATCTCGGTTCGGGTGGCCATGCGCGCGGACCAACGGGTGTTCCTGCGCATGGCGGATGCGTTCGCCGCGCCGGATGCCGACCCGATGGTGAAGTCGCAGTTATCAGGCATCGAGGCGCAGCTGCAGCCCGTCGACCCGGGGCAGCCGGGTGATGGGGTGGGTCAGGCGGTGGTCCTCGCG
>VEQS01000078.1 GCA_018883105.1 Phycisphaerales bacterium
CGATGGCCTTGCGCTTGGAGGCGAACTCCTCCTGCACCTTCTTGCCCAGGGCGCTGATCTGCACCTCCCAGTCGCTGCGCTCGTCGAGGCGCTCGATCACCTTCACGAGGTCGACGACGGCGACGCGCGTGGGCGCGGGGGCAAGGCGGGCGGTGGCCGTCGCCTGGCCGGCGAACGCGGCGAGCGCGGCTCCGCCGGCGGCGGCGGCGAGCACCGCGAGGGTGGGTCGGCTGTTCATGGGCGGGAGTGTACGCGCGCCGCGGCGGGCGCCGCTCACAGGGGCAGGTCGATCGTGAAGCTGAACACCTGCTCCTCGTCGAGTTCCTGCTTCACCACCGGGTAGGCGAAGTCGAGCGCGATCGGCGCCTGGCCGAACTGCGGGATGTAGATGCGGAGCCCCGCACCCACGCCGACCCGGTACTCGTTCAGCCAGCTGTCGTTGTTCACCGTTCCGCTGTCGACGAACGTCACCACGGAGATGAAGTTGCCGATCACCGGGATCTCGTACTGCGCGCCGGCGAAGAACAGGAAGTTGCCGCCGATCGGGGTGTAGACGCCGGAGGAGTTGATGGTGGCGGGCGGGTCGTCGCCGATCACGAGGTCCGACTTCGGGCTCACCGTCCGGAAGGCGAATCCGCGCATCGTGCGGCCGCCCATGTACCAGCGCTCGAAGACCGGCGCGTCCTGCGAGAAGATGTAGGACGCCTCGCCGCGGATGCGCAGCACCTGCTTGCGGCCCAGGAAGTCCTCGTAGGTGGTGAAGAACTGCGTGTAGTTGATGCCGACCTGCGGGTAGTCGTAGTCGCCGCCGAACACCCCGTGGTACCCGGCCGAGAGCTCGATCTGGGTTCCCCGGCCCGGGCGCTGGATGTTGTCCACCTCGGTCCGGCTCAGCTGCGCCAGCACCATGCTGTTGTAGCTGGGGCCGCGCTGCTCCCAGATCTCGACCGGCGTGTTCGGGCCGAGGTCCGTCAGCTCGACGCTCTCGACGCGCGGGTTGAGGCTGAAGGTCCAGAAGTCGCCGATCCGCGTGCTGAGCCCGAAGAGGCCGCTGACGCGGTTCTCGTTGAAGCCCTGGAAGACGCGGTTGCGGTAGTTCAGCCCGACGTTGCCGCCCCAGTCGCTGTCCAGCAGGTGCGGGTCGCCGATCGAGATGTTGTAGTTGCTGACGTCGATGCCGGGCGCGATGGCCAGGTTGAACGTCTGCCCCGCGCCGCGGAACGACCGGCCGCCGAGGAACTCGTCCCAGCTGCGCGGCACGTCGGCGACGTCGAAGTTCTGCGCCTTCACAGACACCTCGCCGAAGAAGCCGGAGTCCGTGCCCGCGCCGACGCCGAAGTTCACCGAGCCGGTCTGCTTCTCCTTGATCTCGACCAGCACGTCGCGCACCCCGGGTTCCTCGGCCGTGGGCGCCTGCGGCGTGATGCGCGGCTCGCGGAAGATCTGCGTCGCATCCAGGCGCTGCTCGGTGTTCTTCAGCTCGCGCCCGTCCATCGGCCGGCCCGGCTGGAAGCGCACCAGCCGGCGGATCACCTTGTCCTGCGTGACCACGTTGCCCTGGATGTGGACGAGGCCCGCGACGTACGCCTCGCCCTCGCGCACCGAGAGCAGCAGGTCCACCTCGGCGGCCTCGCCGACGCGCACGTAGTTGTCCGCGATGCGCACGTCGATGTAGCCCATCACCTGGTAGGCCTGCTCGATCGCCTTCCGGGTCTTCTCGATGAGGTTCTTCTGGAAGGGGTCGCCGCGCTGGATCACGGCCAGGTTTCCCACCTGCTCGCGGGTCATCACGCGCGGGGAGCCTCCGTCTCCGGCGCGCACGATGATGTCGCGCAGCCGGTACTGCCGGCCCTCCTGCACGGTGAAGACGATCTTCACCTCGCGCTGGTCGTTGCTCAGCTCGATGCGCCGGTCGACGCGCACGTCCATGTAGCCGTTGTCCTTGTAGTAGCGGTCGAGCGTGGCCACGTCCTCGACCAGCATGTCCTCGTCCAGCTCGCCCTTGCGGAAGAGGAACACCCACGGCTTGGTCTTGATCTGCGCCTCCAGCTGCTCGCCGGGGAACGCGTCGTTGCCCACGAACTCGATCTCTCGGATGCGCACCCGCGGCCCCTCGATGACCTGGAACAGGATCAGCCCCTGGTCGAGCTTGCTCTCGTCGACCTTCACCTCGACGAGGTAGTTGCCGCGGCCGCGGTAGAGCTCCTTGATGCGGATGATCGACTGCTCGAGCAGGAAGTCGTCGCGCGGGGCGCCGGTCTGCAGGGGCACCGCCTTGCGCAGGTCCTGGTCGGTGACGAGGTAGTTGCCGGAGAAGTCGATGCTCTCGACGATCGCCTGCTCCTCCACGGCGTAGGTCACCTCCACCGAGCCGTCGGGGAGGATGGTGGCGTCGGCGGACACCTGGCCGAAGCGGCCGAGGCGGTAGAGCGTGGAAACGTCCTGCTTGACGACCTTGGCGTCGAACGGCTGGCCGACGGCGATGCGCAGGTTGTTGCGGACCTCCTGCTCGGTGGCCAGGTTCTTCCCGCGGATCGCCACCTTCACCGCCGTCACCGGCCGGTCGGCGAGCGCCTCGTCCTCGACGTCGAGCGCGAGCGCCGCCGCCGAGAGCGCGAGCGCCGCGGCGGCCGCCGCGAGCGCGGCGCGCCACCCGCCCGGCCGCGCCGCCGGGCCGTGGAGTCGCATCCGGCCTGGCGGTCGTCGATCGCTGGCGTCCATCGCGTCCACCCGAGGATATCCGGGTGCCGATCGCTTCGGCTAGCCTTGCGCGTCCGATGACCAACGCGACCCTCAGCCGGACCCCGTTCCACCCCTGGAGCGCCGAGCGCGGCGCGCGCTTCGTCGACTTCGCCGGATGGGAGATGGCGATGTCCTACGGCTCGATCATCGACGAGCACCACGCGTGCCGCACCGGCGCCGCGTTCTTCGACGTCAGCCACATGGGGCGCGTGCGCTTCACCGGCCGCCACGCACGCCGGTTCCTCGACCGCGTGTGCACGCGCCAGGTGAAGGGCATGGAGCGCGGCATGGTGCGCTACTCGCTGGTGTGCAACGAGCGCGGCGGCGTGCGCGACGACGTGCTCGTCTACTGCTACGAGGAGGACGACTACATGCTGGTCGTCAACGCCTCCAACCGCCTGAAGCTGATGGACTGGTTCCGCGGCATCAAGGAGCGCGAGAACATGACCTTCTCCATGGAGGACGTCACCGCCTCCACGGCGATGGCCGCGATCCAGGGCCCGAAGGTGATCGAGATGGTCGGCACCATGAGCCGCGAGGTTCCCACCCTGAAGCGCTACCGCTTCGCGGAGAAGAGCCTCATGGTGGCCAAGCTCACCGTCAGCCGCACGGGCTACACGGGCGAGGACGGGGTGGAACTCATCATGGGCGCGACGGTGGCGCGCTTCGTGCTGCCGATGCTGCTTCGCGAGAAGGAGGGCGTGGCCGCGGCGGTTCGCCCGGCCGGCCTCGGCGCGCGCGACACGCTGCGCACCGAGGCCTCGATGCCCCTCTACGGACACGAGATCACCGAGGAGATCGACCCGCTGAGCGCGGGGCTCGGCTTCGCGGTCAAGCTCGACAAGGGCGGCGACTCCGGCGAGCCCGGCTTCATCGGGCAGGAGGCGCTGCAGCGCATCTCCAAGGAAGGCACGAAGCACCGCCTCGTCGGCTTCGAGGTCGAGGGCCGGCGCGCGGCGCGCCAGGGGATGGGGATCCACCGCGGCGGCGAGCACGTCGGCCACGTGACGAGCGGCTGCCTGAGCCCGACCCTCGACAAGGTCATCGCGATGGGCTTCGTGCCCACCGAGCTGTCCGCCGAGGGCTCCGAGTTCGAGATCGACCTCGGCAAGGCCCGCACGGCCGCCCGCATCGTCAAGATGCCGTTCTACAACCCGGTGCGCGGGGGCTGAACCACCGCGGAATCAGGCATCCGCGGGGGGCTGCGGCTTGCGCTTGCGGCCCGGGCGGCGGCGTTCCGTGGTCTCTGCCGGCTGGTTCTCGCGGAAGAAGCGCGACGGCTTGTCGTCCACCATCTGCTGGTGGAGCTTCTTCAGCGCCTCGACCTCGATCTGCCGCACGCGCTCGCGCGTGAGCCCGACCTCCTGGCCGATCTCCTTCAGGGTCAGCGGCTCGCGGCCCTCGAGGCCGAAGCGCAGGCGGAGGACCTTGGCGTCGCGCTCGTCGATCGACTCGAGGAGCTTGGTGATGAGCTTCAGGTCCTCGCGCTGCTCGACGTGCTGCTCGGGTGCCTTCTGGCGCGTGTCCTCGAAGATGTCGCCAAGGTCGGCGGCCTCGCCGTCCTCCTTGGCGGGCGCCTGGCTCGGCGCGTGGTAGGCCTTCACCGCGCGGCGCACGATGAGGAGCTTCTTCAGCGGCAGGCCCATCGCGTCCGCCAGCTCCTGCATGGTGGGCTGGCGGCCGAGCTCCTCCTCCATGCGGCGCGTGGTCTGCTTCCAGCGCGCGATGAGGTCGACCATGTAGGCCGGGATGTGGATCGGCTGCAGCGCGTTGATCAGCGTGCGCTTGATCGCCTGCTTGATCCACCAGCTTGCATAGGTGCTGAAGCGCGCGCCCTGCGCGGGGTCGAAGCCCTCGACCGCCTTGATGAGGCCGATGTTCCCCTCCTCGATCAGGTCGGAGAGCGGCAGGCCCCGGTGCGCGTAGTTCTTGGAGATGGAGACCACCAGGCGCAGGTTCGCGGTGATCATCCGCTCCTTGGCCTCGGGGCACTCGTCGTTGATGATCCGCCAGCCGAGCTCCTTCTCCTCCGCGGCAGTGAGGAGGTCGACCTCCTTCAGCTCCCGCAGGTACAGCTGCAGCTCGTTCTGGACACCGGGTCGCGCCATACACCCTCGCGATCAGCGCACCTGCTGGTCGTGGGCCACGCGCCCTCGTCCTGCGGTCGCATCCTACGCAGGTCTTCGTCGAACGCAACCGTCCACTTTGGCGAACGTGGTCCGAGATCCGGCTCGCCGGCTCGCGGTCGACCTGGATCGTCCGCGCAGGCCGCACAGGCCGACCCGCTCGGCGGGGCGCCGGATGCGGTGGCCGGGAAACAGCGCGGCCACGCGGGCGGGATGCGGGTTCCGACGGCAGCCTGGCATGGGCGCGTCGCCGCCGCAGCGGGCCGTCACTCGTGCCGGGCGGCCAGCTCCAGGAACGCCGCCGCCAGCTGCGGCCCGCCGAGCGCCGGGTCGATGGCGCGCAGCCGCGTGACCCTTGGGCCGATCGCGTCCGCCGAGCGCCCGACGCGGTCGAGGATCTGCAGGCGCCGCAGCTGCGCGAGCCACCACGTCGCCGATCGTTCCGGCGCGGCGCGGCCGATGCGGTCGTAGAGCCCCATGGCCTCGGCGAGCCCGTCGTTGCCGCCGCCCCAGAGCGCCTCTGCGAGGGCGAGCATGAGGTCGAGCCGCTCTCCGCGTGCGGCGATCGCGCGCCGTGCCACCGTGACCGCGGCATCGGCGCGGCCCGCGGCGACCAACGCGCGTGCGAGCACCTCGTCGCGCTCGGGCGTGGTCGGCGCCATGCGCATGGTGGCCTCCGCCAGCCGCGCGAGGTCCGTGGCGCGCCGCACGTCGGCGGGCGCCGAGGCGAGCGTTCCAAGGTCGACGGCGCTCATGCGGCGCAGGACGCGTGCCGCCGAGTCGGCGGCGCCGGTCGCGTCGGCAGCGACCGCGGCGGCGATCGCCGGATCGGCGTCGATGCTGCGGCCGGACACGATCACTGCGCGGATCCGCTCCTCGAGCATGCGGTCGCGCATCGCGGTCGGAAGCGCGTCGCACTCGCCGACGCGCGCCAGGGCGGCGATGGCCGCATCGCCATCGAGCTGCTCGCTCATCGCTTCGGCGGCGGCGATCGCCAGGTCCGCGCGGATCGCCGGGTCCGTGATGCCCGTCCGGTCGGCACGGTCGAGCGCCTCCAGGGCCCGCGCCGCGCGCATCGGCGGCGGCTCGCGCGCCGGCTCGGGTGCGTCGGGCGCCAGCGTCAGGGCCGCCTGCTCCACGCGCCAGGCGGCATGGTCCGGGTGGTCGGGGAAGCGCGCGACGGCCGTCGCCAGCACGCGCGCCAGGAGCGCCGGGTCGCCGTTGCCGCGCGCCGCCGCGACCGCGGCATCGATCGCGTGTCGCGAGGCCGGCTCCGACGGGTTCGCGCGCGCGTACCCGAGCAGCGCATCGGCGCCCTCGGCGGGCCGGCCGAGGAGGAGGAGCGCGCGCCCGAGCTCGAGCTGCGCGGTGGCGCGCACCGCCGCGTCGAGCGCCGGGTCGTCGCATGCCTGGCGCAGCGCCGCGGCACCTTCGTCGCGCGTTGCCGGGTCGCGCACCTTCGCCAGCGCGCGCGCCGCGCGCGTGACTGCGTCGTCCGGTGCATCGCCCGCGCGCGCGAGCCGTGCGAGCGCCTCGGCCCGCACGGCATCGCGCGTGGCGGGTCCGGCCGCGGCCGCGGCATCGATCCACCCGCGCCACGGGGCGTCGGCCGCACGCTCCGCGCCGGTCGCGTCGAGTGCCGCGGCGCGTGCGAGCCGGAAGTCAAGGTCGCCGAGCAGCAGCCGCGTCGCGTCGTCGAGCGTCTCGGCATGGCGCGTGCGCAGCGTGTCGAGCGCGCGCCGGCGGCCCGCGGGGCTCGTCGTGGCGCGTTCGGCGAGGCCGGCGATCGCCAGCGCGCGCAGCGTGGGCGTCGCCGCCCGGTCGCCGGCGATCGGTGCCAGCACCGCGTCGGCCTCGGCGCCGCGGCCAAGCCGCGCCAGCGCCAGGCCGAGGCACGTCTCGGCAAGCGGTCGTGCGGCCGGGGGGATGGACGCACGCAGCGCCGTCAGCCGTGCCGCGGCCGACTCCAGGATCGCCGGCGCATCCGCCTCGGGCACGGCACCCGACCACGCCGCGAGCGTCGCCGCGCACGCCCGCAGCAGCGGGATGCGCCGCGCCAGTTCGACGCCGTCGAGCCGTGCGGCAAGTTCCGGCGACGCGGTGCCTGCGTCGAGCGCTGCCCGCGCGGCGGCCTCGGCGGCGCGCGTCGTGGTCAGCGCCTCGCGCAGGATCGCGGTGGAGCGCGCACGCTGCTCGGGGGTCGGCAGGCCGATCGCGGCGGCGGCGCCGCACTGGCCGATCGAGAGCCCGACCGTCAGCGCGTCCTCGGCCGCATCGGCCATCCAGATCGCCGCGCGCGGGTCGGCGGCGGCAACGAGCGGCGCGCGCAGCCGCTCGAGCCGCGCGAAGGCGGCGGCCGCCGCGGCGTCCGAGGTGAACGTGCGCTGCGCGTCGACGCGCGCCGCGTCCACGGCGGCGAGGGTCGCCGTGAGGTCGGGGGCGTCCTGCCGGGCGTGGTCCGCCGCACCGACCGCGGCAGCGGCAAGTGCCAGCACCGCGATCGACACCGCGGCCGCCCGCCTCACCGGGCGGCTCCCGCACCGCTTCGCCCGGGCATCCGCTCGAAGCCGACGTTCCGGAACCCGGCCGCGGTCGCGGCATCGAGCGCCGACACCGCCACCTCCCACGGCGCGTCGTCCGCGGGCGCGATCACGACCGGAAACGACGGTTCGAACATCCCTGTCGGGTGCGCCGTGCCGCGGCACTCGGCGGCCAGCGCGCCGCGCAGGTCCGGGATCGTCAGCCGCCGGTTCATCGGCGTGCCGGCATCGACCGACCCGTCCGCGCGCACCGACAGCCGAAGCGCCTCGTCGCGCAGCACGAACGGGTCCTTCGGCGCGGGCGGCGGGGCGGGCGCGGCGCCGGCCGCCGCCTCGGCCATCGCCTCGCGCGGCGCCAGGTCCATCGCGATCACCCGCTCCTCGCGCGCCCACCGCGTCGTCGACAGGAAGAACACGAGGAGCAGGAACGTGACGTCGATCATCGGCGTCATCGAGCCGCGCAGCACCGTGCCGACCACGCTTCTCCGGCGCCTGCGGTCAGCCACCGGAGGTCCCTTCCGGCATCACCATCAGGCGCACGCGGGCGCGGTCGCGGTCGATGCCGCTTTCGGCAAGCGCGTCCGACACGGCATCCATCGCCGGACGCACCCACGCGTAGGCGGTCGCGCGGTCGGCGCGCACGTTGACCTCGATGCCCGGCTCGCCCTTCATCGCCTGCGCGAGCGCCGACACCAGCTCGCGCAGCCCGTCGGTGCCGGCGGCGAACTCGCGCCTGCCCAGCCGGTACGCCACCGCGCCGCCGTCGCGGCCCGGCACCACGTTCACCACCACGCGCTTGGCGTCGCCTGGCCGGCCCGTGGCGTCGGCCCCCGCGCGCGGAAGCGAGAGGTCCACGTGCTCGGCGCCCGTCACCTGGCTCACGAGCACGAAGAACACGATCAGCAGGAACGCCAGGTCGATGAGCGGCGTCATGTTCGCCTCGATCGACTGCGGCCCGCGGCGATGGATGCGGCTTGCCCGCATCAGCCGCCTTGCCCGCGGAAGCGCGCGAGCGACTGCTCCACCTGCCGCGCGGCCTCGGCCCCGGCGGCATCGATCCGGTTGCGCACGATCGCGAACGCGCTGAGCGCCGGGATCGCGATGAGGAGTCCCCAGAACGTCGTGACGAGCGCCGTGCCGATGCCGCCCGCGAGCGCCACCGGATCGGCCGCGCCGCCCATGCGCGCGATCGTGAAGAAGGCGACGATCATCCCGTAGACGGTGCCGAAGAGGCCGATCATCGGCGCCACCTGGCCGAAGACGTTCAGGATCTCGATCCGCCGCAGGCGCTGGACCACCACCTCGTCGGCGGTGGCCTCGGCGGCGCGCACCATGGCATCGTGGCCGGCGGGCGCGGCCGCGAGGGCCGCATGCAGCATGCGCCCGAAGTCGCCGCCGCGCGTGCGGCTTGCCTCGGCGGCCTCGGCGGTCCGGCCCTCGGCCACCGCGCGGCGGAGCGCCTCGGCCTCGGCGCGCGGCAGCATGTCGTCGGGACGGTTGCCCGCGAAGGCGATCCAGATCAGGGCGACGCTCGCCACGCTCATCGCGATCAGCACCCAGATCATGGCGCTGCCGATCCAGTCGACGCGCGCCGATCCGTCCGGCAGGCGCTCGAGCGAGATGAAGAACGCGGTGGCGAAGCTCCCTTCGGCCGACGCGGCGGCCGCGGGCAGCAGCGCGAGCGCGGCGGCAAGGGGTGCGAGGCGGGATCGGCGCGGGAACGGTGCGTCGGGGGTCATGGCCTGCCTGTGGTGGCTGCGGGCAGGGCGCGCGGCGGCGCCGCGACCATGCCGAGGGATCGTCGGTCGATGAAAAGGTAGCCCGTCTGCCCACCCTGGCGCTCGCCGAGGGCGCGCAGCGCTCCGTCGGCGGAGGCGTCGGCAAGCTCGATGCAGAGGAGCCGTGCGGCGCGGGTGCCGTCCGTGCGCGCCGGGTTCAGCCGGTCCGCGGCCGCGAGCAGCCCATCGGTCGGCGCGCGGGCGGCGATCCGCCGCGTCGCGGACGTGCCACGCGCCACGATGCAGACCGCGTCCGGCTCCATCGCCTGCCATACGCGGTCAAGCGCCGCGCCGAGGTCGGCGGTGCCGCCGGGCGCGGCGCGCTCGGTGAACCACCGGAGCGCCGCCAGCACGTTCGCCTGCGTGGCCGGCGCCGGCGTGTTCGGTGCGAGTTCCACCGCGCCGCCGCGCGCCACCGCGAGCGTGAAGCGTTGGTTCGGTGCCAGCGCCGACAGCCGCTGTGCGAGCACG
Organism: Phycisphaerales bacterium; assembly: GCA_018883105.1. GTDB lineage: Bacteria > Planctomycetota > Phycisphaerae > Phycisphaerales > SM1A02 > UBA966. The sequence continues at coordinate 9,658 of VEQS01000078.1, forward strand.
GCGCGCGCCGCCGGCATGGCACCGAGCAAGCGTCCGCCCGCATCCACCACGAACGCCACGCGGCTGCGATCCATCGCGAAGCTCTCGGCGCGGAACGCCTTGGGGATGGCCGCATCGAACCCCAGTCCGCCCGCGAGCCGCTCCGAGGTGCCGGTGCCCGCCGCGGTCGGCGCCGGCACGAGCCGCGCGAGGCGCGCGGCCGCATCCGAGGCGGCCGCGGCCGGCGACGCCTTGCCGCGCCCCGCGGGACCCACGTACTTCGGTGCGCCGCCCGGCACCGGCAGTTCCGGGGGCGGGGGCAGGACGCCCGGCGGGGGCGGCGGCGTCCAGTCGGCCACCAGCACCGGCGCGGGTTCCGGCCGCATCGCGCGCGCGGCGGTGACGCCCACCGTCACCAGCACCGCCGCCAGGCACGCGTGCACCACCGTCGATGCCGCGACCGCCACCACCGGGCTCCTCGGCTCGACGCCTCTCGGCGCCATGTCCGGGGCTGCGTCCGGCTCGGGCGTCATGCGGACTTCGGCTTCGACCGCGTCTTCCGGAAGATCGCCCGGTCGAGGCTCATCGCCCCGGGCCCGATGAGGAAGAGCCCCAGCGACATCACCAGGAGCCCCAGCTGCGCGAACACCAGGTTCTGCTGCTCGGCCGACATCGAGAAGAGCCCGCTCGCGCGGATCCCCGGCAGCGCCGTGATCAGGAAGAGCGCCGTCAGCATCACCGACATCAGGAATCCCCAGACGCGGGTGAACATGCCGAGCAGCGCGAACGCGCCGCCGAGGAGCTGCACGCCGGCCGCGGCCCAGGCGATCTCGACCGCGAAGGGAAGCTGCGCGCGGTCGACGAGGAGGGCAAGGGTGTAGAGGCCCCGCTGGGTGAGCGGGGCGAGGGGGCGTCGTGCGGGCGCAGGCGCCGCGGCCGGTTCGGCGGCGGGGGCCGGCGCGGCGGACGGCTTCGCGGCCGGCGCGGCCGTGGTGTCCGCGTCGGACGACGGCTTGGCCTGCTCCTCCTGGGCCCACTCGCCGAAGCCGCGCACGGCGCCGAGCGCCACGTCCGCCTGCTTCGGGTCGGGGTCGGTGATGCCGCGCACGCCGAGCTCGCGCAGCCGCTGCGCATCCTTGCCCGTGTACTCCACGTCGCGCATCAGGTTGTTCCAGCCCTGCGGAAGGAATGCCAGGCACAGCACGACGCGCGCGAGGAGCGGCAGGATGTTCGTGGCGGCGAACTGGCTCGGCGTCATCGGCGGAGGAGTCTATGGCCGCCGCGGGCGGGGTGCCGCCCCGGGGCAGGGCTACACTCGCGTGCGAGGCCTTCGAACGATGCATCGCGACGACTTCTCCCCCGGCTCGGCGGCCCCCACGGCGCCGGATGGCACGCTCGCCACCGTCGTCTCCTTCGACTTCCGCGCCAAGCAGCTCGCCGACGTCGACGTTGCGTCCGTGCGTGCCGAGATGGCCGCGGGCCGCTTCGTGTGGATCGACGTGAACATCGCCCGCGTCGACGAGGCGCGCGCCCTGCTCGCGAGCCTGGCCCTCTGCGAGCCCGAGATCATCGAGGACGCCTTCAGCCGCGAGCCCGCCACCCAGCTGGCGCGCTACGACGACTACCTGCACCTGGTGCTCTCCGGCTGCCGCCTCGGCGGGAAGTCCTTCGAGCTCGAGCGCGTGGACGTCGTGATGGGCGAGCGGTTCCTGCTCACCCTCCGCCGGGGCGACGCGGCGTTCATCCGTGCCCTCCGGAAGCACTACCGCACCGACTTCGTGCGCTTCGCCCAGAGCCCGAGCTTCATGATGTTCGAGATCTGGGACCACCTGATCGACAACTACCTCTCGGTGCACAAGGCCTTCGAGGAGCGCGTGCAGGCCATGCAGCGCGCGCTCGCCGGCGACGTCGACGACCGGGTCTTCGGGGACGTTGCCGCGCTCAGCAGCGACCTCCTGGACCTGCGCAAGGTGGTGCTGCCGGCGCGCGCAGTGCTCACCGACCTGGCCACCAAGAAGTCCGCGTTCGTCAGCGAGGCCACGCAGCCGTTCCTCCTGAACATGGTGGGCTCGGTGGAGCGCGTCCTGCAGGACGTGCTCGTCGACCGTGACATCCTCTCGGACGCCCTCAACAGCCACATGTCGCTGGTGGCCCACCGCACCAACAAGGTGATGGGCAAGCTGACGGTGGTCAGCGTGATCTTCCTGCCGCTCACGTTCCTCTGCGGCGTCTACGGGATGAACTTCGAGGTGCTGCCGGAGACCAAGTGGGAGTGGGGCTACTACGGCTTCTGGGGGATGGCCATCGCCATCGTCATCGTCCTGGTGGCGGTGATGCGCCGGGCGAGGCTGCTGTAAGGACACACCCCCGGCGCGGGGCCGGGGGTGTGCGTGTGTGTGTGATCTCCGTCGAAGACCCGTTTCCGGGCCCCATGCGTCCGGTCAGGACCGGCGGCGCCGGGTGCCGACCAGGCCGGCCACGCCCAAGAGGGCGACGGCGCCCGGGGCGGGGACCAGGATGCTGGCGCCTGCGACGTTCTCGTAGCCGTACTCGATGATGGTGCGGTTGGTCAGCGCCGCGCCGATCTGGAACCGGAGATACCCGTAGTGGATGGAGTTGGTCGTCTCGTTCAGGAACCTGAACCCGACGAAGTTGTTCGAACTGTTCAGGACGAACGGCCGTCCAACCGGCGCGGTCGTCGATGCCGACGCGAAACTCGTCGAGAACCACATGCCGGGAAGATTGCCCACCAGGACGCCACCCGCCAGGTTGGCGATGTTCGTGTTTCCGGAGGTTGCGGACCCAAGCCGCACCACGCCGCCGGTATCGGTCGCCGCCGGCGTGTTGAAGCTCAGGGTGGTGGACGAATACGGATTGATGTCCCAGCCGGTGACGCCGGTGCCTGCGCTGCCCGTGGCCCCGTTGAGCACGTTGAGGTAGACGCCGTCGACGGTGGCCGGAACGACGATGTTGACGGGTCCGCTGGTCACGACCGCGGCATTCGCGGAGGTGACGAGGCTGGCGGTCACCGCGGTCGCGGCGAGGGCGTACGACTCAAGACGATTCAGGTTTCGCATGAAGGGAACTCCGGGGAAGGGGGAACGGAGCAAGTTGTCGCTCGACGCTCGGGCGAAGGGGTGCCCG
>VEQS01000079.1 GCA_018883105.1 Phycisphaerales bacterium
AACTCGAGCGCACGCGGGCGCTGCGGTCGGCGGCGCCGGCGGCCGGCGGTGCCGATCAGTAGCAGGGGCCCCAGTCGCCGAGCAGCAGGCCCAGGTCGAGGCCGTTCACCCATCCGTCGCGGTTGATGTCGCCCGGGCAGTCCGAGGGCGTTCCGCCACCCGTGCAGATCGTGCAGTTTTGCGACGCGATCGTGGCGCAGGCCTGGTCCCACGCGCCCGAGCAGCAGCTCGGGTCGATCGCGCACACCGTCGTGCAGCACGTCGGGTCGTTGCAGCCGGGGCCGACCTCGGCCGGGTGCGGCTCGAAGCAGCTGCCCGCGTACTGGCTTCCGCACGCCGCGGCGCCCGTGCCGGCGGGCACGAAGCCGGAGCCGCCCATGAACATCGCATACGGACCGGCCGCGGAGCCGTTGCCGTCCCAGATCGACAGTCGCAGCTGTGCGCCGGCGATGCTCGGCACCATCAGGCCGGTGCCGTTGGCGTTCGGCGGCGGGCCGAAGAGCTGGATCGGGTTGCCTTGGCCGCCGGTCGGCGGAAGCCCGAACGGCCGGACGCCGCGCGGCGTGATGGCGATCGCGTAGGTGCCGGTCGGGAACTGCGCCGGGTTGCCGGGAAACCGGATGCGCGAGGCGTTGGACCCGGGTTCGGCGGCATTGTTGCCGACCACCGCGAACGCGGCCGGCGCGCTGCCAGGCTGGTCCGGGTTGGTGGCCACGCGGAACAGCCAGATCGAGGTCGGGTAGCCGACGTCCGCGTTGACCTCGGCGACGAACTCGCTCGTGCTCCAGACGTTGAACACGAACATGTCGACGCTGTCGCCGGACACGAGGCCCGCGGCGAGCGCGCCGCTGCAGCGCACGAGCACCGTGCCGCCGTCGGCGTTCTTGCCGACGGCCTGCTTGGCGGTCGCCGGGGTGCCGCCGGCGTCCGGCTTGCTCGGGGTGGACTCGTCGATGTCCGGCCCGGCGAGCGCGATGGGCGCACAGGCGAGGACGAGGGCCGAGAGGATCGCCGTGGACCTGGATCGAATGGTCATGTCGGAAAGTGTGACCGACCGGGTCGTCGGCGCAAAGCCAGTCCCGGGAAGCAGCCTCAGGGAGGGACACCCCCAACCCAATCCCAAAGGTCTCATAATCGGCGTTATGTTAAATCAGGCAGGGTGAGCTTCCGGCTTCGGGGCCACCGGCTCGGCGCGGAGCGCGCCGGGTCCGGCCGGGCCCTCGGAGAGCCCGAACGCCTCGTGGACCGCCTGCAGTCCCCGCTCGCCGTCCGGCCGGTCGACGATGCAGCTGATCTTGATCTCGCTGGTCGTGATGTTGTGGATCCGCACGCCCGCCCCGGCAAGCGCCCGGAACATCCGGCTCGCGACGCCCGAGTGGCTCTTCATCCCCGTGCCCACGGCGCTGACCTTCGCGAGGCCGACCTCGACGTCGATCTCGCCGCGCCCCAGGCGTGACACCAGCGACTGGCAGATGGCCTTGACCTCGGCGATGTCGCCGTGCTCCACGGTGAATGCGATCGTGGTCGCGTCGCCGAACTCCGTCTGGACGATGTCATCCACGCTCAGGTTCGCCTCGGCGATCGGCTCGAAGATCTGGGCCTGGATGCCGTCGGCCCTGGGCAGCCCCTTGAGGCTGATCCGGCCGAGGTCCGGCTTGAGCGCGCACCCGACGACGACGATGTCTTCCATGATGAGCTCCTCCGGCACGATCACCGTGCCCTCGACGTCGCGCTGGCTGTGGCGGACGTGGATCGGGACGCCGAACTTCTCGCCGAACAGCACCGCGCGCGGATGCATCACCGCCGCGCCCATGGACGCGAGCTCGAGCATCTCCTCGTGGCTGATCCGCCGGAGCTTGCGCGCGCCGGGCACCAGCCGCGGATCCGCCGTGTAGACGCCGTCGACGTCGGTGAAGATCTCGCACGTACCGCCGTCGGCTGCCACGTCGAGCGCCGCGGCCACCGCCACGGCCGTGGTGTCGCTGCCGCCGCGTCCCAGGGTGGTGATGCTCCCGTCCGGGCCGATGCCCTGGAAGCCGCAGATCACCGGCACCGCGCCGCTTCCCAGGACGCGCTCGATGGCCCCGCGGTCGATCGCCCCGATCCGCGCCTTGCGGTGCGCGCCGTCGGTCTCGATGCCGGCCTGGCCGCCGGTCATGCTCACCGCGTCGCAGCCGAGCGCGTGCAGCGCCATGGCCATCAGGGCCACCGACACCTGCTCGCCGGTGGCCATCAGCATGTCCATCTCGCGCGGGCTGGGGTTCGGGCTGACCTTCGCGGCAAGCGCAATCAGCTCGTCCGTCGTGTGGCCCATGGCACTCACGACCACCACCACGCGGTTGCCGGCCTGCCGCGCGTCCACCACGCGCTGCGCGCAGCGCCTGATGCGTGCCGGGTCCGCGACGCTGGTTCCGCCGAACTTCTGGACGATCGTGGGCATCCGTGCCTCGTGAACTCCCGGGCGCACCCGCGCCCGCGCGCCTGAATCTATCAGATCGTCCGCGCGGCGCCGGCGTCGTGAGCGGTTCGCGCGGCGCGCGCCACGGCCGCGTCCCACCATTCACTGAGTGTGCGCCGGGCAGCCCCGGCCGGCACGCCGTACGCATCGCACATGGCCTCCGCGAACGCGCGCCGGGCCGAGGCTGACGCCGGTGTTCGCTGCCACGCGCGCAGGGCCCACGCCCCGCGCGCCCATGCACGCGCATCGGCCGGCGCCGGCATGGCCGCCAGGTCACGCGCCGAGAGTCGCAAGGCGCCCGGCGACATGCCGCTGCCGCCATGGCGCCACCAGGCCTCCGCGGCAACGGCCGGCGACAGGATCGCCGCAGCCACCTTCCAGAGGTCGGCCGGCCGCCGCGGCCGCACAGACACCACCGGCACCGACGGCAACGTCCGTCCCGTGGCATCGACCCACGCTTCCGGCACGCCGGTCTGCATGGCGACCAGCACCTTGGGGCCGGAACGCGCCGCGTGCCAGGGCTCCATGACGGGGTCACCGGACAGGTCCGCCGCGCGAACGACGGGCCGACGCCGGTCGGTGCCGTGGATGCGCGTCGGCCGCTCGCCCCAGGCAAGCGACGCCGGCCCGATGGCCCCAGATGTCACCAGCGCCCGTTCGCCGCGCGCGGGCGCCGCACCGCGCGCCTCCCGCACCCGGCCCTTCAGCCCGTAGTAGTGCTGCCGGAAGTCCGCCTCGAAGGCGGCGAGCGACCCAAGCGTGCCGCCCCCCCTGCCGGCAATCGCCACCGCGGGAACCCCGCGCACGCTCGCCAGCGCCGCGCCCCACCGGCCGCCCGAGAGGCGCCCCGCCGGCACGGCGTGCGCGCGCCCCGCCTCGTCGCGCGCCACGGCCCGTGCCGCGCGCCCGGCGTGCAGCGACACGATGCACGTACGGACTGCCGCGCCGAACGCACGCGCCGGCAGCATGGCCACCTCTGCCAGCGCATGCGTCACCGCACACCCCTCGCGCACGCCATGTGCGTCCGCCGCGGCCAGCACCGAGCACGGCTGCACCAGCACCACGCGCCCCGCCGGCGCCAGTTCCGTGCCAAGCAAGAGGAACGCCGCCGACTCGTCGGCATAGCGCGTCACCGCGCCGCCGAAGCGTGCCCGGCGGTCCCGGCGTTCGTCGTCGCTGCGCGCCGAGCGCGCCGAGAGCTGCCCGAGGAACGGCGGGTTGCCAACCACCGCATCGAACCGCGCGCCCGCCCACGCACCCGTGGCCAGCGCGTCGCCGACCCGGATCGCCCGGCGCCACGCCGCCAGCCCGCCGCCGAACCGCACCGCCATCCGCACCCGCACGATCGCCACCGCCACCGGGTCGACGTCCATGCCGGCGAGCGCACGCGCGATCCGCGCGCCGGTCCACCCGCACGTCCGCAACCGGTCACCCGCGGCGGCCAGCACGTGTCCGGTGCCGCACGCCGGGTCGCAGGCACGCCAGCGCGTGCCGGGCGCCGCCGGCATCGCGCGGTCGAGCAGCAGGGCCACCTCGGGCGCCCCGGTGAACCACGCCCCGGTCCTTCGTCCGCCGCCCCCCTCGCCTACCGCCCGCCGGACGCCTTCGTAGCGCACCGCGAGCGTCTCGACCCATTCGCCCCGCTGTCCGCGGGCCACGCCCGTGCAGGAGCCGAGCAGCGCCTCGTCGACGAGGTCCGCATCCTCGGGCCGGGGCGCCGCCACGGAGTCAGTCGTCCTGGCCGGCGAGCGCGGTCTCGCGGTCGCGGGCGGCGCGTTCGGAGCGGCGGCGCTCGGCCTCGCGGAGGATGCGCTTTCGCATCCGCACGGCGCCGGGGGTGATCTCCACCAGCTCGTCTTCCTCGATGTACTCGAGCGCGGCCTCCAGGCTCAGGAGCCGCGGCGCCTTGAGCACGATGGTCGCCTCCTTGTTGTCGCGCACGTTGGAGAACGGCTTCATGCGGACGGCGTTCACCACCAGGTCGTTGTCGCGGGCGTTCTCGCCGACGATCATGCCTTCGTACACCGGGTCCCCGGGCTGCACGAACATGATGCCGCGCTCGCAGAGCTGGAGCAGCGCGTAGGTGGTCGCCGTGCCGGCCTCGTTCCCCACCATCACGCCGTTCTGGCGCTTCTTGACGCTGCCGGACGCCGGCCGGTAGCCGATGAACGAGTGGTGCATGACCGCCTCGCCCGCGGTGACGTTCAGCAGGCGGGTGCGGAAGCCGATCAGCCCGCGTGCGGGAATGTCGGCCTCGATGTGCATGCGCGCGCCGCGCTGGTCGACCTTCAGGATCTCGCCGCCGCGGCTTCCCAGGAGTTCCAGCGCCGAGCCCATGCTGCTCGAGTCGGTGTCGATGCTCACGCGCTCGAACGGCTCGCTGCGGACGCCGTCGATCTCGCGCTCGATGACCTCGGGCTTGCCGACCGTGAGCTCGTAGCCCTCGCGGCGCATGTTCTCGAGCAGCACGCCCAGGTGGAGCAGGCCGCGGCCCGACACGCGGAACTCGTCGGCACTGTCGCCCGGCGAGACGCGCAGCGCGACGTTGCCGCGCAGCTCGCGGTCGAGGCGCTCGGCGATCTGCCGGGTGGTGACGAACTTGCCTTCCTTGCCCACCATCGGGCCGTCGTTGATTCGGAAGACCATGTGCAGCGTGGGCTCGTCGACCTTGACGCGCGCCATGGGCGCCGGGTGGTCGAGGTCCATGATGGTGTCGCCGATCTCGATGTCGGCGATGCCCTCCATGGCGCAGAGGTCGCCCGCGCGGATCTCGGACACCTCGCGGCGCCCGAGGCCCTCGAAGCGGTTGACCTTCAGCACCCGGGCCTTCTTGACCGTGCCGTCGGACTTGCTGACGCCGACCTGCTGGCCCGCCTTCAGCACGCCCTTGTAGACGCGGCCGATGGCGATGCGCCCGACGTACTCGCTGTAGTCCAGGTTGGTGACCAGCGCCTGGAGCGGTGCGTCGACGTCCTCCTGCGGCGCAGGCACGCGCTCGGCGATGACCCGGAACAGGTCATGGACGCCGTTGTCGCGGACGTTGATGTCCCGGTTCGCCCAGCCGCTGCGGCCGGAGGCATAGACCACGGGAAAGTCGAGCGCGACGTCGTCGGCCCCCAGGTCGACCAGCAGGTCGAAGACCTCGTCGATCACCGCCGACGGCCGGCCGTCGGGGCGGTCGCACTTGTTGATGACGACGATGGGACGCAGGCCGAGCTCGAGCGCCTTGCCGAGGACGAACCGCGTCTGCGGCATCGGGCCCTCCAGCGCGTCGACGAGCAGCAGGCAGCCGTCGGCCATGCGCAGGACGCGCTCCACCTCGCCGCCGAAGTCGGCGTGGCCAGGGGTGTCCAGGATGTTGACCCGGAACTCCTGCCCCGCCAGCGCGCCGGCCTCGGGGCCGAACGTGTAGTTGACCGCGCAGTTCTTGGCCAGGATCGTGATGCCGCGCTCGCGCTCGAGCGGATTCGAGTCCATCACGCACTCCTGACCCGGCGCGGACGCCTTGAAGGCACCGGCCTGCTTGAGGAGGGCGTCGACCAGCGTGGTCTTGCCGTGGTCGACGTGGGCGATGATGGCGACGTTGCGGAGCGGCATGGGGAGCCCCGCAGTGTAAATAGGTGCCAGGAACCCCTGTCCCCAATTTCCGCAGGAAATTGGGGACAGGGGTTCCTGGCACCTATATCCCGTACATCGGCTTCAACTTCGCCTCGAGGTGCCGCATGAAGGGATCCGCGCTCAGCGGCGCGCCCGTCACCACCTCGCACAGCCGCCCGCTGAGGTGCCGGCGCCCCTGGCGGTGGATCTTCGCAGTGAGCCACTCCCGAAGCGGCCGGAAATCGCCGCGAGCGAATCCCTCCTCGAGGCCCGGCAGTTCCTGCCGCGCGGTCTCGAAGAACTGCGCCGCGTTCAGCGTGCCCAGCGTGTACGTCGGGAAGTACCCGATCATGCCGCCCGACCAATGGACGTCCTGCAGGCAGCCGCGGCGGTCGTCGGGCACCGTGAGCCCCAGGTAATCGCGGTACAGCCCGTTCCACGCCCCCGGCAGGTCGGCAACGGCCAGCTGTCCGGCGATCATCGCGCGCTCCAGCTCGAAGCGCACCATGACATGCATGTTGTAGGTGGCCTCGTCGGCGTCCACCCGGATGAAGCCAGGCTCCACCACGTTCGCCGCCTCGAAGACCTGCTGCGCCGTGAAGCGGTCCATCCCGCTTCCGAGGTGCTCGCGCATCGCGCCGTGCACCCAGCGGCAGAATGGCATGCCGCGGCCCACCTGGTTCTCCCACAGCCGGCTCTGGCTCTCGTGGATCGACAGGCTCACGGCCTCGCCCATCGGCGTCGACACCCACGCGGGGTCGAGCCCCTGCTCGTACATGCCGTGGCCGGTCTCGTGCATCGAGCTGCCCAGGCCGTCCAGCACGCAGTTCGGCGAGTAGCGGCTGGTCATGCGCACGTCGTTGCAGTGGCTGCCGCCGCAGAACGGGTGCGTGCTGCGGTCAAGCCTGCCGCGGCCGAAGTCGAAGCCGATCGCCCCGCACACGAATCTGCCGAGCCGCTCCTGCGCATCGACGTCGAAGGGATGCTCGTTGAAGGATCCATCCGGGCGCCGCACCGCACCGCGCACGGCGTCAAGCAGCGGCTGCAGCCGAGCGCGCAGTGGCCCGAACACCGCGGCCACCTCGCGCGCCGTGCACCCGGGCTCGAACCCGTCGGCGAGCGCGTCCCAGGGTTCCCCGGAGGCGCGGTCCCACCCGAAGCACTCGGCCTTGCGGCGGTTGAGCGCCACGATCCGCTCAAGCCACGGCCGGAAGCGCGCGAAGTCGCTTGCCTTTCGCGCCTCGGCCCACTCGTGCTGCGCGATGCTCGCCACAGACGCCAGTTCCTCGACGAGGTCGGCGGGCAGCTTGGTCGCGCGGTCGAAGTCGCGGCGCAGCTCGCGCACGTTGACGCGGTCCGCGTGGTCCTCCGGCAGCGCGCGCACGGCATCCTCGGCCGCCGCCAGCGCCTCGCCGAGCCGCACATCGGTCGCCATGCCGTGCTCCAGGCGCGCCAGCTGCGCCAGCTGGCGCGAGCGATGCCCCAGCCCGCCGCCCGGCATCATGGTTTCCTGGTCCCAGCCCAGGATGGCCGCGGTGCTGCCGAGGAGCCGCGCCTCGCGCGCAAGCGACACCGCACGCTCAACCGCCGGGATGCCCGCCGCGGACGCGGCCAGGACGGTCGTCATCGATGGCGGCCCGTCACTTCGAGGGCTCGGCGGCCGCCGCCGGGGTCGCCGGCGGCGGGGCTACGGTGCTCGCGGGCACGATGGGCTCGAGCATCTTCACGACCTCGTCGCGACGGCTGTCCACGCGGTTGCGCGCGTGGTCGATGGCGCCCCATCCGCGGTTGTCCTTGGCGGCCTTGTCGGCGCCGGCGTCCATGACCATCTTGATCTTCTCGGGGTCCGAGTAGGCGCACGCGATCAGGAAGGGCGTCATGCCCATCAGGTTGCGCGCCGACATGTCGGGACTCTTGCCGATCAGGATGCGGACGGTGTCGCCCTTGCCCGAGCGCAGCGCGCGCATGAACGCGTTCTCGCCGGTGATCTTGTCGACCGCCTTGGTGTCCGCGCCCTTCGCAAGCAGGAGCGACACGTTCTCCGGCTTGCCGACGCCCGCGGCCCACATGAGCGGCGTCATGCCGTTCACGTCGGCGATGTTCGGGTCGGAGCCCGCATCGAGCAGAACCTGCACCGTCTCCGGGGTGCCCAGGCCGGCTGCCCACAGGAGCGGCGAACCCTGCACCTGGTCACGCACCGACGGGTCGCCGCCGGCCTTGAGCAGCGCGCGCAGCGCCTCGGCGCGGCCGCGCTCGGCGGCGATCGTCACCGGCGTCTTGCCGGTGCGGTCCTTGGCATTGGCGTTGGCCTTCGCCTCGATCAGGAGCGCGATCGCCTCCATGTTGCCCGAGTCGGCGGCGAAGTGGAGCGCCGTCCGACGCGACATCGGGTCCTCGAGGTCGACGCCGGCACCCGACGCGATCGCGGCCTTCAGGCCGGCCACGTCGCCGGAGCGCGCCGCCAGCACGATCGCCGGGGCGGAGCTCTGCACCGGCGCCTTGGTCGGGACGTCGCCCGGCCGCAGGGCGCGCTTGACGATCGCCGTCAGCTGCGGCGCCTTCGGGTTGTCGGTCATGACGGCGAGCTTCACGCTGCTGCCGGCCGCTTCCCACTTCTTCCAGTCGATCTGCACGTCGTGCTCGAGCTTCGCCTCGGAGGGCATGGCCACCGCGACGTCCGGCACCATGCCGGTCACCTTGAACGGCACGCCGTCGGCGCTCTTGAGCTTGATGGTGCCCGGCGCGGAATCCGGCGTCGCCGGCCCATCGATGATGTCCGGGGTCATCAGCACGTAGGCCTTCACGTCGCCCTTCACCGTGAGCAGCTGCGGGGCGTGCCCCTCGATCTGGAACGTGACGGTCTTGGAGATCGGGACGCCGGGCTTCGAGCCGGGCTTCAGCGTGATGTCCACGCTCGCCTTGCCGCCCGGGGCGATCTCGCCGGGAGGCGCGCCGGTGGTGGTGCAGCCGCACCCCGGGATGATGCGCGTGATCTTGATGGGCTTGTCGAGGATGTTGACGACGGTGATGCTGCCCGTCTTCGCGGTGTCGGCGATCATCTCGCCGAGCTCGAGCACGCCGGGCTCGAACTTGATCGCCTGGCGGGTGTCGAGCGGCGCGGTCGGCGCGGCGCCCTGCGGCTGCAGCGCGAGCGGCTGGCCGGCCTGCCCCGGGGGCGGCAGCGTGCGCGTCGGCGAGATGTCGGGCACCTGCTGCTGGGCAGGCGCCGGCTGGACGCGGTCTTCGTCGATCCTGTAGCCCGGCGGCGGGGTCTGTGCGGGGGCCGGCGCAGGTGCCACCTGCGGACCCGCCGCGAGGAGCGGCAGCGCGGCGAACGCGGGCAGGATGGCGAGTCGGACGATGCGGCGGTCGGAGTCGTTCGTCATGGCAGGGAGAACCCTCTTGGGTGCCCGGAATCGTACCCCGCTCCCGCGCCAAGGGTTCCATGGGGCCGCCGAGGTTCTCCGTACACTTGGCCGTTCCCATGGCCGACCGCTTCGACTCCCTTCCCGAGCACCTCCAGCGCCCCCACCTGCGGCGCTTCACCCCCCATGTCGCGCCGGCCAAGGCGAAGGACCAGTCCGGGAACGAGCGGGACATCGCGGTCCTGGTCCTGATCGACCCGCTCCGCCTCTCGCCGCAACCGTTCATGATGCCCCTTCAGGGCACCAGCCAGCAGCAGGTCCAGGGCGAGTTCCAGCAGTGGATGGGCTTCCTGCACGCACTGCAGGGTGACGAGCGGCTCGATGCGCTGTTCGAGCGCCTGAACGTCCCGGCCAACGTCCAGCCGCAGCTGGTGCAGGTGCTCCAGAAGCTCGATGAGATGGGATACCTCTGGGGCCCGGCGAGCGAGGCGCTCGAGCGCGCCAAGATGGACGCGATCAAGGCGGCGGGACGCTTCATGCTCCCGGACGAGGCCAAGAAGCCCGAGGTGGCGGAACAACTCCGCAACTTCATGTCCGAGGGACTCTCGAAGGCCGAGGACCCGGAGTTCGACTCGCCGGTCGTCGGCATCGTGGCGCCGCACCTCGACTACGGCCGCGGCGGGGGCAACTACGCCGCCGCCTACAAGTGCCTGGAGACGGGCGCGCGCGAGAAGCCCGACCGCATCGTGATCCTCGGCACCAACCACTTCGGCCTCGGCGACGGCGTGGTGATGACCGAGTTCGGCTTCGAGACGCCGTTCGGCGCGGTGCGCCAGGACGCGGCGCTGCTCGAGCGGCTGCGCGACGCCTTCGGCGAGCGCCTCTTCAAGGACCAGATCGACTTCGCCGGCGAGCACTCCGTCAACCTGCACCTGCCGTGGATCCAGCACCTCTACGGTGACGTCCCGGTGCTGGCCGCGCTGGTGCCCGACCCGAACGTGCCGATGATCGCCGAGGACGGCGGCCGCGTGGGCACGAAGGAGTTCGCCGTCGCGCTGAAGGCCGCGCTCGCGCAGGCCGGCGGACGGACCCTCTTCGTCTCCAGCGCCGACCTGAGCCACGTCGGACCGCAGTTCGGCGACCAGGGTCCGGTCGACGCCGCGAAGCGCACCGCCATCGAGCAGCACGACCGCGAGCTGCTCGGCGAGTTCATCGACGCCCCGGACCGGTTCCTGAAGCACGTGGCCGACGAGGGCAACCGGCACCGCTGGTGCTCGGTCGGCAACATGTACGTCACGGCCGTCGCCGCTCCGCACGCCGCGCGCGAGATGGTGAAGTACGACCAGTCCGCGGATCCGTCGGGCGCCGCACTGGTGTCGAGCGCGGCCCTCGCCTTCCTCGCCTGAGCCGCGCTCAGCCGCCGAGCCCGACGCGCGCCATCACGGCGCGCAGGTCGTGCCACACCTGGCGCCGCACCTCGACCGTGTAGGTGCGCAGCACGTAGGACGGGTGGTACGTCGGCATCACGGGGATCGGCGGGCAGTCGGCACCTGCAGGCGGCTCCCATGCAAGCCACTCGCCGCGCAGCCGCGTGATGCCCGTGTCGATGCCGAGCAGCGCGCGCACCGCCGACCCGCCGAGCGCGACGATCGCCTTCGGCTGCACGGCGAGGATCTGCTCGACGAGGAACGGTGCGCACGCGGCCACCTCGTCCGGGAGCGGCGTGCGGTTGCCCGGCGGGCGCGCCTTCAGCACGTTGGCGATGTACACGTCGTCGCGCGCGAGCCCCATCGCCTTGATCATCTCGTCGAGCTTCTCGCCCGCAGGGCCGACGAACGGCCGCCCGGCGCGATCCTCGATCTCGCCGGGCGCCTCGCCGACGAACATCACGGCGGCGTCCGGGGCACCCTCGCCGAAGACGAGGTTGGTCCAGCCCGTGGCGCGCACGCAGTGCGGGCACGAGGCCGCGTGGCGTGCGGCAATCTCCTCGAGCCGCGCGGCGCGGTCCGCGCGGTCTCCCGGGGCGCGCAGGCTCGAATCGGGGATGCGTGCGCCGCGGGCGGCGGCGGGCGCCGCGGCCGCCGGCGGCACGGCCGCCGGCATCGCGTCCGTCGGCGGCACGGACACCGCGGCAGCGGCGACGGCCACGGACGGCCGCAGCGTGCTGTCGAGCCCGATGGCGCGGTCGAACGCCGCAAGCACGCGCGGCAGCGCGTGACGATCGGCGTCGGTCGCGGCGTCCACGGCGCTCAGCGGCGCGCGGCGCGCGCGGCTGCGGCCTTCTTAGGCTCGGGTTCGGGCAGCTGCACCATCGACTGCGTGCGCAGCACCAGGCCGGCGGCCGAGCGCAGGTGGTAGCCCTGCACGTGCAGCTCGCCGCGGTAGCGCTGGAGGTCGATGAGCGAGAGGTTCGGCTTGCCGCCCGGATCCGTCCACGCGACCATCAGCGAGTCGCTGTCCCGCCCGTGCTGCAGCATCTCCTTGTAGGTGCCCAGGTACAGGTGGTCGCTCAGCGACTCCGACTGGATCGTCGTCATGTACGTGATCTGGTCGGTGATCTTCTCCTCGTGGTCGTGCTCGCCGGCGCACGGGAGCGTGCCCGACAGGCCGCGCTCCGGCAGCGTGGTCGGGTTGTCCACCACCACCTCGCAGAAGCAGGTCTCCCCGATCTGGAAGCGCACGCAGTGACCGCCGCGGAAGATCCAGCCCTCAAACTCGTTGAGGCCGTGCTCCACCTTCCGGCGCGCCTCGATCCCGAAGAACTCGGGGTGGACGGCGCGGCGGTAGTGCAGCATCGCGTAGGTGAAGGGGTGCGAGGCCTTGGTGTTCAGGTTGGTCTCGAGCGGGTCGTTCATGGCTGGATCGGTGGCGGGCGGCCGGTGCGTCGCCCCTGGAAACATGGATTGTCCCGGCGTACATCGGGAACTCAAGCCCCTTTCCCACGTTTTTGCGCCAATGTCGTGGTTGGGTGCCAACACCCCACCACCGGTAGTGGTCCGCGGCCCTCGGGACGCACCGTCAGCGTGGACGGGTGTGCCGCGCCCGGGCGCGAGGCGCCCGGGGCCCCCTCTCGGAGGCCCCGGGCATGAAGCGCGGGCGTCTGTGGACGATAAGCCGGATTCTGTCGGCGGCCCCTTGCGGGACCGCGTGCAGCCATTTCTCTGGGCGGACCGTTGCCGGCCCGCTCGTGCGCGCGACCCGCCCCGAGGCCCGTGGACACGGGTGCCTGCGGTTGCCCGCAGGCCGGGGCTGCTTGCGCTTGCACGCGGTGGGGTTTGCCGTGCCCTGGGCGTCGCCGTCCAGGCGGTGCGCTCTTACCGCACCGTTTCACCCTT
>VEQS01000218.1 GCA_018883105.1 Phycisphaerales bacterium
GTGCTGGACAAGCCCGAACCCTCGGTGTCGGACCTCCTGAAGCGCCTGGACGTCCTGGAGGAGCGCAACAAGGAACTCGAGGGCAAGGTCACCGACCTCACCCGCCAGCAGGGCGAGGAGTGGCTGGGCGAGCAGCGCGCCGCGCAGATCCGCGAGGTGGTACGCGACGTGCTGGCCGACAGCGAGCAGCGCGCCAGCCTCCGCGACGGCGGCATGACCGCCGGCTGGAACGACGGCTTCTTCCTGGCCAGCGCCGACGGCCGGTTCCGCATGAACCTCGGCGGGTTCGTGCAGACGCGGTTCATCTGGAGCGCGATCCAGACCAGCCCCAGCTCGGCACCGTGGGTGTTCGACCAGAAGCAGCAGCGCTACGGCTTCGACGTGCCGCAGGTCCAGCTCTGGGCGGACGGCCACATCTTCAGCCGCGACTTCCAGTACATGGTGAAGGCGCGCTTCTACGAGCAGTTCCTCACCGAGCTGAACAAGGGCACGAACAACCCGATCCCGGGCGACGCCGACTACAGCGGCTTCGAGCTGATGGACGCGTGGGCGCGCATCAACCTCGACGACAACTGGTCGGTGCGCGCCGGCCAGTTCCGCTCGCCCTACTCGCGCGGCTTCCTGGTGCTCGAGCAGTACCAGATGTCGGCGTCGCGCTCCGTGGTCGACTACCACTACGCGCTCGGCTACACGCAGGGCCTCGAGCTGGAGTACGCCAGCGACGAGGCACGAGCCCGGGTCTCCGTCAACAACGGCGCCCAGGACAACCTGCTGGGCGATACCGACGCCAACTACGGGGCCGCGGGATTCGTCGTCTTCCCGACCGGCAGCTACGGCTCGCAGAACGCCCCGTTCTGGGCGCAGACGGCCGCCATGAGCTTCACCGGGCGCTTCGACTGGAAGCCGGCCGGGACGTGGGACCAGTTCCGCAGCTACACGAGCCCAGCCATGGAGGAACTCGGGCTGCTGCTCGGGCTCGGCTTCCATTTCCAGGAGTCGTATGCCTACCAGCCGAACAACTCGACCCCCGGGATCCCGGACCCGACTAACACGTGGGTCGCCGCCACCCTCGATGCGCAGCTGAACTTCGGCGGGGCCTCGTTCTACGGTGCGTTCTTCTACAACTACCTGAACTCGCCGGGCGCGCTCGCGCCTCTGTTCGGCTCGCCCCAGGCCAGCCCTGGCGACCTCGGCGACTTCAGCATCTATGCCTTCCAGACCATGGCGTCCGCCTACATCGCGCCGAAGCTCGAGCTCTTCGGCCGCTATGAGTTCGCCATGATCGACGGCGTCGACGCATCCGATCCCACGATCGCCGGGCTGTCCGACGTCGATCCGCTCAACCTCCTGACGGTCGGGGTGAACTGGTACCTCGACGGCCAGGACCTGAAGTGGACCACCGACCTCGGCTGGGCGATCAGCGCCGTGCACCCGTGGTTCGCCGACATCGAGGCCGGATGGCGGCCGTCGGCAAGCGACGAAGTGGTGTTCCGGACGCAGCTGCAGCTCATGTTCTGAGGCGCGGGCGGTGGGGCGGGGGAAGGCCCGCGATTCCCTATCATTTCCGGGCCATGGCCGCCGTGCATCGAGTCGAGGTCCGACCGCGTTCCGGGCACCGGGACGTGCGCGGCGAATCCGTGGCCCGGCAGGCGGCATCGCTCGGCATCCCGGCCCCGCGCGAGGCACGCCATGCGTCCGTGTACCTGCTCGAGGGCGAGCTGTCGGCGGCGGACGTCGAGCGGATCGCCGGCGAGCTGCTTGCCGACCCCGTGACCCAGGTGGCATCGGTGGTGCGGCTCGGGGCGCCCGCGCAGGGCCCGCTGGACGCCATCGTCGAGGTGCATCCGCTGCCCGGCGTCACCGACCCTGCGGCCCAGAGCGTCGAGGACGCGGTGCGCGCTCTGTTCGGGCTGGAGGTGCGGGTGCGGACGGGCGATCGCTATGACCTGGCCGGCATCGATGCCGAGTCGGCGCGGGCGCTCGGCGCGCGGGCGCTGGCGAATCCGGTGATCCACGGCATCCACCTTGAGGCGTGGCACCCGGCGTCGTTCCCGGCCGGCCACGCACGCGAGCTGCGCATCGTCGAGGTGCCGATCTGCGGCCTGTCGGACGCCGAGCTGGAGCGCCTGAGCCGCGAGGCCCACCTCTTCCTCTCGCTCGAGGAGATGCGCGCGATCCAGGCCGAGTACCGCCGCCTGGGGCGCGAGCCGCGCGAGATCGAGCTCGAGACCCTGGCGCAGACGTGGAGCGAGCATTGCGTCCACAAGACCCTCAAGAGCACCGTGCGCTACCGCGAGGCGAACCTCGCTCCCGGCCAGCGGTCGCTCGCGGGCGGAGCGCTCGCCGGCCGCCCGGGCCACGAGGTGGCGCCGGACGGATCGGTGACCATCGCGAACCTCCTGAAGCGCACGGTGGCCGCCGCCACCAATGAGCTGATCGACCCCGCACGCGCCGACCGGATCGATTGGTGCCTCTCGGTGTTCGTCGACAACTCCGGCGTCATCGCCTTCGACGACGCGCACGCCGTCTGCTTCAAGTGCGAGACGCACAACCGGCCCAGTGCCATCGAGCCCTACGGCGGCGCGGCCACGGGAATCGGCGGCTGCATCCGCGACATCATGGGGACGGGCCTCGGCGCCAAGCCGATCGCCGCCACCGACATCTTCTGCGTTGCGCCGCTTTCGGGCACCGAGGTGCCCGCCGGCTGCCTGCCGCCCGGGCGCATCCTGCGCCAGGTGGTGGCCGGCGTGCGCGACTACGGCAACCGGATGGGCATTCCCACCCTGAACGGCGGCGTGTGGTTCGACCCGCGCTACGTGGGGAACCCGCTGGTCTTCTGCGGCGTGGTGGGCGTGATGCCGCGCACCATGGTGAAGGGCG
>VEQS01000080.1 GCA_018883105.1 Phycisphaerales bacterium
GTCGGTGGCAGTGCTCGGCACCGTGTCGAGCGCCTCCGCCGCCATCGTGACGTGGAACTGCAATCTCGTGATCCCGGCGACGAACGAAGGGATGTACATCAACATCGTCGCGCAGACGTTCGCGACGGATCCGACAGCTGTTGCCGGATGGGACTTGAATATCTACTCGGCGACAGCCGATCCAAGCAGCATCATCTTTGGTGCCATGGCAATGGCCCGTTCGGTGACCAGCTTCGGTGACACCACCAAGAATCTCGCTCCGGGTACGGTCGTGAGCGGGTCGTTGGATATAGGCATAGCGGCCGGTGACGTCTTCGATCCGTTGCTCGCTTCCGGCTGGCAACTCAACGCCACCAATTATTTCGGATTCGAGCTCCCGCTCGGCGGCTCGGCCTTCGGCTACGGCGTGATGCAGGTCGGTGCCACCGGTGCCGACCGGACGCTGCTGTCGTTGGTCTACGAGAACTCCGGCGCTCCGATCACGATTCCCGTGCCGATCCCCGCCCCCGGCGCCATCGCGCTCCTCGGGATCGCCGGCACAGCATCCGGCCGCCGCCGTCGCCCCGCCTGACGCCTCACCCATCCCGCACCGGCCACCCGCTCGCCTGCGCGAGCGTGGCGCGCAGCCGCGCGGTGATCTCCTTCGGCTCGCGCACGCCCATGGCGGCGAAGTCGTAGGTGCCCACGTACTCCACCACCGCGCGCCCGCGCGGCACGAACGGGTCGAGGATCGCGTTGCCGACGGTCGGGGTGCCGTGGATCCAGAGCACCACCACCGGCGCCTTGGTGAGCGCGACCAGCGTGCCCGTCCCCTCGGCGAACGGGCCGAGGACGTTCGGCGGGCGCTCGATCGATCCTTCGGGGAAGACGCCGACCACGCCGCCCGCCTTCACGTGGCGCACCGCCTCGCGCAGCATCGCGGCGTCGGCGGGCGTGTAGGTGACCGGCAGCACCGCAAGCCGCCGCCAAAGCCAGCCGAGCGCAGGGTGCATCTGCTCCTTGGCCATCATGAAGCGCACGCGCCGCCCCGCGGCGAACTGCATGAGCGGCGGGTCGAGGCCGCTCGCGTGGTTGGCCACGAGCACGAACCCGCCCTCGGGCGGCCGGAAGCCGGAGAACCCCACCCACCGCGTGCGGTGGATGAACCGCGCCAGGGGCCGCGCCACCGCCTCCACGCAGCCGACCACGCCGTCCCAGGCGAGGCGCTCGCCGCCCTGCGCGCGCACGACGAATCCGACGGCGACGAGGATGAGCAGGAAGGCGGCCAGGAGCGCGACGGCCGCCAGCACGCCCCAGAGCGCCGAGACCGCGATGGCTTGCCACGATGCCGCCATGCGCGGATCGTAATGCTCGCGCGTGCATGGCCATGGCGATGGCCGTGATCCATACACTTGGGTCGTGGAGCCGACGCCCCATGGCCACGCTGCAGTCGACCGCTGCGATGCGGCGATGGTCGCCGTACTGCGCGCGCAGTCGCCCGCACGGCGCCTCGCCACGCTCGACGGCATGTGGCGTTCCGCGCGCGCGTTCGTGATGGCTGGCGTCCGCGCGCAGCACCCCGACTGGCCGGACGAGCGCATCGCCCGGGAGACGGCGTCCCGCATGGCCGGAAGCCGGTCCGGGGCGACCTGATGGAGCCGACCGACCTGCTCGCGCTGGTGGGGGCGCAGCTCGACCGGATCGGCTGCCCGCGCTTCACCACCGGCTCCGTGGCCTCGATGGTCTACGGCGAGCCGCGCTTCACGAACGACATCGACATCGTGGTGCGCCTCGACGAGCGGAAGGCGCGCGAGGTCGCCGCGGCGTTCGTGGGCGACGACTGGTACGTGAGCGCCGAGGCCGCCGTCGACGCGGTCCGCCGCCACGGCATGTTCAACATCATCCACGTGCCGTCCGGCCTGAAGGTCGACCTGATCGTCGCGCCGAACGATCCCTACGACGCGGCCCGCTTCGCTCGCGTGCGCAGCATCCGGATGCCGGACGGCCGGCTCGAGCCGTTCTCCTCGCCGGAGGACGTCATCCTGAAGAAGCTCGCGTTCTTCCGGGAAGGCGGCTCCGCCAAGCACTTGCGCGACATCGCCACCATCGTCGCGGTGCAGGGCGCCGAGTCGCTCGACTGGCAGTACATGGCCCTGTGGGCGGGCCGGCTCGGCGTCGAGGCGGAGTTCGAGCGCGTGCGGCCGAGGGGCTGACCGCCCCGATTCGCTATCCTCCCGCAAGTTTGGCCCGACCGTGCCGTGGGTGCGGCGCGCGGGCGCAGACGCGAGCGCCCCCCACGATGCCACGTCGCACCGACATCCACACCATCCTGATCATCGGTTCCGGCCCCATCGTCATCGGCCAGGGCTGCGAGTTCGACTACTCCGGCACGCAGGCCTGCAAGGCGCTGCGCGAGGAGGGCTACCGCGTCGTCCTCGTCAACTCGAACCCGGCGACGATCATGACCGACCCGGCGTTCAGCGACCGCACCTACATCGAGCCGATCACGCCCGAGGCGGTCGAGAAGGTGATCCTGCGCGAGAAGGCGCTCGGCCACCCCATCGACGCGCTGCTGCCCACCCTCGGCGGGCAGACCGCGCTCAACTGCGCGTGCGCGCTCTGGGACAAGGGCATCCTGCAGAAGCACGGCGTCGAGATGATCGGCGCCGACCGCGAGGTGATCCACCGCGCCGAGGACCGCGAGGCGTTCCGCCGCATCGTCGAGAAGCTCGGCCTGCGCCAGCCGCTCTCGCGCACCGTCACCACCCTCGAGGACGCCCGCGAGTTCCTGAAGGAGTGCGGCCTGCCCGCCATCATCCGCCCGGCGTTCACGCTCGGCGGCACCGGCGGCGGCATCGCCTACAACCTCGAGGAATTCGAGGAGATCATCCGCCGCGGCCTGTCCGCCAGCATGATCGGGCAGGTGCTGATCGACAAGAGCGTGCTCGGCTGGAAGGAGTACGAGCTCGAGGTCGTCCGCGACCGCAACGACAACTGCATCATCGTCTGCGGCATCGAGAACATCGACCCGATGGGCGTGCACACCGGCGACAGCGTCACGGTGGCCCCGATCATGACGCTCTCCGACAAGGAGTACCAGCGCATGCGCGACGCGGCCTTCGCGATCATGCGCGCGGTGGGCGTGCAGACCGGCGGCAGCAACGTGCAGTTCGCGATCTGCCCCGAGACCGGCGAGATGGTGGTCGTGGAGATGAACCCGCGCGTCTCGCGCAGCTCGGCGCTCGCCTCCAAGGCGACCGGCTTCCCGATCGCCCGCATCGCCGCGAAGCTCGCGGTCGGCTACTCGCTCGACGAGCTGCGCAACGACATCACCGGCACCACCAGCGCCTGCTTCGAGCCTTCGATCGACTACGTGGTGGTGAAGATGCCGCGCTGGACCTTCGAGAAGTTCCCCGAGGCCGACGAGACCCTCACCACGCAGATGAAGTCCGTGGGCGAGGCGATGGCCATCGGGCGCACCTTCAAGGAGGCGTTCCAGAAGGCCATCCGCAGCATGGAGGTGAAGCGATTCGGCTTCGGCCTCGACCGAAACGACCGCTGGCTGAGGCAGCTGCGCGCCGACGCGCCGCCCGCCGGCGCCGGCACCGCCACCAGCACCGAGACGAAGGTGGCGCGCCCCACCGAGGCCGCGAGCGCCGACTGGCCGATCCCCGAGGACACGCTGGTCCGCAAGCTCTCCGTGCCCAGCCAGGGACGCCTGTACTTCGTGCGCTACGCGCTGAAGATGGGCTGGTCGGTCGACCGCGTGCACGAGGTGACTCGCATCGACCGCTGGTTCCTGCGGCAGTTCGCCGAGCTGGTGGCATTCGAGGACCGGATCGTCGCCGTGCGCTCGCCCGAGGCGTGCCCGCGCGAGCTGATGTTCGAGGCGAAGCGCCTGGGCTACAGCGACGCGCAGCTCGCGAACGCGTGGCTCGGGGAGATCAGCCCGAAGTCGATCCTCGCGGTGCGCGCCGTGCGCAAGCGGATGGGCATCGAGCCCGTCTTCAAGCTGGTCGACACCTGTGCCGCGGAGTTCGAGGCCGTCACGCCCTACTACTACAGCACGTACGAGGCGCCGTACTCCGTGGGCGGCCGGCCGCACCTCGACGACGAGGCGCGCGTCTCGGCGACCCCGAAGGTCATCATCCTCGGCGGCGGCCCCAACCGCATCGGCCAGGGCATCGAGTTCGACTACTGCTGCTGCCAGGCGTCCTTCGCCGCGCGCGAGATGGGCCTGGAGAGCGTGATGATCAACTCCAACCCGGAGACGGTCAGCACCGACTTCGACACCAGCGACCTGCTGTTCTTCGAGCCGCTCACGCTCGAGGACGTCCTGAACGTGGTCGAGCGCCTGAACGGCGGCGGCATCGACAAGGCCGACCGCGCGGGCGGCGTCGTCGGCTGCATCGTGCAGTTCGGCGGGCAGACGCCGCTCAACCTGGCGCACGGCCTGGTGGCCGCCGGCGTGCCGCTCATCGGCACCGGCGTCGACAGCATCGACCTCGCCGAGGACCGCGACCGCTTCAAGGCGGTGCTCGAGGAACTGGGCCTGGCGCAGCCGCCCTCGGGCATCGCGCGCAGCCTGGACGAGGCCGTCAACGAGGCGAAGCGCGTCGGCTACCCGGTGCTCGTGCGCCCGAGCTACGTGCTCGGCGGCCGCGGCATGGAGACCTGCTTCGACGAGGCCGCGCTGCGCAAGTACATGACCACCGCGGTGAACGTCAGCGACCTCGCGAACGCCCCCGTGCTCATCGACCGGTTCCTCTCCGACGCCATCGAGGTGGACGTCGACGTGGTGGCCGATTTCGAGCCGCACGAGGCAAGCCGCACGAAGCAGGTGCCGCAGCGGAGCGCGTCGCCGCGCGCCGTCGTGTGCGGCGTGATGGAGCACATCGAGGAGGCCGGCATCCACTCCGGCGACAGCACCTGCACCGTGCCGCCCTACAGCCTGCCGCAGAGCCTGGTGAACCGCATCCGCACGCAGGCCCGCGCCCTCGCCGAGCGCCTGAGCGTGCGCGGCCTGATGAACGTGCAGATGGCCGTGAAGGACGACGTCGTCTACATCCTGGAGGTGAACCCGCGCGCCTCGCGCACGGCGCCGTTCGTCTCGAAGGCCAAGGGCATCCCGTGGGCCAACATGGCCGCCAAGGTGATGATGGGAGCCTCGCTCGACTCGCTCGGCGCCGCCGAGGTGGACGACACCGGCTTCTACGCGGTGAAGGAGAGCGTCTTCCCGTTCTCGAAGTTCCCCGGCGTCGACGTGGTGCTCGGGCCCGAGATGCGCTCGACCGGCGAGGTGATGGGCACCGACCGCAGCCTGCCGGTGGCCTTCGCCAAGGCGCAGATGGCCGCGGGCGTTCACCTGCCCACCTCGGGCAACGTGTTCCTCAGCGTGCGCGACGCCGACAAGCACCAGGCGATCGAGGTGGCGCGCAGCCTCGACGCGATGGGCTTCACGGTGCACTGCTCCGACGGCACCGCGGCCACGCTGGCGGGCTTCGGCATCCGCGCCGTGGTGGTGCCGAAGATCGCCACCGGCCGGCGGCCGAACGTGCTTGACCTGATCTCCAACGGCCAGGTCCAGCTCGTCATCAACACGCCCACCAAGAAGGGCGGCACCACCGACGAAGGGCGCATCCGCGCCCAGGCGGTGCGTTCGAACGTGCCGATCATCACCACCATCGCCGGCGCCCGCGCCGCGATGCAGGCCATCCAGGCGCTGCGCGCCGGCACCTGGGACGTGGTGGCCGTGCAGGACTGCTTCCCGCACCTGGCGCGCCCGGCGGCTGCGCCCGTGGCGCCACCGCCCGTGCCGGCGGCCGTCTGACGGCCGACTCCTATACTTCCGGCCCCGTAGGCACCCCATGCAAGACGTCCTGACCACCGTGACCGATTTCCTGCCCGCGTGGTTCCCCAAGGGATCCGCGCTCGCGCAGCTCGTGACCAGCGCCCTGGTGGTGTTCCTGGCGCTCCACGTGATCCTGGTCTCCTGCGCCTACGCCATCTGGCTCGAGCGCCGGCTCTCCGCGTGGATGCAGGACCGCGTGGGCCCCAACCGCGTCGGCCCGTGGGGCCTCTTGCAGCCGATCGCCGACGGCCTCAAGTTCTTCCTGAAGGAGGACTACACGCCGAAGCACGTCGACAAGGCGATGTTCTTCGCTGCGCCGGCGCTGCTTGCGGTGCCGTCCCTCATCGGCTTCGTGGTCATCCCCTGGGGCGGCACGCTCGACCTCTCGTCGATCCCGTTCCTCGGCCTCACGGGCCAGGTGAAGATCGTCGGCGCCGACGTCAACATCGGCGTCGTCTACATGCTCGCCCTCGCGAGCCTCTCGGTCTACGGCGTCGCGCTCGCCAGCTGGGCGTCAAACAACAAGTTCGCGTTCCTCGGCGGCATGCGCGCCTCGGCGCAGATCGTGAGCTACGAGATCCCGATGGGCGTCGCGATGCTCGCCGTCATCCTGATGAGCGGCAGCTTCACGCCGTCCGGGATCATCGCGCAGCAGCAGGCCGGCACCTGGAACATCATCCAGCAGCCGCTTGCGGCCGTCCTCTTCTACGTCTGCATGCTGGCGGAGACCAACCGCCTGCCCTTCGACCTCGCCGAGTGCGAGAGCGAGCTCGTCGGCGGCTACCACACCGAGTACTCGAGCATGCGCTTCGCGCTCTTCTTCCTGGCCGAGTACTTCAACATGATCGCGGGCTCGGCGCTCTTCGCCGTGCTCTTCCTGGGCGGCTGGAGCGTGAACCCCTTCGGCGGCCACCTCGGCAGCGACCTGCCCGCCGCCGGCGGCCTGCCCCTGATCCTGGCGCAGATCGGCGTGATGGCCGGCAAGACGTTCGTGATCCTCGCCCTGGGCATCGCGCTGCGCTGGACGCTGCCGCGCTTCCGCTTCGACCAGCTGATGCGCCTGGCGTGGGAGGGCATGATCCCCACCTCGCTCCTGGTGCTCACCTGCACCGCGGTGTTCGTCTACTTCGGCGCCGCGCAGTGGATGTGGCTCGGCAGCATCCTGTGCCTCGGGATCGTGTGGTTCGTCGGCCCCAAGCTGCCGCGCAGCGCGAACCCGAACGCCAAGATCGGCCTGATCGGCAGCCGCTTCAGCCCCGCCTGAGCCGGCGCATCGCGCCCACCCACGCGCCGTACTCGAGCGCCGCGCGCCGCCGTTCGGCGGCCGGGGGCCACTTCGCGCGGTCGGCGCCGAAGGCCGTCTCCATCCGCCAGCGCCAGTAGCCGCCGCGCAGCCGGAACCGCGTGGCCCAGCCCAGCAGGAAGAGGTTCCAGGCGCCGCGCAGGGCGTGCATTTGGGCGATGGTACGCAGGAGCTTCACCCCGCGTTCCTACACTCGGCCCCGCCCATGGCCAAGGTGCGCACCAGCTACGTCTGCCGCGACTGCGGGAACGTCCAGCCCAAGTGGATGGGCAAGTGCCCCGACTGCGGCGCATGGGACGCGCTCGACAAGTTCGTCGACCGAAGCGGCGCGGAGTCGGCGCCGCCGGGGGCGCTCGACCTCGGGGCCTCGGCATCGGCCGAGAGCGCCGGCGCGCCGGGCGCCTCCGGCCCCCGCCGCGCGGTGGCGCTCGCCGAGGTGAAAGCGCTCGACGTGCCGCGGCTGGCGACGGGGATCGCCGAGTTCGACCGCGTGCTCGGCGGCGGCGTGGTGCCCGGAAGCGTCGCGCTCCTCGGCGGCGACCCCGGCATCGGCAAGAGCACGCTCCTCCTGCAGGCCGCGGCGGCACTGGCCGACGCGGGCAGGCGGGTCCTCTATGCCACCAGCGAGGAAAGCGCCGCGCAGGTGCGCATGCGCGCCGACCGCCTCGAGGGCGCGGCGGACGGCGCACGTGCCGCCAACCTGCTGGTGCTCGCGGAGCCGAACATCGCCGTGATCGCCGAGGAATGCCGGCGAATCCGCCCCGCGCTCCTGGTGCTCGACTCGATCCAACTCTGCTACCGCGGTGACGTCGATGCCGCGCCCGGGTCGGTCGCCCAGCTTCGGCGCTGCTGCCTCGACCTCGTGTCGCTTGCGAAGTCCTCCGGCTGCGCCGTGGCGATGGTCGGGCACGTCACGAAGGAAGGCGACCTTGCCGGCCCCAAGCTCCTCGAGCACCTCGTCGACGTGGTGCTTGCCTTCGAAGGCGACCGCCACCACGCCTACCGCGTGGTGCGCGCGGTGAAGAACCGCTTCGGCAGCACGCAGGAAGTCGGCCTCTTCGAGATGACGGGCGGCGGGCTCTCCGAGGTCGAGGAAGCGACCCTCTCGGTCGACGGCGGCGCACCGCGCCCGGGCTCGGCGTTCGTGCCGGTGCTTGCGGGCTCGCGCGTCTTGGTGGCCGAGGTGCAGTCGCTCACCGCGACCGGGTTCCTCGGCAACGCCAAGCGCCGCGCGAGCGGGCTCGATGCGTCGCGCCTGGCGATGCTCATCGCGGTGCTCGAGAAGCACGGCGGGCTGCGGCTTGCGGACCAGGACGTGTACGCGTCGGCGATCGGCGGCATGCGCATCGTTGACCCCGCGGCGGACCTTGCGGTGGCGCTCGCGGTCGCGGGCGGATTTCTGGGGCGCGGGCTCGGTGCGTCGACCGTCGCGATCGGCGAGGTGTCGCTCTCGGGCGACATTCGTGTCGCACGTCAGGCGGAGCTGCGCGTGCAGGCGGCGGTGCGGCGCGGCGCGCGGCGGCTCATCGTGCCGCAGGCGCAGCGGGGGGTGGTGGAACGGGCCATCGCGGGCGGGGCCGGGGGCGCCGGGGGCGCCGGGGGCGCCGGGAGCGGCGCAGGGCCGGCGGCCGAGGTGATCAGCGTGGGCTCAGTGGGCCAGGCGCTCGAGTGGCTGCAGGGCATGGCGGCGCCCGGGCGGCGGGGCGAATCCCGGCAATCCGCCAAGATGTAATGCAGAGCGCTGGCGCGCAATGGGTTACGTCAATTCCGCCCGGATTCGTGCCCTGTCTCGTACGTCGGCAAGACCGCGATTTCCGACCCCTTGATTCAATTGCTTGACAACGCCAACACAGTCATGGGGGAGGTTGCTATGATCTGCCCCTCAACCAATCGACCGCAGTTGGTCGATATCGGTTGGAACCCGTTTCCCTGCCCGCCGCGTCGGCGGGCGCCAAAGGGCCGGGCATCGTCACTGGGACCGCGGGTTAATCGTCAGAGCCCCGGCCCGATACAAGGAGCGAACGACATGAGTCTGACCAAGTTTGTTGGGCTCCTCGCGGGCTCGACCCTCACGCTCACCGGAGTGAGCTACGGAGCCGCCGAGGCGAACAACGACACCACCGCCCAGATCAACCAGCTCAAGGCTGAGATCGCCAGCCTCAAGGCTGCGCAGGGCGACCAGTGGCTCACCGAGCAGCGCGCTGAGCAGATCCGCGGCGTTGTGCAGGACGTCCTGGCGGACTCGAGCACCCGTTCCAGCTTCCAGGGCGCCGCGGCGACCTCGGGCTACGACAACGGGTTCTTCCTCTCCAGCGCCGACGGCAACTTCAAGCTGAAGATCAACGCCCTCGAGCAGGTTCGCTTCACGTGGGGCAACGGGTACGGGGCCGCCAAGTCCAACGGCGGCGGCGACGATCCGTCGAATAACCAGTGGGGCTTCGAGAACCGCCGCACGCAGCTCTTCTTCTCGGGCAACGTGGTTGACCCGAGCTGGAAGTACCTCGTGGGCATGGCCTACGACTCGCAGCCGGACCCGTACGTCCGCAACACCGGTCCGGACAACGGCTATGGATACGCCGTTCAGGGCCCGCAGTTCCAGCTCTACTACGCGCAGATCACGAAGGACATGGGCGACGGCTTCAGCGTGACCGTCGGTCAGCAGAACGTCGCCTTCACCCTGCAGAGCCAGCTCTTCAATGCCGGCATGACGCAGATGGGTGAGTACTCGCTGTTTGAATACGCCTTCGGTGCCGGCCAGCAGGTCGGTCTCTCCGCGAAGTGGGAGAAGGACGCGGTTCGCGTGATGGGCGGCTGGTACAACGCCATCTTCCTGCCTCCGGAAGCCGCGGCGGCGAATCAGTGGAACGCCCAGAACAACCAGGGCGTTGCCCTGGCCGGCCGCGGTGAGTTCAAGCTCGCCGGCAGCTGGGATCAGTTCTCCAAGGAGTCCAGCTTCAAGGGCGAGGAGTTCGGCCTGGTGGTTGGCGGCGGCATCTTCTGGCAGACGGCTCGCCAGACGAACGACAACCCGCCCTATGGCTTCGCGCCCGTCGGCATCACCGTGGATGCCAACGCGAAGTTCGGCGGCTTCAACCTGATCGGTCAGCTGATCTGGGAGAACTCGTACGCCTTCGCGCCCAACACGCAGGACCAGTCGACCTGGGGGTTCAACGTCCAGGGCGGTGCGTTCCTGACCGAAGACCTCGAGCTCTTCGGCGCGTGGAACTACAACACCATCAGCACGCAGGCCTCCAACTACCTGCAGGTCGGCGCGAATTGGTACTTCGCGAAGAACAACATGAAGATGTCGGTCATCGGCACCATCCCGGTGTCGGCGACGGCCACCCAGCAGGGCGGCGACACGGCGTACGGGCAGAGCTACGGCCTGCTCCCGACCGGCGGCAGTGGACAACCCGTCGGCGACAACTTCGGCCTGGTCGTCCAGCTCCAGCTGATGTTCTGATCCTCGGATCAGACCTCGGCAGCAGCCAGACCAGCCTGACCTGAACCTTCCACCGGACCCGGCCTTGCGCCGGGTCCGGTGTGCTTTTCGGTCCTTCGGCCTGCAGGAGGCCCCCGGGCCGGGCCGATGAAAGGGATCGATAGGATCCTTCGCCATGCGTTCCCTGCCATGCTCATCCGCGACGGCCCTGGTGGCCGCGGCGACGATGGCGGCCCTTGCGGCGCCCGCGGCGATGGGCCAGGCGGCGGACGGGGTGCTCGACAAGCCGGAGCCCTCGGTGGCGGACCTCCTGAAGCGCCTCGACGTCCTGGAGGAGCGAAACAAGGAACTCGAGGGCAAGGTCACCGACCTCACCCGCCAGCAGGGCGAGGAGTGGCTCGGCGAGCAGCGCGCCGCGCAGATCCGCGAGGTGGTGCGCGACGTGCTGGCCGACAGCGAGCAGCGCGCGAGCCTGCGTGACGGCGGCATGACCGCCGGCTGGAACGACGGGTTCTTCCTCGCCAGCAACGACGGCCGGTTCCGCATGAACGTCGGCGGGTTCGTGCAGAGCCGCTTCATCTGGAGCTCCATCCAGGAGGGGCCGCCGACCGGCCCGCCGAGCAACGGCTTCGTGCAGGACCGCCAGGTGAACCGCTACGGGTTCGACGTGCCCGACCTGCAGCTGTGGGCCGACGGCCACGTGTTCAGCCGCGACTTCCAGTACATGGTGAAGGCGCGATTCTCGCAGGGCTTCTCCACCGAGCTCACGAAGGGCCCGAACTCGAACTTCGCGGTGGGCGGCGCGGAGTACCGCGACGTCGAACTGCTCGACGCGTGGATCCGCGTGAACCTCGACGACCACTGGTCGGCGCGCTTCGGGCAGTTCCGCACCCCGTTCTCGCGCGGCTTCCTGGTGCTCGAGCAGTACCAGATGGCCGCGTCCCGGTCGGTGGTCGACTACCACTACGCGCTCGGCTACACGCAGGGACTCGAGCTCGAGTACGCGGCCGACGAGGCGCGCGTGCGCATGGCGGTGAACAACGGCGAGCAGGACCAGCTGCTCGGCGACGTGAACATCAACAACCAGGTCCCGGGCGGCGCCTACGCGGTCTTCCCGACGGGCTCTTACGGCGCCGCGAACGCCCCGTTCTGGGCCCAGACCTCCTCGTACAGCTTCACGGGCCGCGTCGACTGGAAGCCGTCGGGGCAGTGGGACCAGTTCCGCAGCTACACGAGCCCCGCGATGGAGGAGTTCGGCATGCTCCTGGGTGCCGGGTTCCACGTGCAGCAGTCGTACGCGTACCAGCCGAACAACTCGAACGGCCCGATCGACCCGTCGAACTTCTGGGTCACGGCCACCGCCGACGCGCAGCTCAACTTCGGCGGCGCGTCGTTCTACGGCGCGTTCTTCTACAACTACCTGAACTCGCCGGGCGCCATCTCGCCGCTCTTCGGCTCGCCGCAGAATGCCTCGGGCAACCTCGGGTCCTTCAGCATCTACGCGTTCCAGACCATGGTCTCGGCGTACATCGCGCCCAAGATGGAACTGTTCGGGCGGTACGAGTTCGCCATGATCGACGGCATCGATGCCTCAGACGCGACGATCTCCGCGCTGTCGTCGGAGCTGGACCCGCTCAACCTGCTCACCGTCGGCTTCAACTGGTACCTGGACGGCCAGGACCTGAAGTGGACCACCGACCTCGGCTGGGCGATGACCGCGGTGCACCCGTGGTTCGCCGACATCGAGGCCGGATGGCGGCCGTCGGCAAGCGACGAAGTGGTGTTCCGGACGCAGCTGCAGCTGATGTTCTGACCGGCGGCGCCGATGGGGCCGCCTGCACGGGGTGATCGCCCGTTTTTCATATGATTTGCGGCCCATGGCCGCCGTCCACCGAGTCGAGGTCCGACCCCGCCCCGGGCACCGGGACGTGCGGGGCGAATCGGTTCCTCGCCAGGCCGCGGCCCTCGGGCTGGCGGCGCCGCGCGAGGCGCGGCATGCGTCGGTCTACCTGCTTGAAGGGGATGTCCCGGCGGCG
>VEQS01000081.1 GCA_018883105.1 Phycisphaerales bacterium
GCCGTAGACGGCGTAGCGGTTGCGGAACAGGCTCCAGACGAGCGTCAGGAAGCACATCCACGCGAAGAGCGTGGCCGAGAGCAGGGCGCCCCAGCCGATCACGAACGGCGTGAGCGACGGCATCAGGAAGATGCCCGACTCGAATCCCTGCACGACGAGGGCCACCGCGAGCGCCAACCAAACTGCCCCGAGCAGCGCCAGCACCACGGTCGCCGCGCACGCAAGCATGCGGCCGAGCACGATCGGGGCAAGCGACGCAGGGCTCGCGTTCACGATCGCCGCGATGCGAGACCGGTCGTCGCGCGCCAGGCTCTCCGTGAAGTAGTAGAGGACCATCAGCACCGAGAGCAGCGTGACCGTGTTGTAGGTCTCGGCCGCGAAGGTGCCGGCGGACGTGAGGTTCGGGGTGTCGAAGGCGCCCGGCGTGTAGACGGCGCCGATGCACTGGATGACGATGAGCGGAATGAAGACCCAGAGCCCGGGCGAGCGGCGCAGCTCGCGCGCCTCGGCGCGGAAGGCGCCGACCATCGCGCCCGCCGCACCGACCGATCCCTGCGTCATGCCGAGCGCGGCCAGCGGCGCGTGGGCGCGCGGGCGCGCCTCGGCGGCCTGGCGTGCCAGGTCCGACGCCGAGATGATCCGGCGGCGCGCGGCCTCCGGCACCTCGTACGGGGCACGCATCCGGGCCTGCTCGCGCCACGCCGCGAGTGCCAGCGCCGCCACGCCCGTCGCCGGAACGAGCAGGCGCTGGGCCGCCATCAGGCCGTCGAGCGACAGCGGGTTCGAGTTGTAGAAGGCCGCGCCGCGGTCGACCTTCAGCCACGTCTCGTTCAGCCACCGGAAGCCGGTGATGTCGACCGCCTGCAGGACGCGGTTTCCCCAGTGCGGCAGCCACTCCGGCGCGAAGCTCCACAGGAAGAAGATGTTCGCGAGCAGGATGGCCACCGGCAGCGCGAACACCAGCACCGCCTGGCGGGTCACCGAGCCGATCGCGAAGCTCGCGGCGCCGAGCGAGAGCATCGGCAGGAGCACGAAGAGCGCCATCGGGCGCACGTAGTTCACGAGCGAGAAGGGCCCGCGCATCTTCTCCGGCTCGGCCAGCGGGTACAGCTCGAAGAAGCCGACCTGCATCGCCAGGTGCACCAGCACGATCGCCGAGTAGACGATCGCGATCCCGAGCCACCGGCCGACCACGTACTGGCCCGGCGAGAGCCCCGTGCTGCCGACGATCGGCATGACGCGCAGCGCGTCGTCCTCGCTGGGGGCGTTGCCGAAGGCGGTGCACGCGAAGAACACGTAGAAGAGTGTGAAGACCAGGATGTCGCCGTAGGCGAGGTTGAACTCGCTGTTCAGGTGCGCCCGCTCCCCGCCTGCGACGCCGCTCCCGCTGCCGATCGTGACGGTGCCGGCGGCGAAGCCCCAGGTCAGGAAGAGCAGGATGGCCAGGAACACCCAGAGCGACGGGCGTCGCCAGGCGGTGCGGACCTCGAGCAGCGCGAGCGTCAGGGCGCGGTTCATGATCGTGGCTCCCGGGGGTATGTCAGGCGGCCGAAGCGGCGCGCGTGGCGGAATCGGCGCGCGTGGCGTCGGCGGCACGGCTCTCGTCCATCACGCCGAAGTAGACGTCCTCGAGCGTGGCGGGCACGGGCATGAAGCCCTCGGGCTGGGTCCCGGCGGCGCCCTGCACGCGGGTGCGGAACATCGAACCCTCGACGAGCACGGCCTGCGTCACCCGGTGCGAGGCGCGGATGCGCTCGAGCGCCTCGGGCGTGACGATGCCCTCGAACACGCGGCCCTCGAGCGCCCGGCGCGCCTCGGAGGTGCCGCCCGAGGTCACGCAGCGTCCGCCGCGGATCACCGCGAATCGCGGGCACAGCGTGGCGATGTCCTCGACGATGTGCGTCGAGAGCAGCACGATGCGGTCGCGGCCGAGCTCGGCGAGGATCCGGTAGAAGCGCTGGCGCTCCTCCGGGTCGAGTCCGGCGGTCGGCTCGTCCACGATCACCAGGCGCGGGTTGCCGGCGATCGCCTGCGCGATCCCCAGGCGCTGGCGCATGCCGCCCGAGTAGGTGCGCACCTTGCGCTTGGCGGCATCGGCGAGGTTCACGCGCTCCAGCAGCTCGCCGACGAGCGCCTTGCGCCCCTGCGGCGCCTCCACGCCCTTCAGGCGCAGCAGGAAGTCGAGCATCTGCGCGCCGCTGAGCGAGGGGTAGAACCCGAAGTCCTGCGGCAGGTAGCCCAGCCGCGCCCATACCGCCCGCGGGTCCTTCACGATGTCGACGCCGTCGAGCGTGACGCTGCCGCCGGTCGGCTCCAGGAGCCCGGCGAGGATGTTCATGAGGGTCGACTTGCCGGCGCCGTTCGGGCCCAGCAGGCCGAACAGGCCCTCCGGGATCTCGAGCGAGACGCCCTTCAGCGCGGCGACGGGACCGGGATAGATCTTGACGAGGTCGGTGATGCGGAGCATGGGATGCCTTTAAATTGTCAGAATACGTGAATTGTCAACGGTACGCCCGCGGCGGCACCGTGGGCCGCGGCCGGGCCACCTGGATTGCCTGCACGACATGCCCGTACACCCACCCGAGGCCGCGGACCATCCAGAGCGTGGCGGTGAGGGTCACGATGCCGATGGCGATCGACGGCGCCACGGCGGCGCCGGGCAGGAACACCGCCCCATCGGCGTCCGGCACCACCTGGTGGCCCATGATCCAGACGTTCAGGTCCTCGGCCGCATCGGCACGGGCCACGGGGATGCCGAGCGCCCAGAGCACGGGCATTGCCAGGAACGCGATTCCCAGGGTCGTCAGCACGACCGTCAGCGCGAACGTCACGACGCTGACCAGGAAGTTCCCGAGCAGGTAGCCAAGCGACATCCAGCTGCGCACGTCCCGCAGCCAGCACCAGATGCGCTGCCAGAAGCCGACTTCCTCGACGCCCGCGACCGGCTGCACGCGCCGAGGCATGCGCACGCCGAGGAAGAACTCGACCACCTTGCCCTCGAAGAGGCAGAGCGCGCGGGCGCTGCCCAGGAGCAGCACGAAGAGCGGCAGGCCGACCACGATCGGCATCAGGCCGAGCGACAGCGCCCCGAGGGCGATGGACCACACGAAGTACGCGACGGAGAGCACGAAGCCGACCGCGCCGAAGTACGCGAGCGCACCCCAGGCGTGGGGATCGAACCAGATGCCGATGACCGGGATGCGGCGGAGGCCACGGCGTGGCGCCCCGGCGCCGGCGGACGCGGCGGATGGCGGAGCCGCCGGCGTCGGCGAGTCTTCCCCGCGCGCCGGGACATCCCGCCACGCGCGCGGCGCCTCGGCCGCGTCTCGGTACGCGCGCGCGATGTCCGCCGCATCGCCGTACTCGGCAATCGCCTGGTCGGGCGCCGTTCCGGCGCGCACGGCGGCGGCGAGGTGCGCCTCGGCGTCGAGCAGCGCGTCGTGGCGGAGCGCGGCATCGCAGCCTTCGAGCTCGGCGGCGAGCCGGGCGAGGTAGGCGCGCACCACGGCGTCGGGAACCCCGGGAGTCCCTGCGTTCATCGGATCACCTTCCTGCATCGAGCCCTCCGACGATTCGGTTGACCCACCGGCTGGTCCGCCGCCAGGTGTCGGTCCACGCCGACAGCACGCGCCGACCGTCGGGCGTGAGCACGAAGCACTTGCGCGCCGGGCCCTCGGTCGAGGGCACGAGCGAGCTCCGGATCAGGCCGTCGGCCTCCATCGCACGGAGCATCGGGTACAGCGTTCCCTGCTTGAACGACAGGCCCTCCGGCGCGTCGTCGGCGAGCCGCCGCGCGATCTCGTAGCCGTGGATCGCCTCGTCGGCGCCGGCGATGACCGCGAGCACGACGAGCCACGCCGTGCCGACGCTCAGGTCGCGTTCGAGCTTGTCCGCCATGCGCGGGGGCATGGGTGGTAGTGTAGCGGCTACACTACTGAAGTGCAAGTACTAGCCGGGCAGATAGCATCCGGCCATGGCAGATGAAGCCGTCCATGCGCCGTCTCCGATCGCCCCCGACGGTCAGTTCCGGGAACGTCCGTTCGCGCCCCTGAGCGGGTGGCTGCTGCTTCCGGTGACGCTGGGGCTTGCCGCGCTTGCGATCGGCGCCGTGGTGGTGGCGGTGCGGCGCGACCAGCCCGCGGTGGCACTGGTCGCGATTCCGGCAGCGGTGCTCTTCTTCCTCTCGCTTGTCGGCTACTTCGTGGTCGGGCCCAACGACAGCCGGACGCTCGTGCTGTTCGGGCACTACCGCGGCACGGTGCGCCGGATCGGCCTGCATTGGACCAACCCGTTCACCTTGAAGAAGCGGGTGTCGCTGCGGGTGCGGACGTTCGAGACGGGGTCGCACCAGTCCGCGGCGCTCAAGGACCCGACGGGGAAGGTGCTCCAGGAGGGCACGCGGACGCGCCATCCGCTGAAGGTGAACGACCTCGACGGCAACCCGATCGAGATCGCCGCGGTCGTGGCGTGGCGCGTGGTGGACACGGCCGAGGCGCTCTTCGCCGTCGACGAGTACGAGCGCTACGTCGAGATCCAGGGCGAGGCGGCGCTCCGAAACCTCGCAAGCCACTACCACTACGACTCGCCGGAGCCCGGCGCGGTGAGCCTGCGCGGGAGCACCGACCTCGTCGGGCAGCGCCTGAAGGAGGAGCTCGACGGCAGGTTGCGCGGCGCGGGCGTCGAGGTGCTGGAGAGCCGCATCTCGAGCCTCAGCTATGCGCCCGAGATCGCCGCGGCGATGCTGCAGCGGCAGCAGGCGGCCGCGGTCGTGGCGGCCCGCCAGAAGATCGTCGAGGGCGCCGTCGGCATGGTGGAGCTGGCGATGGAGCAGATCCATGCGAAGCGCCTCGCCGACTTTTCCCCCGAGCAGAAGGCCGAGATGGTGACCAGCCTGCTCGTCGTCCTGGTGAGCGAGCGTGGCGCGCAGCCCGTCGTCTCGACCGGGCAGTGAACCGCGCGCGGAGGACCCCATGAGCGAACCAGTCGTCTCGAGCCGCGCCCCCGAGCCCGTCGGCGCCTATCCGCACGCCAGGCGCGCCGGGAACCTGCTGTTCCTCTCCGGCGTGGGCCCGCGCGTGCGCGGCTCGAAGGAGATCCCGGGCGTGACGCTCGCCCCGGACGGCAGCGTGGCGAGCTACGACATCGAGCTCCAGTGCCGCAACTGCTTCGCCAACGTGCGTGCCGTCGTCGAGGATGCCGGCGCGCGGTGGGAGGACGTGGTTGACGTGACCGTCTTTCTGACGGACATCCGCCGCGACTTCGCCGCCTACAACCGGATCTACGCCGAACACTTCGCCGGGCCCGGCAACCCGAACCCGACGCGGACGACCCTCGGCATCAGCGCGCTGCCGACCCCGATCGCCGTCGAGGTGAAGGCCATCGTCGCCCTCCGCTAGCGCGTGCGCAGCACCGCGCGCAGGGGACTGCCGTCGCCGCCCTCGATGCGCAGCGGCAGCGCGATCAGCTCGTACTCGCCCTCGGGGACGCCTTCGAGCCGGACGCCCTCGATGATCGAGACATCGTGCTCGAAGAACGCATGGTGCGAGGGGAGGTCCTTGCTCGTGGCCTGGTCGACGCTCGGGGTGTCGATCGCCACCAGCCGCACGCCGCGCGTCGCGAGCCAGCCGACGAGCGCCGGGTCGATCGAGGCGAAATCGTCGTTCCAGCGCTCGGGGTCGGGGTAGGTGCCCGTGGCGATCAGCACGCGCTCGGTGCCGAAGGGCACCTTGCCGGCCACGTCCTCCACGGTGACCGCGCGCCCCCGGGCCCCCTCCACGCGCACCAGGCGCGCGGGCCCCACGTAGAGGTCGAGCGGCTGGCGGTCGATCGTTCGCCCGCCCTCGCCGTAGTGGATCGGCGCATCGGCATGGCTCCCGAGGTGCACCGTGGTGCGCACGCGCGACAGCGTCAGGTGGTTCCCGCGGTCGAAGCCCAGGATCACCTCGCGCTCGAAGGGCGTGTCCATCGGGAACACCGCGATGCGGCCGGAGAT
The DNA here is from genome assembly GCA_018883105.1 of Phycisphaerales bacterium. Classification (GTDB taxonomy): domain Bacteria; phylum Planctomycetota; class Phycisphaerae; order Phycisphaerales; family SM1A02; genus UBA966. Next base: position 5,993 of record VEQS01000081.1, read on the forward strand.
CACCGGGGAGATGTCGATCAGGTTGGACATTGGCTTCTCAGGGCGTGGCACCGGGCGTCCGGAGCAGGCGGTCGCCGACGAATGCCGCCGCCACCACGAGCAGCGCGCCCAGCGCGATTGCGGCATCAAGCACCAGCCGGTCCTGCCGGCGCGCCCGCGCCCGCGCCTTCGCGTACGGCACGGTCGTGAAGCTCACGAGGTCGTAGAGCGGCACGAACGCATTCGGCATCCAGCGGTTGAGCGCGTGGTCGAGCTTCTTCTTCAGCTTGAACGACAGGTGCGCGGTCTTGTCGCGCATCTCCACGAAGTTCGCGAGCGCCATGTCGGCGATGGCGTCGGCGTTCGGCTTGCGGTCGCGCTGGTACTCGTCGATCGCCGTCGCGACGTCCGTCGGATGGCGCTCGAGCGCGTCGACGAGCGACTCGCAGTCCTCGAAGCTGGCGTTCGCGCCCTGGCCATAGAAGGGGACGATCGCGTGCGCCGCGTCTCCGAGGAGCGCGAAGCGGCCGCCGAGCGCCCACGGCCAGCAGCGCACCGTGACCATCGAACCCACCGGGTTCCGGTCGAATTCGCCGACGAGGTCGGGCATCAGCGGCACGGCGTCCGGGTACTCGCGCCGGAAGCGCTCGAGCGCGGCCTTCCCGTCCCGCACGGTCGCGAACGACGCCTCGCCGCTGCCTGCCGGCGCCTCGAACGGCCAGAACAGCGTGCACGTGAAGCTCCCGTCCGGGTTCGGCAGGGCGATCATCATGCTGCCGCCGCGCGGCCAGATGTGGAGCGCCTTCGGGTCCATCGCAAACGGCGCGTGCGGCCCGGAGGCGACCGGGGGGATCGACAGTTCCTTGTACCCGTGCGCGAGGTACGACTGCGAGTATTCGAAGCGCTCGCGCTTCTCGAAGTGGCCGCGCATCGCGCTGTACGAGCCGTCCGCGCCGACGATGAGGTCGGCCGTCGCGGCGACGCGCGTCCCGTCCGCGCGCTCGAAGGTCACCTCGCCGCGCGCCTCGTCGATCTCCGTGCAGCGGTGGTCGAAGGCGAGCTCGACGTTCGCATGCGATGCCGCGGCCTGGATCAGCATCATGTTGAGCGCGCTTCGGCTGAAGCTCATGATGGCGCGCGTCGGGTCGGCCGAGTAGGGGACGAATGCCGTCGCACCCGTAGGCGAGTGCAGCATCCGCCCGGGCATGCGGATCCCGTGGGTCTTCACCTCGTCGGCGAGGCCTGCCCGCTCCAACGCATGGATCCCGCGCGCGCTGATCGCGAGGTTGATCGACCGCCCGCCGACGTAGCCGCGCGCCCGCGGGTCGCCGCGGCGCTCGAAGACGCGGACGTGCCAGCCCCGCTGGCCGAGGAAGTGCGCCAGGAGCGATCCGCCGAGACCGGCGCCGACGATGACGGCCGTGCGTGGCATGCGAAGGGGAAGCCTAGGTCGCGCAGAGCGCGTCGGCGGCGCACCAGGCGTCTTCCCAGCCGTTGTAGAGGGGGGCCGGGGCGAGCCGGATGATGTTCGGCTCCCGGAAGTCGCCGATCACGCCGTGGGCTGCGAGCGCTGCGTGGCGCTCGCGTGCGCCGCGCTCGAAGGCGATGCTGAGCTGCGCGCCGTGGGTGCCCGGGGCGTCCGGGGTGACGACCCGGCAGCCGGCGGGCGCGCGCGCCGCCAGAAGGGCGCGCAGGTAGCCCGTCACCGCTCGGCTCTTCGCGTGGAGCGCATCCATTCCGGCCCGGTCGAAGATGCGCAGGCTCGCCAGGAGCGGCGCGAGCGCCAGGATCGGCGGGTTTGACAGCTGCCAGCCGTCCGCGCCCTCGCGGGCCACGAAGTCCGGGCCCATGGCGAACCGCGTGCGCGGGTCGTTCCCCCACCAGCCCGCGAAGCGAGGCAGGTCGGTGCGCGCGCCGTGCCGCGCGTGCACGAAGCAGCCGGCAACGGCCCCCGGACCGGCGTTGAGGTACTTGTAGGAGCACCAGCACGCGAAATCGACGTCCCAGTCGTGCAGGCGCGCGGGCAGGTTGCCGGCCCAGTGCGCCAGGTCCCAGCCGGCGAGTGCGCCGACCGCGTGCGCCGCGGCGGTGATGCGCGCGATGTCGAATGCCTGCCCAGTCGCGTAGTTCACGCCGCCGACCATGACGAGGGCCAGGGTGTCGCCCGCCTCGCGGATCGCGGAAAGGAGGTCATCCTCGCGGATCAACGCCTCGCCCGCGCGCGGGCCGACCTCGATCACGTGCTGCGCGGGGTCCAGCCCGCGCGCCCGGACGTGCGTGTGCACCGCATAGGTGTCGCTCGGGAACGCGCCGCGTTCCATCAGCACCTTGGTGCGCCGGCCCTCGGGCCGCCAGAAGCTCACCATCATGAGGTGCAGGTTGACGGTGAGGGAGTTCATCATCACCACCTCGCCGGGCCGCGCGCCGACGAGCCGCGCCCCGAGCTCGCGGAAGAGCTCGTGGTAGTCGACCCACGGGCGCCGCGAGTGCAGGTGGCCCTCGACCGCGAAGCGCGACCAGTCGTCGAGCTCCTCGCCGACGAGCGTCCGCGCGGCCTTGGGCATCAGCCCGAGCGAGTTGCCGCAGAGGTACGTGAGTGCCGCGCCGTCCGGCCCGGCCGGCCGTTCGAACTCCTCGCGGAAGGCGCGCAGCGGATCGGCGGCATCGAGCCGGCGTGCATGCTCGCGGGTGAGGTCGAGGGACGCGGGAGCGGCGGTGGTCATCGGAGGGCGTCGACGTGCGGGGGCGTGGCGGCGGTCACGGTGGCGACGGCGGGCGCGGCGCGCGGCCCGAGGAACGCGGCCGCGGCGCCGTGCAGGATGCTCGCGCGCGTCGCCTCGTCGAGCCACGTCGCGGCGCGCACCGTGGCGCCCGGCGAGAGTTCCCCGAGCGGGAACGGATAGTCGGTGCCGAGCGCCACCTTGCCGGGGCCCGCCACCGAGAGGAGGAGCCGCAGCGCCTCGGGGTCATGCACCAGCGAGTCGAACCACACGCGTCGGATCGACTCGCCGGGCGTCACCGTGGTCGCGGTCTGGCAGAGGTCGGGGCGCTCGCGGAACCCGTGGTCCCAGCGCCCAAGCGTCATCGGCGCGCCGCCGCCGCCGTGCGCGAAGGCGATGCGCAGCCGCGGCAGCCGGTCCATCACGCCGCCGAAGCACACGCTCGCGACCGCCAGCGACGTCTCGGCCGGCATGCCGACGAGCCAGGGCAGCCAGTGCCGGGCCATGCGGTCCGTGCCGAGCATGTCCCACGGATGCACGAAGACGCAGGCACCGAGCGACTCGGCGGCCGCCAGCACCTCGACCACCGCCGGGTCGTCGAGGTTGCGGCCGTTCACGTTGGTGCCGATCTGCACGCCCGGCATGCCGAGGGCGCGCGTGCAGCGCTCGAGCTCCTTGATCGCCAGCGCCGGGTCCTGCATCGGGATCGTGCCGAGTCCCACGAAGCGGTGGGGGTGCGCGCGCACCACCTCGGCCACGTGGTCGTTGAGGATCGCCGCAAGGTCCGCCGCGTCGGCCGCCTTCGCCCAGTAGCTGAACATCACCGGCACCGTGCTCAGCGCCTGGACGCGCACGCCCGAGGCATCGCAGTCGACGAGCCGTGCCGTCGGGTCCCAGCAATTGGACTGGATCTCGCGGAACATCCGCCCGTCCTTCCACAGGCGGGCGCGGCAGGAGGCGCAGTGCTCGATGCTCACCCAGCCCGGGTAGCCGTACTTCGCGCAGAGGTCCGGCCAGCGCTCGGGCAGGATGTGCGTGTGCAGGTCGATCATCGCGCCGCTCAGTACGGGCGCTTCACCTGGGTGCCGCACTTCCTGCACGTGCAGAGCGCCGGGTCGGCCCAGAACTCCTCCATCGCGCGCGCGAAGTGCTTGACGATGTCCTTGCAGCAGAAGACCTTGTCGTAGACCAGCTCGTTGCACTTCTCGCAGAAGAACATCAGGTGCTCGGGCTCGGTCTCGGGCCGGCGGCGCTCGACCACCAGGCCCAGGGTGTCCGGCCCGCGCTGCGGGCTGTGCGGCACGCCCGGCGGGATGAAGAACGTCTCGCCCTCGCGCACGCGCACGTCCTTGATGCCGTCCGTGTCGCGGATCCGCACCGTGATGTCGCCCTTCAGCTGGATGAAGAACTCCTCGCTGTCGGTCATGTGGAAGTCATTGCGGGCGTTGGGGCCCGCGATGATCATCACGAAGAAGTCCTTGCCGCTGTAGAGGTACTTGTTGCCGACCGGCGGCTTCATCAGGTGCCGGTTCTCGGCGATCCACTGCATGAGCGCCACCGGGGACGCGACGGTGCCGTCGACGTTGAGGCCGGTGGGATCGCCATGCTCGTTGGTGGCACGTTGCTTGGCGGGAGCCGCGGCCGCGGGCGTGCAGCCCTGCGGTCCGCAGCCGCACGAACGGCTGGTGCCGGGAGTCACGATCGGCTTGATGGTGCTCATGCGGTTCAGGGTACCGCGCATGGACCGCGGACCTATGCGCGTGCCGTCCGCAGCGACCGGACCAGGAATCGCTGCGGCAGGAGCGCGGGAAGCAGCCCGTTCGCCACGCACCGCGGCGAGCCGGTCGCCATGTCCGCGATGAGCTCCGCGGCCAGGAGCGCCGTCGACGTGCCGCGCGAACCGTGGGCGAGCGAGAGGAAGAGTCCCGGAAGCACCGGTGCCGCGGGCCAGCGCGCGGCAAGCGGCCCGTGCGCCAGCCGCCCGAACGCCGTGCGAAACGAGGACTCCGAGACGGCCGGCCCCGCCACCGGGCAGTGGTCGTTCACCGAGCAGCGAAGCCCGGCCCACGCGCCCGCGCGTGCGGGGATCGCCTCGCGCAGCGCCGGCAGCAGCCGCTGCGCGTGGCCGAGGTTGATCGCGTCGTCGCGCGGCGAGGTCGGGCGCTCCAGTTCCTCGCGTTCGAAGGTGGCGCCCACGCAGGCGATGCCGTCGCGCGGCGGCATGACGTAGCCGTTGCCGCTCACCGTGGCGCGCGGCAGGCCGGGGTGGTCGGTGAACCCAAGGAGCGAGAGCTGCCCACGGGTTGCGTCAAACGGCACGGACGGTGCGGCGGACGACCCCAGTGCCTGCGGCATGTCGGCCAGCGTGCCCGGCGGAAGGCCGCCGGTGGCGATGACGAGCACGTCGGCCGCGAAGCCGCGGCCATCCTCCGCGGTGGCGGTCCATCGGCCGTCGTCGCGCGCGATGCGTGCGATGGGCGCATGTCGGTGGACGGCGATGGACGGATGGTCGAGCATCGTGCGTACCGCCTGCGCGGGCTCGATGGTGCCGGCGCCCGGGAAGTGGATGGCGTCGCGCGGCGCCTCAAGGTCACCGAGCGGCGTGCCGGCGAGCGCGGCCGCCGCCGCACCGTCGACGAGGCTCACCTGGTCGGTGGGCCACCCCCAGTCGGCGAGCATCGCCTCGGTGGCCCAGGCGTCGTCGGGCGCCACCGGCATCACGAGCCCGGTTCGGTCGACGTGGATGCCAAGCCGCCCGTACTCGGCGAGCGCGTGCAGGAATGCGGCAGCCACGACGCGCGTCTGCGGGCTCTGCCAGCTCGCGCAGTGCGGCGAAAGCACGGCGCGCGGCGCGGCGGACGCGCCCGTCGCGGGGGCGCGTGCGTCGATCACCTCGACCGGCATGCCGCGGCCCGCGAGCGTGCGTGCGGCGGCGGCGCCCGCGAGGCCCGCGCCGATGACGAGGGCGGATGTGGGCGGCTGATCGGCCGCAACCGTTGCAACCGTCTCGGCGGGCACCGCAAACCACGCCGGAAGCGGGCGCGTCGCCGGCCGTTCCGGCGCGCGCACCAGGCGCGCCGAGATCATCTCGCGCTTGCCGTGAGCACCGGGGCGTCGCATGACCTCGAATCCATGCGCCTCAAGCCGCGCACCCACCGCGGATGCCGCGGCGTACGTCGCCGCCGTCGTGCCGACCCGCGCATGCGCCGCCACCTGCGCGACTGCCTCGTCTGACCACATCGCCGGGTTCCGGTCCGGCGCGAAGCCGTCGAGGCACCAGGCGTCGGCCGCGAACTCCATCTCCGGCAGCAGCTCGAGCACGTCGCCGTGCAGCAGGGTGAGCCGTACCCGCCCGCCGTCGAGCGTGCGCCGGTGGATTCCGGGCACGCGCGGCGGCAAGGCGGCCACCAGTTCGTCGACAAGGGGCGCGAACGCCGCCATCGCCGGATCTACAAGCGTGACGCGCCGAAGGTCGCCCGGTGCAAGCGGCGCGAGCTCCACGCTCACCCAGTCAAGCTGCGCGCCAGCCTCCGCATGCCGCCGGAACGCCGCCCACGCCGACACGAACGTGACCGCACCGCCGAACCCAAGCTCGCCGAACGTCCATCGACGCGCGCTGCGCCAGCGCCCCGGGTCCAGGTCATCCGCCGCCCCGAACCCCTGTCCGCGCACGAACACGTGCTCGCGCTCCGCGCGCGCCCCATGCCGCGACCAGTACGAGTCCCCGAACGCCCGTGACCATGGGACGCCCTCGCGCCATTCGAGGTCGGCGGCAGGCAGCGGGGCGGGCATGCGGGCATTGTGCCGCACGCGGTGCACTGGCCGCTACCT
>VEQS01000082.1 GCA_018883105.1 Phycisphaerales bacterium
GGCGTCGCGGGATACGTGCCCTTCGGCCCGCGCCAGCCCAGGCGCGTGCCCTGGCCGCCCGCCACCAGGAACGCCGCGACCTTGCCGCGCCGCACGAGGTCCTCGCCGATCGCGCGGTAGCGCGCGGCCTCGGGGTGCGTGCGCAGGTAGGGCCGCACCGGCCGGATCTCCGAGGCCGCGGGCTTCGCGAGCGACGCCGCCTGCGCGAGCATGGCCGGCAGGTGCTCCAGCGGCAGCCCGGCGATCGACTCGAGGAGCGACTCCCGCCGCGCCTCGTCGAGCGTCTCCCAGAACGCGAGCAGGTGCTGCTGTCCGGTGCGCTCGAGGCGCTGCCGTGTCTCGGCGAGGGTCGGGAGGGGCTTCATCGTCGTTGGCCGCGCGTGGGGACTCAGCGCCTCGGGGCCGCCGGCTCGCTCCAGCCCTCCGGCCGGTGGCGCACGATCAGGCCGCTCTCGAGGTAGATGACCTGCTCGCACACGTTGGTGCAGTGGTCGGCGATCCGCTCCATCGAGCGCGTGACCGCGGTCAGCCCGAAGGCGAACTCGACCGGCAGGTGGCCGGAGGCGACCTGCTCCTGGGCGGTCATGCCGATCTCGCGCTTGAAGCGGTCGACGGTGTCGTCGAAGAGCAGCACCTGGCGCGCGAGGTTCGCGTCGTGGCGGCGGAACGCTCGGTTGGCGTCGCGGAGCATGCCCAGCACGCTGTTGGCCATGACGCGGAAGGTGTCGGGCACGCGGATCCGGCGGCTGCGCTCCTCGAGCACGCGCTCGGCGATGGCCACGCCGCAGTCGGCGATGCGCTCGTACTCGTTGTTGCACTTGACCACCGTGAGCACGGAGCGGATCGCGTGCTCGTCGGACTGGCCCATGCCCAGGAGCGGCACGGCGCGCTTCTCGATCTCGACGTCGACGCGGTCGACCTCCGAGTCGAGGAGCTCGATGCGCCCGGCCTTCTGCAGGTCGAGGTCGAAGTAGCTCTCCACGGACTGCGTGCAGAGGTCGAGCACGCGGTCGCCCTGGGCCGCAAGGTCCTGCTCGAGCGCGGCGAGGAGCGCGTGGAAGTCGGCCATGGGGCGACGATCGTACCTGCGCGCAGGCCGCGCATGCCCCGCTCCTATACTCGCGCGATGCCGCTTCTCTGCGTGAACGTCGACCACGTGGCCACCGTCCGGCAGGCGCGCCGCACGTTCGAGCCAGACCCGCTCGAGGCCGCGCACGAGGCGATCGCCGGCGGCGCGCACGGCATCACCGTGCACCTGCGCGAGGACCGCCGGCACGTGCAGGACGCGGACGTCCTGCGCCTGGCCGAGGCGTTTCCCGGGCGCCTGAACTTCGAGATGGCCGCGACCGACGAGATGGTGTCGATGGCGCGGCGCGTGCGACCGGCGATGGCGATGCTGGTGCCCGAGGGCCGCCACGAGGTGACCACCGAGGGCGGGCTCGACGTCGTGCGCCACCGCGACCGCGTGCGCGAGGTGATCGCCGCGCTGGCCGCGGGGGGCGTGCGCTCGAGCATCTTCATCGACGCGGATCCCGCGCAGGCCGAGGCCGCGCTGTCCTGCGGCGCCTCGGTGTGCGAGGTGCACACCGGCCCGTGGGCGCATGCGGCGCATGCGTCGGGCGTCGCATCGCAGCCCGCGCGGCGCGAGCTCGACCTCGTGCGCGCGGCGGGCGGGCGGATCCGCGCGCTCGGCCTGCAGTTCAACGCCGGGCACGGCCTCTCGACGGCGAACGTCGGGCCCATCGCGGCCCTGCCGGGGCTCGCCGAGCTGCACATCGGGCACTCGATCGTGAGCCGTGCGGTGATCGTCGGCATGCGTGCGGCGGTCGCGGAGATCCGCGCGGCGATCGATGGCGCGGCAGCCTCCGGCAGCGCCGTACACTCGGCCCGATGAGCATCGCGTCCCGCCTGCACGGCTGCTTCACGGCGATCGTCACCCCGTTCACGCCCGACGGGCGCGCGGTGGACCTCTCGCGGCTCGAGGAGAACGTGCGCCTGCAGGCGGCCGGCGGCGTGCAGGGCATCGTCCCCTGCGGCACCACCGGCGAGAGCCCCACGCTCTCCGAGGAGGAGCACGCGCTCGTCGTCGAGGCGGCGGTGCGCGTCGGGCGCCCGCTTGGGCTCGCGGTCGTCGCCGGCGCCGGCTCGAACTCGACGTCGCACGCGGTGCACCTGCAGAAGCTCGCGCGCCAGCTCGGCGCCGACTGCGGCCTGCAGGTCACGCCTTACTACAACAAGCCGTCGCAGGAGGGCATCTACCGCCACTTCATGGCCGTCGCCGACGCCTGCGACCTGCCGGTGATGCTCTACAACATCCCGGGCCGCGCGGGCGTGGCGATCGCGCCCGAGACGGTCGAGCGGCTTGCGGCGCACCCGAACGTCGTGGCCATCAAGGAAGCCACCGGCTCGATGGACTCGGCAAGCGAGATCCGCCGGCGCTGCGGGATCGCCGTGCTTTCCGGCGACGACAGCCTCACCCCGAGCTTCGCGGCGGTGGGCGCCGTGGGCGTGGTGAGCGTGGTGTCGAACCTGGTGCCCGCGCGCGTGGCCGAGCTCTGCCGCCTGCTGGCGGCCAACGACTTCCATGCGGCGCTCGGCGTGCACATGGGCCTGCTGCCGCTCTCCCGCGGGTTGCTCTCCCTCGACGTCAACCCGGTGCCGCTGAAGTGCGCGCTCGCCGCGCTGGGGCTCGACAGCGGCGTGGTGCGCCTGCCGCTGGCGGCCGCCTCGCCGGCCGCCGCGGCCGCGATCCGCGAGCTCGTCGCGGCCGCCGGCATCGTGCCCGCACGCCCGGCCGTGGCCGCCGCGCGATGAGCCTCGACGCGCCCCAGTACGACACCGCCAGCCTCCCCTACAAGGTGGCGGTGCTCTGCTACCTGTGGGATGGCGACGACCGGCTCCTCATGCTGCACCGGCGCAAGCCGCCGAACGTCGACATGTACTCGCCGGTCGGCGGCAAGGTCGAGATCAGCCGCGGCGAGAGCCCGCACGAATGCGCGGTGCGCGAGGTGCACGAGGAGACCGGCCTGCTGCTGGGCGAGGCCGAGGTGCGCCTGATGGGCATGGTGAGCGAGCGCGCCTACCAGGGCCAGATGCACTGGCTCATCTTCCTCTTCGAGTGCGTGCGCCCGGTCGGCCGCGCCGAGATCCCGCTGCGGGAGTTCGACGAGGGAAGGCTCGAGTGGGTCGCGGCGGCGGACGTCGAGCGCCTCCCGATCCCCGCGACCGACCGCGACGTGATGTGGCCGCTCGTGCAGGCGCACCGCGGCGGCGGGTTCTTCGGCGTGGACATCGACTGCAGCGTCGAGCCGATGGTGCACCGGGTCCGCGAGTCGCGGCCTATGCTGCGCGCCCATGGCGGCTGACGAGACGCTGGTGCCGGGATCGACCGCCGGGCGCGACGGCATCGAGCGCCCGGGCGACGAGATCGGTCCCTACCGGCTGGTGTCGCCCCTCGGCGAGGGCGGCTTCGGAGCGGTGTGGCTGGCCGAGCGCCGGCAGCCCTTCGTGCAGCGCGTGGCGCTCAAGATCATCAAGCCCGGGATGGACTCGAAGGCGGTGATCGCCCGCTTCGAGCAGGAGCGCCAGTCGCTGGCGCTGATGGCGCACCCGGGCATCGCGCGCGTCCTCGACGGCGGGCTGACCGCGCTCGGCCGGCCGTACTTCGTGATGGAGTACGTGCGCGGCAAGCCCATCACCGAGTTTGCCGACGATCGGCGGCTCGCGATCCGCGATCGCCTGCGGCTCTTCATGCAGGTGTGCGAGGCCGTGCAGCACGCGCACCTGAAGGGCGTCATCCACCGGGACCTGAAGCCCACCAACATCCTCGCCTTCGACGTGGAGGGCGGGGAGCCGAGCGTCAAGGTGATCGACTTCGGGATCGCCAAGGCCACGCAGCACGCCGCCGCCGCGCAGACGGTCTTCACCGAGACGGGGCAGATGATCGGCACGCCCGAGTACATGAGCCCCGAGCAGGCGGACCCCACGGGCGAGGACATTGACACCCGCTCCGACGTCTACAGCCTCGGCGTCATCCTCTACGAGCTGCTGTCCGGCGTCACGCCGCTCGATCCGCGCGAATTGCGCAGCAAGGCGTACCGCGAGCAGCAGCGGATCATCGCGGAGACCGATCCGCCGGCCCCGAGCACGCGCCTGTCCACCGATGCATCCGGCGACTCGGCGCACGCGGCGCGCGTGGCCGACCGCCGCCGGGTGCAGCTGCCCGAGCTCGTGCGCAGCCTCCGGCGCGAGCTCGAGTGGATCCCGCTGAAGGCAATGCGCAGGGAGCGCCAGGAGCGCTACCAGTCGGCCACCGACCTCGCGCGCGACGTGCGCAACTACCTCGAGGGCAAGCCGCTCGTGGCCGGCCCCGAGGGTGCGTGGTACCGCGTGCGCAAGTTCGTGCGGCGCAACCGGGCGATGGTGGCCGGCACGTCGGCGGTGGCGGCCGCCCTCGTGGTCGGCCTGGGACTGGCCCTCTGGCAGTGGCGCGAGGCAGTGCGCGCGCGGGACGAGGCCGACCAGCGCGGCCGCGAGGCGGTCGCGGTCAAGGACTTCGTCGTCGAGTCGCTGGTCGCCTCGGACCCGATGCAGGGCGGACGCCGCGACCTGACGGTCAAGGAGGCGATGGCCGTCGCGACCGGCAAGCTGGAGGCCGGCGCGCTCCGGGACCAGCCCGAGACCGAGGCGGCGCTGCAGCTGACCATCGCCACCGTCCTCTCCGGAGGCGCCGACTTCGACCATGCCGCGCGCCTGGCGGACGCGGCGGTCCGCACGCTCGAGCGCGTGCATGGCCCGGACGACATCGCGCTTGCCCAGGGAATCAACAACCTGGCGTCGATCCAGGATCGCCTCGGCCGCACCGCCGACGCCGAGGCGCTCCACCGGCGCGCCCTGGCGATCCGCGAGCGTGCGCTCGGCCCCGACCACGGCGACGTGGCCTTCAGCCTGAACAACCTCGCCGGCATCCTCTGGGCGCAGGGGCGCACCGAGGAGGCGATGTCCATGTACGAGCGTGCGCTGGCGATCCGCGAGCGCGCCTTCGGGCCGACGCATCCCTCGGTCGGCAACACCGTCAACAACATGGCGGTGCTCAACATCAAGGCGGGAAACCTTCCGCGCGCCGAGGAACTGCTGCGGCGCGCGCTCGCGGTGCAGGAGGCGGCGCTCTCCCCCGACCATCCCGACCTCGCCACGCCGCTCAGCAACCTCGCCTACCTCTGCGACGAGCAGAGGAAGCACGCCGATGCCGAGGCGATCAACCGCCGGGTGCTTGCCATGCGCGAGAAGGCGTTCGGGCCGGGACACCCCGAGGTCGCCGGCAGCCTGAACAACCTCGCCTGGTCGCTCAATGCACAGGGCAAGCGCGCCGAGGCGCGCGCGTGCTACGCGCGGGCGCTCGCGATCTGGGAGCCCGCTCGCGGCGCCGAGGACCCGCAGGTGGTGAAGGTGAAGGGGCGGATCGCGGAGATCGACGCGGCCGCGCCGCTCGCGCCCTGACTCAGATCCCCGCCGCCCGCGCGCATGCGTCGCACAGCGCGTTGGCCCGCGCCGCGTCCGGCGCCTCGGCGATCACCCGCACGATCGGCTCGGTGTTGCTCGCGCGCAGGTGCACCCAGCCGTCGGCGAAGTCGATGCGCACGCCGTCGACGTCGCTGACGCGCTCGTTCGCGAACGCGGCCTTCACCTTCGCGAGGGCCGGGGCGACCGCGGCCATGCCGCCGACCGCCGCCAGCTCCATCTTGCGCTTGACCATCGCGTAGCGGGGCAGGGCGGCCACCAGCTGCGAGAGGGTCTTGCCCTCGTGCGCCAGCAGTTCGAGCACCAGCGCCATCGCGCTCAGCGAATCGCGCACCCAGCAGACCGGCGGGAAGATCACGCCGCCATTGCCCTCGCCGCCGAGGATGCCGTTCGCCGGGCGCAGCCCGGCCACCACGTTCGCCTCGCCCACCGCGGTGCGCACCACGTGCGAGCCGGAGAATCGCGCGGCCACGTCGTCGATCATTCGGCTCGTCGAGAGGTTCGCGGCGAGCGCGCCGCCGCCCGTGCGCTGCAGCATGCGCAGCGCCGCGAGCACCAACGTGCACTCTTCGCCGATGAAGCGGCCCGCCTCGTCGACGATCGCCAGGCGGTCGGCGTCCGGGTCCTGCGCGAAGCCGCAGGCGGCGCCCTTCGCGTTGCGCGTGGCGTTCGCCAGGTCCACCAGGTTCTCGACGAGCGGCTCCGGGACGTGGCCGAAGATGCCGGTCGGCTCGCCGAAGATGTGCTCCACGCGGCAGCCGAGCTCCTCCAGGAGCATCCGGCCGCCGGTGCAGCCGCTGCCGTTCACGCTGTCGAGGACGACCGTGAACGTCCGGGCGCGGATCGACGCGACGTCGACGTTCGCCAGCACGCGGTCGACGTGGACGCGCGCCGCGCCGCCGTCCCGCTCGACCCGGCCCGTCTGGAGCGGTCCGCACCAGTCGATGCGCCGCTCCCTGAACCGGTCGACGATCTCCTTGGCGATCGCGGGGGGCGGCGCGAGGCCGTTGCCGTCGAGGCACTTGATGCCGTTCCACTCGATCGGGTTGTGGCTGGCGGTCACGGTCAGCCCGCCGTCCGCGCGATGGTGGCCGATCATCACGCCCACGGTCGGAGTCATCGCCACGCCGATGTCGATCACGTCGCAGCCGGTGGCGGTGAGCCCGCCGATCGCGGCCGCGGCGAGCGGCGGCCCGCTGATCCGGCCATCGAGTCCCACCACGACGCGGGGGCGGGCCTTGCCGGTGGTCGAGCGCAGGAACGAGCCGAACGCCGCACCGTAGGCGGCGGCGACCTCGGCGGTCATCGTCTTCCCGACGATCCCGCGCGCTCCCGAGACCGACAGCATCAGCGGTGCACCCTGGGCGTCCATGGGTCGCACAGGCTATCGGAATCTGCCGGATGCTTCCTATACTCGGGGCATGTTCACGCTGCGGATCGAGCGATCCTTCAGCGCCGCGCACGCCATCGAGATCCGGGGGACGCGCGAGCCGCTCCACGGCCATGACTGGGGCGTGGTGGCCGAGGTGGCCGGTCCGGCGCTCGACCCGGACGGCATGCTCGTGGACTTCCACGCCGTCGAGGCGTCGCTCGACCGCATCCTCGGGCGATTCCACAACCGCAACCTGAACGACACCTCGCCCTTCGACCGCGTGAACCCGACCGCCGAGCTGGTGGCCCGCCACGTCGCCGATGCGCTGGCGCCGGAGCTCCCGGCCGGCGTGCGCCTGCGCGCCGTGAGCGTGCGCGAGGCCCCGGGCTGCACTGCGACCTTCGCGCCGCCGGGAGGTGCGCCGTGAACGACGACTCGATCGCACCCTCGGGCATGCCGGCCGCCGGCACCCCGGCCACCGTGGCCGCCGGGGATCCCGCGCGCTTCCTGAACCGCGACATCGAGTGGATCGAGTTCAACGCGCGCGTCCTGGACGTGGCGGCCGACCCGCGCACGCCGCTCCTGGAGCGGATGCGCTTCCTCTCGATCTACTCGGCGAACCTCGATGAGTTCTTCATGAAGCGCGTCGGCGTGCTGAAGCGCCAGATCGAGGCCGGCGTCGGCGGCCCGGTGCCCGAGGCGCTCACGCCCACCCAGCAGCTCGACGGCATCCGTGCGCGCGTGGCGACGCTGGCGCACCGTCAGATGTCGGTGCTGCGCGAGCGCGTCCTTCCGGCCCTCGAGCCGCACGGCGTGCGCCTGCTGCGCTGGGCCGACCTCGATGCCGCGCAGCGGGCCGAGGCCGAGGCCTGGTTCCGCCGCAGCGTGTTCCCGATCCTCACGCCGCTTGCGGTCGACCCCGGCCACCGCTTCCCGTTCATCTCGAACATGAGCGTGTCGCTCGGCGTCCTGCTGCGCCGCCCGGGCGAGAGCGAGCAGCTCTTCGCGCGGGTCAAGGTGCCGGACGTCCCGTCGCGGCTCTACCGCCTGGAGGGGACGCGCAGCTTCGTGCCCCTGCAGGAGATCGTCGAGCACAACCTCGACGACCTCTTCCCCGGGATGGAGATCATCAAGGTCCTCCCGTTCCGCGTGACGCGCAACGCCGAGGTCGAGCGCGACAACGAGGACACCGAGGACCTGCTGGAGGCGACGCAGCACCTCCTGAAGGAGCGCCGCTTCGCGCGCGTGGTTCGCCTGGAGATCGCCGCCGGCGGCGACGCCCGCATCCTGCGGTTCCTGATCGACGAGCTCCAGGTGGACGCCGACGACGTCTTCGAGACGCCGGGCCTGGTCGACTGGGGCGCGCTCAACGAGGTCGCCGACATCGACCTGCCGGAGCTGCACTGGCCGCGCTTCTCGGCGCTCTCGCCGCCGGGCCTCGAGGGCGACCGCGCCGACATCTTCGCCGCCATCCGCGCGGGCGACATCCTGGTGCACCACCCCTACGAGTCGTTCGACCTCTCGGTGGAGAAGTTCATCGAGGACGCGGCGGCCGACCCGAAGGTGCTGTGCATCAAGCAGAGCCTGTACCGCACGTCGGGCGACAGCCCGTTCATCTCCAGCCTGATCCGGGCCGCCGAGAGCGGCAAGCAGGTGGCGGTGCTGGTGGAACTGCGCGCCCGCTTCGACGAGGCGCGCAACATCCTGTGGGCGCGCAAGCTCGAGGACGCCGGCGTGCACGTGGCCTACGGCGTGGTGGGCTACAAGACGCACACCAAGACGGCGCTCGTGGTGCGCGACGAGCCCGGCGGGCTGCGTTCCTACGCCCACATCGGCACCGGCAACTACAACAGCCGCACCGCGCGGGTGTACGAGGACATCGGCCTGCTGACCGCGGACCCCGCGATCACCGAGGACCTCGTCAACCTCTTCAACTACATGACCGGCCGCTCGCGCCAGCGCGAGTACCAGCGCCTGCTGGTGGCGCCGGTGGCGATGAAGCGGCGCTTCCTGGAGCTGATCGAGCGCGAGACGCAGCTGGCCGCGCAGGGCGGGCAGGGCCGCATCATCGCCAAGATGAACCAGCTCGAGGACCGCGGGGTGATGGATGCGCTGTACCGCGCGAGCCAGGCGGGCGTCCAGGTGGACCTCGTGGTGCGCGGCTTCTGCTGCATCCGGCCGTCGATGCCGGGCCTCAGCCAGAACATCCGCGTGCGCTCGATCGTCGGGCGGTTCCTCGAGCACAGCCGGATCTTCTGGTTCGGCGCCGGGCAGGCCGACCCGCTCGAGGGCGAGTTCCTCATCGGCAGCGCCGACTGGATGTACCGAAACCTGCAGACGCGCGTCGAGGCCGCCACGCCGGTGCTCGGCCGCGAGCCACGGCGGATGCTCTGGGACGTGCTGCAGTTCTGCCTGGAGGACCGGCGCTCGGCGTGGCAGATGCAGCCCGACGGCACGTACCGCCAGCTCGAGTGCAGCGACCTGGCCGCCGACGACCCGCGGGCCCTGGGCGTGCACGCACGGCTGATCGCGCACTACCGCGAGCGCGCCGCGGCGCGCGCGCAGTCGCCGCGGACGGCGTGAGTCAGGGTGCGGGAGTGGCCGGCGGCTCGGGCGCGGGCGCGGGCGACGCAGCCGGCACCGGTCCGGCAGCGGGCGCCGCGCGAGCGAGTTCGATGCCCTCTCCGGACACGCCGAACAGCGCCGTCAGCCGGTTGATGCCGAGCTGGTAGAGCAGGCGGTCGAGCTTGCCGGTGGCGCGGTACCCGACCGTGCCACCGATGCGCCACTTCCCGGCCGCCACGTCGCCGAAGGACGCCGGCACCACCGCGGGCACCTCGGTGACCATGACCTGCTTCGGCGGCAGCGTCAGCGACGCCACCCACGGCCCCGTGTAGGCGGTGCGGTCGCCGACCGTGAACGTGTAGTCCCACGTCGTCAGCTCCACCGGCGCGTCGTTCGGGTTGCGCAGTTCCAGGAACACCTTCACCTCGGTGGCCTCGTCGGTGGTCCGGATGCGCTCGGCGCGCAGCGCCCGGAACTCGGGCGATGCCGCGCACCCGCCGAGCGCGGCCGCAACCGCGCCGGCCGCGAGCATCGTGGGGGGACGGGTTCGCCGGACGCGCATCGGCCGGAGAATGTATCACCCTCCTCGCCATGACCGACCTGCGCCGCCGCCCGCTGGCCCGCGCCGCCGCCATGCTCGCGGCGACGGCGATGCTCGCGGTGCATGCCGCGCACGCACAGGAGATGGCGGTGCCGGCGGTCGACGACTCGCCCTCGGCGCAACTCCTCCTCGAGCAGGCCGCCGACCAGGCCAAGGCGAACCCGCGCGAGGCGGTGCGGCTCCTGGTCGAGGCGCTCGACGGCGCGCACGACCGGCTCGTGCGCACGCCCGACGACCCGGATCTCTTCGTCACCGTCGCGGCACGTGCGCACGCGATGCTCGCCTCCGATGCGGCGCTGCGCACCGCCTTCCGGCGCGAGGTCGATGCCGAGTCCCGCGCCATGCTCGCGCGCGGCGACGCGGCCGCGCTCGTCGCGGCGCGCCTCTGGACCGAGTCCGGCCTCGATGCGGCGCTGCGCACCGCGGAGGCGAGGCTGGCCCGCGGCGACTGCGCCTCGGCGCTTGCGCTCCTCGACCGGGTGGCGGCGCACGACCTGCTGGCCGGGCGGCGGGCCCTTCACCATGCGGGCATGGTGGCTGCCGCGGCCGCGCGCCTCGGTGACCCCGCGCGGGCGACCCAGGCCGTCGCGGCGATCGATGCCGCGGCGGACGTCGAGGCCGCCGAGCGTGCCGCCGTGCGGCGCGGCGCCGCACCCGACGCTCCCCTGCCGCCGGCCGCCGCGTTCGAACCCCTCGGCACCGGCCGCTTCGATGCGCGCGACGAGGGCACGTGGGGCCAGACATGGTCCGTGCCGATCGCCGCGAGCGCGCCGGCGATCGCCGCGACGCCGGCCGCCCTTCCGGCCCGCGGCGGCACGGCCCCGGCGGCGCAGCCGCGGGCCATCGCCTCAAGCGACGGCCGACGCGTGTTCATCGACGACGGCAGCTTCGTGCGCGCCTACGAGCGCCTGTCCGGGCGCGCGCTCTGGGACGCTTCGGTGGGCGGCATGGCGGGCGCGTTCGGCCAGGCGGCGCTCGTCCCGGCGCCGCGGATGGCCGCGGTCGACGGCGAGCGGGTGCTCGCCTTCGGCACCGGCGGCATGCGCACCGGCGCCGGGCTGTCCTGCTTCGATGCCGCGACGGGCTTCCTGCTCTGGGAGACCAGGCTCGACTCCGGCGGCGAGCGCGCCGACGCGGAGCCGCTGCAGCCGGTCGGCGCGCCCGTCGTCATCGATGGCGTCGCGGTCTGCGCGGCACGCCGCACCACGGCACGGCTCGAGACGGTCAGCTGGCTGGTGGCCTTCGACCTGGAGCGCCCACGCGCGCCGGCATGGTCGCGAGCGGTGGCCAGCACCGGCAGCGCGCGCTTCGGCGGGATGCGCGTCTTCGATGCGCCGATCGTCGCCGCAGGCACGCTGTACTCGGCGACCGCCACCGGCGTGGTGACGGCGGTCGATCCGGTCGACGGACACGTGCGCTGGCTGCGGCGCTTCGCCGTTCCCATCCGCGACACCGGCGCCGCCGGCGAGTCACCGGCGGTCGTCACGCCGGCCGTGGTCGCCGGCCGCGTGCTGGCCGTGTCGCCCGACCGGTCGAGGCTCCACGTGCTCGATGCGATGGACGGGCGCGTGCTCGCCGAGGTGCCCACCGGCCTCGATGCCGCGATCGGGATGCCCGAGTACCTCGTCGGCGACCACGCATCGTCGACGGTGATCGCCGTCGGCGACCGGATCGCCTGCCTCGATCCCGGGCAGCCCGGCACCGTGCGCTGGTCGCGCGCCGTCGCGGGCGACACGCCGGCCAATCGCCTGCGAGGCCGCGTGGCAATCGCGTCGACGGGCAACCCGGCCGAGGCGGTCGTGGCGATCCCGTACGGCGAGGACCTCGTGGTGGTCGATGCGCGCACCGGCGCCGACCGCCTGCGCGTGCCCGGCGCCGGAAGCGCCAACCCGCTCCTGCTCGGGAACCAGATGGTGGCCGTGGGCGGCGTGAGGATCGGCAGCTGGATGCCGGCTGCCGCCGCCGAGCGCGACGCGCGCGAGGCGCTCGCGGCCTCGCCGTCGGCGGACGCGGTGCTGCCGCTCCTGCAGCTGGCGCGGCAGACGCGGTCCCCGCGCCTCGGTGCCGAGGCCGCCGAGGAAGCGGCGCGCCGTGCCGCCCGCGACGGCGCCGGTCCCGCCTCTCGCGCCGGGGTGCTGGAGGCGATGCTTGCCCTCGACGCCGCGGACCTCGGCGACGGCGCCGTGCTGGCCTGCATCGACCGTGCCGTGGATGCCGTCGCCACCGCGTCCGGCAATCCGCTGCGCGCCGCATTGGTGCGCGCCGACCGCGCGCTGCGCCGCGGTGAGTCTCGCGATGCGGCGCGCCTGGCGGCCGCCGCCGGCATCGAGGCCGCGGACGGCCTCATGGTGCGCGAGGGCCCGGCCGAGGTGTCGGCCGGCGCCGCGGCGCTCGGCCGGATCGGCGCGGGGACGGCCG
>VEQS01000083.1 GCA_018883105.1 Phycisphaerales bacterium
CGTGGTCGACGAGCGTGCGCTGCAGCGGCGGGTGGCGCAGCACGGCGATGATCTTGTTCGCCATGTCGTCCACATCCCAGAAGTCGACCTTCAGGGCGTTGACGAGCACCTCGCTCACGCCCGACTGGCGGCTGATCAGGACCGGCACCCGGTGCCCGAGCGCCTCGAGCGGCGCGATGCCGAAGGGCTCGCTCACGCTCGGCATCACGTAGAGGTCGGCCATGCTGAAGACGCGCGGGATGTCCTTGCCGCGCAGGAACCCCGTGAAGAGGACCTTGTGCCCGATGCCAAGCTCAGCCGCGAGCGAGATCATCCGCTGCGCCTGGTCGCCCGAACCGGCCACCACGAACTTCACGTCCTCCACCTTCTCCAGCACGCGCTTGGCCGCCTGCACGAAGTACTCCGGGCCCTTCTGCATCGTGATGCGGCCGAAGTAGAGGACGATCCGGTCGCGGCGGCCGATGGTGGTGACGCCCACGGCCCTCGGGTCGAGGTCGACGCCGTTGTAGACGACGTCGCACTTGGCGACCGGCACCGCGTAGCGGTTGGCGCAGATGTTGCGCGTCAGCATGCTCACCGTCACGACCTTGACGGCCGCGTGCATGCCCCGGCGCTCGATGTTGTAGACGGCCTGGTTGACGTGCTCGCCGGAGCGGTCGAACTCGGTGGAGTGCACGTGCGCCACGAGCGGCCGGCCGGTGACCCGCGCGAGCGCGATGCCGGCAGGGTATGTCAGCCAGTCGTGCGCGTGGATCACGTCGAAGTCCATGTCCCGGCAGCGCTCGACCACGAAGCGCGCGTACGCCTCGCTCTGCGCGAGCAGGTCGCCCGAGTAGTCGGGCGCCGTGCCGCCGCGGCGTAGCGACACGCCGGCGCCCCGGCCGTTCGATTCCGGCACCGCCGAGCGCACCGCGCGGATCATCTCGACCATCTCGGCCACGGCGCCCGGGTCCTCGGCGCCGTAGCGCTCCCAGGCCTCGAGCAGCGAGAGCACTTCCTGCCGCGCCGGCTCGTCGAGGCCGTGCATCAGGTCGTCGCCCTCCGGTCCCGGCACGGCTGCCGCCGCTTCCGCGAGGACGCCGGGGCGAAGGAGGCGCGGCGGCGCGGCGCTCGCGGTCGCGAGGCGCTCGAGCAGGACGCGGGCCGCCGGGTTCTCGTAGGCGCCGGAGGCGACGAAGGGCGCCGTCACCAGTCGGATGGCCCGGCCGAGCTGCTCGCGCAGCGCCGCGGGGTCGGGCTTCGCCGGCGCGGGCCGCGCGGCCGGTGCCGCGGCGGCCACCGTGCGCGCGCCCACGCCGCGGTCGGCCTTGCGGCGCTCGACGCCCACGGGGGGCGTGCCGTTGGCGGCCCGGAGCTCGGGTCCGCGGCCCTCGTTCAGCCCGGGCGCCAGCAGTTCGACGTGCGACGCATGGTCGCCGGCGACGCCCTTCGGGAGGACGAACGTCACCTGCGCGCCGAGCGAGTCGAGCGCCTTGGTCAGCCCGTGGCACGCCGTGCCGAGGCCGCCGGTGATGAAGGGCGGGAACTCCCACCCGAGCATCACGACCTTGGGCGGCCGGTCGGCCACCGCTCAGTCGCCCCCGCCCATGTCGCCCAGCTGCCCGAAGGCCGCCTCGAACGCGAGCAGGAATGTTGCGATCGCCGCGGGCACGTCGCCGATCCCGTCGAGCGGCACGTCGGTGCGGAAGACGTAGGTCTTGTCCTCGTCGCGGAAGTGGCGCACCTTGCCGCAGCGGTTGGCGAAGCCCACCTCGACCAGCTCGTCGTCGACGAGCTCCTCCGCGCTGTCGCGGCCCTCGAGCATGTCGCCCTCGACCGACTCGCTGAGCCAGCGGTCCGGCGTGAGGAGCGCGACGCTCCAGCGCCCGCCGTCGCGGTCGACCACGTACCAGGCCTCCGCCTCGGCGCCCTTGGCGCGGCAGCGCAGGCGCTCGCCCTCGAGCGCGAGGGAGGCGAAGCGGGCGCTCGCCGCGGCGCGGTCGCGGACGGCGGCGAGGATGTCGGTGACGGCGTCGATTCCCGGCATGGATGGGGCTCCGAAAGGGCGGATTAGGATACTCCCGGCATGGAATCCGCCACCCGCCGCGATTCCCCGCAGAATGCGGGAGAGGCCTGGACCACGCGGCGCCTGGTGCGCTGGATCGACGGCCACCTTGCCCAGAAGGGGATCGATTCCCCTCGCGTCTGCGCGGAGATGCTGCTTTCGCACGTCCTCGGCTGCGAGCGCATGCGCCTCTACATGGAGGCCGACCGCCCGGCGTCGGCCGACGAGCTCGACCGGCTGCGCGCGCTCGTCGTGCGCGCCTCGCGCCACGAGCCCGTGCAGTACCTCGTCGGCGAGGCCTGGTTCTGGTCGAAGCGCTTCGCGGTCGGGCCCTCGACGCTCATCCCGCGCCCGGCCACCGAGCACCTCGTCGAGGAAGCGGTCGGTGCGCTCCGTGCTGCGGCCGCGGGGGGCGCCGCGCCCGTGCGCATGCTCGAGATCGGCACCGGCACCGGCTGCATCAGCGCCTGCGTGGCCGCGTCGCTGCGCGGCCAGCGCCGCGGCGCCGACCCGTCCGAGCCCGGGCCGCCGCCGGTCGACGTGCGCATCGTGGCCACCGACCTCGTGCCCGATGCGCTGGGGCTTGCGCGCGAGAACCTCGCCGCCCACCGCGTGGCCGACGCGGTCGAGCTGCGTGCGGGCGACCTGTTCGCGCCGCTCGGCTCGGCCGAGCGCGGCACGTTCCACGTGCTTGCCTCCAACCCGCCCTACGTGCGCGACGACGAGTGGGCCGAGATGGCCCCGAACGTCCGCGACCACGAGCCGCGCACCGCGCTCGCCGGGGGCCCGGCGGGCATGGACGTGCTGGCGCCCCTCATCGCCGGCGCGCACGAATGGCTCGTGCCCGGCGGAACGCTCGCCTGCGAGATCGGGCACCGTCAGCGCGACGACGCGCTCGCCGCGGCGAGGGCGAACCCGTCGCTCTCCGGCGCGGAGGTGCGCAAGGACTTCGAGGGCTTCTGGCGGCTGCTCGTGGCGCGCCGCGCGGGGTGAGGGTCAGCGGCCCTCGGACATCGGGCGCTCGCCCTTCCACTCGGCGACGGCCTTGCGGACCTCGTCCACGAGCTGCTGCGCCTGGAAGGGCTTGAACAGGAAGCAGTGCAGGCCTTCCTGGGTGCTGCGCACGATCGAGTGGTTCGGGTCGTAGCCGAAGCCGGTCATCAGGATGACCTGCGTCCGCGTGCATCCCTGCTTGGTCACGCGGAACACCTCGTAGCCGTTGCGCCCCGGCATGCGCACGTCGCTGATGACGACGTCGTAGGGCGCGCCGGCCGCGGCCGCGCGCTCGATGGCGGCGCAGCCCTCCTCGCTCGACTCGAACCGGTCGACGGTCGCGCCGGCCTCCGCGAGCACCATGCCCACCGCGTCGCGGACCGGCGCCTCGTCGTCGAGCACGGCGATCCTCCGGCCCGCGATGTCCGGGTCGGTGCCGCGGGAGCGGTCCACGCGGTCGACGCCGAGCACCGTCTGCGGCCCGCCGGTGGCGCCGCGCACGCGCGACTCGACGCTCGCGATGGCGCGCTCGAGCTCGGCGATCGCCTGGGGCGGGACGTCCGGGTCGCGCTTGAGGTCGGCGACCGCCGTGCGGATCGACGAGATCGGCGCGGCGATCTCGTCGCGCAGGGTGCCGCTCACGCGCTGGTTGGTCGTGTAGCGCTCCACCACCAGCATGTCCAGGATGTTGAGCGCCATGGCCACGTAGCGGCCGAAGAGCTCGAGGCAGAGCATGTCCTCCTCGTCGAAGCGTGCCGGCTGGCGGCTCTCGACGTTGAGCGTCCCGACCACCTTCTCGTTGAAGAGGAGCGGCACGGTCATGCTGGCGCGCGCCCCCGCGAGGCCCGCGACGTACGCCGGGTCGTGCTCGGCGTCGCGGCAGAGGTACGCCTCGCCGGACGAGGCGACGCGTCCCGAGATGCCGTTGCCCTCGGGCGTCGCGTGCAGGAACCGCCCGGGCGGCAGGGGCTCGATGCCGCGGCTCGTCACGAGCTCCAGGCGCTGCGACGCGGCGTCGAGCAGGCGCACCTCGAACTCGCGCGCGCCGAAGAGGCGCTCCATCGACGAGACGACCTTGTCCTCGATCAGCCGCAGGCGCTCGGCGACGTTGAGCGGCCCGATGCTCTTGGCGTCGAGCGCCAGCAGGTCCGCGCCGGCCGCGTCGATCGCGTCCACGCGGTCGAGCACGCGCTGGCGCGCCGTGACGTCGTGCAGCACGCCGACCACGCGCGTCGCCGCCGCGCCGCCCTCGGGGACGAGCGGGGTGATCGCCGCCTCCCACGTGCGCTCGCCGGCCTTGAACGTCCGCAGGTGCGTCCGGCGCCCGGTGCCGTCGGCGGCCAGTTCCGCCATCAGCGCCGCACAGCAGTCGCAGAAGCGTCGCATCGTCTCGGCGTCGAGCGCCTCCAGGCGATGGTTCATCCAGATCAGCTCGCCGCCGCGGTCCACCACCCCGATCCCGTCGCCGATCTCCTCGAGGAGCATCGCGGGATCGCCGCCGTGCAGTTCTGTTCGGGACGTCGGTGACATCGCGCTCCGTGCGAGGGTCGAGTGTATCCCGGCCTGCCCCGGTACGATTCGGCGCCCGTCGCGGTTCCCCTCCCTGCGCGCGTCCCAGGTCATGATCGAGGCGCATGCCATCGTCAAGCGGTTCGGACGCGTCCTCGCGGTGGACCGGGTGTCCTTCACGGTTCCTGCACGATCCGTCTGCGGCTTCCTCGGCCCGAACGGCGCCGGGAAGTCCACCTCCATCCGCATGGTGGTCGGCGCCATGGCCCCCGACGAGGGCGAGGTGCTCGTGGGCGGCCGGCGCATGGAGCCCGGTGCCGAGGCGGTGCGCCGCGCCGTGGGCTACCTGCCCGAGGAAAGCCCGGTGACGCCCGACCTGACGGTCGAGGAATTCGTGCGCTTCCGCGCCGAGCTGTGGGGCGTGCCCCGCGCGGCGCGCGGCGCGGCGGTCGACCGCGCGCTCTCGCGGTGCAACGTCTCCGACGTGCGCCGCCGGCTCTGCGGCCAGCTCTCCAAGGGCTATCGCCAGCGCGTCGGCATGGCCGCGGCCATCGTGCATGCGCCGGCGGTGCTCGTCCTGGACGAACCGACCTCCGGGCTCGACCCCGCGCAGGTGCGCGACTTCCGCGCGCTGGTGCGGTCGCTGGCCGAGGAATCGACCGTGCTTCTCTCGAGCCACGTGCTGGCCGAGGTCGAGGCCAGCTGCGACCGCGCGGTGCTCATCGACCGCGGCCGCGTCGTGGCGGACGGATCCATGGCCGACCTGCGCGCCCGCGGTGCGTCGGGAGCGGTGGTGGTCGTCGAGTGTGCGCGCGATGCGGCGGCTGCCCTCGCGTCCATCGACGGTGTCCGCGTCGCCGCGGCCTCGGCCGGTGCGGACGGATGGTGCGTCCACGAGCTGGCGCTAGAGCCGTCAGTCGATGCCGACCGCGCGTGCGAGGCCGTGGCACGCGCGCTCGGCGCGGCCGGAATCTCGCTGCGTCGCCTGGAGCGGACCGAGCCGGCGCTCGAGTCGGTCTTCCACCGGCTGATCGCCGGGGCGGGGGCGCGTCCATGACCGGCCTCGTCCGATCGATGGTCGCCGTCGCGCGCCGGGAGTGGCGCGTGCAGCTGGGATCGGCGCTCGGGTGGAGCGTGCTGGTCGCGGTGGCGCTGCTCTCCGGCACGGTGTTCGCGCTGGCGGTGTTCCGCGGCGGTGCGCCGGCCACGCTGCGCGGCTCGATGATCGCCCTGGGCTGGGCGGTGCTGGTGGTGGCGCCGGCGCTTTCCATGCGCTCGATCGTCGAGGAGCGGCGCGGCGGGACGTGGCCGGTGCTGCTCGCGTCGCCGGCGGGGGTGGCATCGATCGTCCTGGGCAAGTTCGTGGCGGCGCTCGCGCTGCTCACGGTGGCGGTCGCGGTGCCGCTTGCCGCGCAGTTCGCGGCCCTCGAATGGTGCTCGCGTCCGGATCCGCTCGAGGCGCTGACCGGCGTGCTGGGGCTCGTGCTTGCCGGTGCGGCGTATGCCGCCTCGGGCATCCTGATGTCCGCGCTGGTCGGCAACCAGGTGGCCGCGTACCTCCTCACGGTGTTCCTCTGGCTCGTGTGGATCGCGGTGGCGCGTGCGGCGCCGGCCCTCCTTCCGGGGTCGATGGCCGACCTTGGATTCGCGATCGACCCGCTGCGCCGGCTCGACGAGTTCCAGATGGGCCTGCTCGACACCGGCAACGTCGTGTTCTTCGTCTCGTCATGCTCGTGGTTCCTCGCGGCCGCCGTGACCGCTGCAGCGCGCGGCACGCTTCCGGCGCGGATCGCCGGCGCGCCGCGCGTGGCGGCGGGCCTGCTGCTCGCCGCCGTGGCCGCGGTGGCCGCGGCCGGGGCGGCGGACGCTCCCGCGCTCCGTCGCACGGCCGACATGACGTCCTCGCGCGCCTACACGCTGTCACCCGCCACCGACGCGCTCCTTGGGTCGCTCGGGGGAGACTGGGAGGTGCTGGTGGTGCTTGCGGACCCACCCGCCGCGGTCGCGCGCCAGGTGGACGAGGTGCTGGCGGGGCTTGCGGCGCGTCCCACGCGCGACGGCCGCGTGCGCGCGGCGCGCGTCGATCCGTCGGACCCGCGCGATGCCGCGCGGTACGAGTCGGTGCTCGAGGCGGTGCAGGCGCGCGATGCCGACGCGCTGCAGCGCCACGACCAGGCGATCCGCGCCGGGCGTGCGGCGTTCGACCGCCTGGCCGGCGTGGCGTCCGTGCAGGCGCCGATGCTCGAGGACCTCGTGATTTCGCTTCCGGTCTCCGATCCTGCGCGCGCCGATCTCGACGCGTTGCGCGGTGCGTTCGTCCAGCTCGTGGCGCAGAAGCGCGCCTTCGACCGTTCGATCGATGCGCTGCGTGCGGCGTCGGACGCGCGCCCGTTCCCGGACGAGGCACGTGCCGCCGCGGCCGTCTCGGCGAACCTCAAGCACTGGGGCGAAGAGCTCTCCGCGGCGGCGCGACGGCTCTCCGACGGTGCGCGCGAGGCGCGGTCGCCCGCCCTGGCTGCATGGCTTGAGGCGGCGCCGCGGGAATTCCTCGACGTGGCGCGCGAGCTGCGCACGGCCCAGGATGCGCTCGACCGCCTGCCGCGGCTGTGGGGCGCCGAGGTGGGCGCCGCGCTCGCTGCCGGTGATTGCGCGATCGTCGTCGGCCCGCCGGGCATCGTCACCGTGCCCGGCTGGCAGCTGGTTGCCGGCACCGCCGGCGCAGGCGGCGCCGCGCTCGACCGCCGCTTCCGCGGCGAGCATGCGGTCGCTTCCGCGATCCGGGCGTTGCGTTCGGGCAGCGCGCCGGTCGCGGTCGTCGTCCATTCGGGCGCGCCCGGGATCCTGCGCCCCTCGCCCGACCGCACCGACCTGGCCGCCGCCGCCGATGCGCTGCGTACCGCGCGCGTCGAGGTGCGCGAATGGATTCCCGGTGAGTCGCCGCAGCCGGCGGTGCCGGCCAGCCGGCCGGCCGTCTGGGTGGTGCTGGCGCCGATCGACCGCGATGCGACGGTCGAGAGCCCGCGCGAGCGCGAGCTGCTCGCCGCCGCGCGCCGACTGGTGACGCAGTCGCAGCCAGTCCTGCTCACGGTGGGTCCGAGCCTGCTGCCGATGCTTGGGCAGCAGGATCCGTGGGCCACCCTGCTCGCCCCGCGCGGGCTCTCCGCGCAGACCGGGCGCACCGTGCTCGAAGCCGTGCCGGTCGGGCCCGGGCGCACGGAGACGCGCGCGGCGCAGTCGATCGTCGACGGCGTGACCGTGGGTGCGCTCGGGCGTGCGATCGATGGGCAGCGGCTGTGGCTTGAGCGTCCGGTACCGCTCGCGATCGATGGTGCGTGCACGGCATGCACCGCGGTCAGCGAGGTCGAGCCGTCGCCCGAACGCTGGATCGAGCGCGACTGGCGGCGCGACGTGCGTGCGCGCATCGGCGTCCCCGACGGGCAGCGGCTGTCGGCACCGGTGCCGGTGGTCGCCGCGAGCGAGGGCGGGGCACGTGCGGTGCTGGTCGGCTCGCCCACGTGGCTCACGACCGCGGTGGCCGATGCCGCCGACCCGCTCGGCGGCGGTCGCGTCGCGCTGCGCCACCCCGGCAACCGCGACCTGCTGGTGAACGCCGTGATGTGGCTGGCCGGCCTCGATGACCAGGTGGCGGGCTCGGGCGCGGGCGGCGAAGTGGCGCGGCTTCCGCGCCTGGCGCGCACCACGGTGGCCGCGGTCGGCACGATCGAGGCGTTCGCGCTGCCCGCGGCATTGGCGGCGATGGGCGCCGTCGTCGTCGTCCGTCGGAGGCTCCGCACATGAGCGCACGCGCGCTTCGCATCGCGCTCGTGCTGGCCGCGGTGGCGGTGGCGGCGTGGCTGGCCGTGCGCGCCCGGCCCGCGGCGTCCGAGGGCCGGGTGGTCCGCCAGCCGCTCTTCGCGGTGGACGAGATTCCCGTCGAGCAGGTCGATCGCCTGGAGCTCGAGCGCCCCGGTGCACCCACCCTGGCGTTCGTGCGCTCGGCGGATGGCTGGTCGCAGTCGACGCCGTTTGCGCATCCGGCCGACGCGGCGGCGATCCGCATGGTGATCGACGCGTTCGCATCGCTCGAATCGACGCGCGCGGTCGATCCGGCCTCCCTCGACGCCGGGTCGCGCGTGTCGCTCGGGCTCGACCCGGCGCGTGCGCGCGTGACGGTCGCGTGGCCGGGCGGGTCGCGTACGGTGGTCCTCGGCCGCCGGACGGTCGCGGGCCGGGCGTGGGCGCGCGTCGACGGCCGTACCGACGCCGCGAGCGTGGATGCCGGACTGCACGCGATCGCGCTCGAGGACGACCCGCGCCAGTGGCGTTCCTCGCGCCTGCATGACGCGGCCAGCGCCGACGTCGCCCGGCTTGAGCTCCGCTACGGCCCGGGGCCTGGGCAGCAGCTCGTCATCGTGCGCTCGGGCGGCGCCTGGCGTTCCGAGGCGCCGTTCTCCACGCGCATCGATGCCGAGGCGGTGCGCGGCTACCTCGACGCACTGCTGCGCGCCGATGCGGATGCATTCGTCGCCGATGAACCAAGTGACCTCGCGGCGTTCGGCCTGGAGTCGCCGGAACGGTCGGTGCGGCTGCGTGCGTCCGGCGACGCGGCACCGGACGTCGGCCTCGTCGAGGTGGGCGTGCCGGTCGCCGAGGGTGCGCAGGAGCGCTTCGGCCGCATCGATGGGCGTCCCGTGGTGGTCCAGCTTGGGCCGCGCGCGCTGGCGGCCCTGTTTCCGCCGCCGGCGTTCTTCATCGATCCGCGCGGGTGCGCGGCGGTGCCCGCCGACGTGCGCCGCGTCGAGTTCACGCCGCCGGAGGGATCCGCGGCCGTGCCGTGGACCGCCGAACGGTCGCTCGACGCATGGACGCTCCGCGTCGGCGCTGCGGCCGATGCGTCGGGCTCCGTGCCGGCCGACCGCGACCGCCTGCGCCGGCTGCTCGCCCAGCTCTGCGAGGCGCGTGCTCCGGCGATCGCGTTCCAGCAGGCCCCGAAGGAACTCGTCCTCGGCACGTTCCGCCTCGTCGGCACCGGGGATCGGACGATCGCCGAGGTGCGCGTCGCGCGTGAGCAGGCGGGCCAGTGGGCGCTCGACGGCCTCGATGGCGTGCTGCGCGTCCACCCCGCGGGCTTCGACGTCGCCACCGACCCGGCCGCCTACGCCGGGAACAGGTAGAGCGACACCCGGTCGTCGCCGCGCCGGCCCGTCCAGGCGCGGTCGAGTCGCGACAGCTCGGCCGCCGTCATCGGTGCCGCGCTGCGCGGTCCGGCATCCCCGAGTTCGTGAGGCGCGGTGAACACCCACGCGGCATTCACCAGTCCGCGCGCCACCATCGGCCGCACCAGGCCGCCGCCCGCCTCGACCAGCACGGTCGCCACGCCGCGCCGGCCCAGCTCCGCGAGCAGCGCGCCTTCGTCGGCCGCGGCCAGCACCTCGATGCCATGCGCACGGAGCTCATCCGCCTCGCGCACGCGCGCCGAGATCGCCTCGACGGGCGCCGCGACCATGGTCGGCACCTCGCGTGCCGTGCGCACGATCGCGCGGTCGTGCGGGACGCCGAGCCTCGGCGCCCACACCACGCGCAGCGGCGTGCGCCGCGCACGCGTGCCGCGCACGGTGAGGAGCGGATCGTCGACCATGACCGTCCCCATTCCGGTGAGCAACGCATCGACGCGCGACCGCTCGCGGTGCACCATCGCGCGGCTGCGCTCGCCGCTGATCCAGCGCGGCTCGCCCGGACGCGTGGCGATGCGTCCGTCGGCCGACTCCGCCCACTTGGCGATCACCCACGGCCGCCCCGTGCGCACGCGGTGCAGGAACGGCGCCGTGACGCGCGCGGCGTCCGGGTGCGGCACGTGCTCGGCATCGATCCCGTGCCGGCGCAGCGTCTCGGCCCCGCCGGCCGCCGTCGGATTCGGGTCGGCGCAGCCGTAGATGACGCGCGCCACGCCTGCCTCGCGCAGCGCCACGCTGCATGGCCCCGTGCGCCCGTGGTGGTTGCACGGTTCGAGCGTGACCACCGCGGTGGCCCCGCGCGCCGCGCTTCCGGCGCGCCGCAGCGCCTCGACCTCGGCGTGCGGCCCGCCGCAGCGGCGGTGATGGCCCTCGGCGACCAGTCGGCCGCCCTGCGCGACGATCACGCAGCCCACCATCGGGTTCGGCTCCGCGCCGCCGTGGCCGCGCCAGGCGATGCGTGCCGCGTGCGCCATCCAGCGCGCCGCGTCGGCGCGGTTCACGCCGGCGTCCCGGCGGGCTCGCCGAGCGTGACGTGGGCCTCGATCTCGGCGGCGCGGTCGAGCGCGCCGGGTGCGACGGGCACGGCCTGCGGCACGCGCACCGTGGCCACGAGGACGTCGTCGTCGCCGACGCGTCCGCGCCACTGTTCCACCGCGGTCGAGAGCTGCTGCGCCATGCGCGTGCCCGCCGGCATGCGCGCGATCGCGTCGCGGATCCGCTCCAGCCCGAACTGCCGCCCGGCGCGGTCGGGGGCCTCGTGCACGCCGTCGGTGACCAGCACCAGCGTGTCCGCGGGGCCGAGCGCGATCTCGCGTTCGTCGGCATCGAACTCGTCGTCGGGAACCACGCCGAGCAGGAAGGTCGTCGAGTCGAAGCGTTGCACCGTCCCGTCGCCACGCCGCACCCATGCCGGCGGATGCCCGGCGTTCACGTAGCGCACGGTGCCGTGCGCGGGGTCCACCTGGATGGCAAGCGCGGTCAGGTAGACGCTGTGCCTGGAGAGCGTGAGCGACACGTAGCGGTTGAGGGCGCGCAGCACGGCGCCCGGCGCGATGTCCGGGTCCTCGGCGAGCAGCCGCTCGATCTCTCCCGAGAGCCGCGCGACCGTCAGCGCGCTCGCCAGCCCGTGCCCGGTGACGTCCATCAGCACGATGTCGAGGCGTCCCTTCGCGTCGACGCTCGCATGGATGAAGTCGCCGCCCACCTCGTTGGCCGGCTGGTAGGCGTAGTCGAAGTCGAGCTCGGGGCGGTGGATGGCGGCGGGAAAGAGCGCCATCTGCACGGACCGCGCCTGCGACAGCTCGCGGCGCATGGCGAAGAACCCCTTCGTCATCATCGAGCGGTCGAAGCGGCGCCGGTGCCGCCGCAGGCGCCAGGCGCTGATCGCCAGTCCCGGCACCAGCATCAGGGGGGCACCCAGCAGCGCACCGACGGTCTCTCCCATGCCGATGCGTCCCAGCGCCTTGAGCACGGCGAACTCCATGATGAACCCGGAAAGGATCGGGTACATCGGCCGCAGGCTCTGGCGCGGCGACCACGGCAGGAAGATGCTCGCGAAGAAGTGCAGGAAGAAGATGTTCGTCAGCCCGCTCGCCACCGGCGCGGTCGCGTCCGGCGGAAGCAGGTACTGCGTCATCAGGTCCATCCCGAGGATCAGCATCGCGGTCTGGAGGAGGAACCAGTTCGCGGCCTGCAGCGTCTGCTCGCGCGTCTCGAGCTTCGGGCGCACGAACACGAAGGCCCGCGCCGCGATGGCCAGGTTCAGGATCGTGCCCAGGAAGATCAAGCCGATGTACGCCGGGTCCTGCGTGGCGGCCACGGCGGCGGCGGCTGGATCGCCGTCCGCCGGGCGGGCATCGAACTTCGCAATCAGGGCCAAGCCCGCCGTCGCCAGCAGCGTGAGGATCAGGTACGCGATGGTGACGCCGAGCAGCCACCCGAACCGTCGGCGCAGCCACGCCTCCAGCTCCCGCTCGTACTCGGCCTTGAACAGCGTGCCGTCTGCTGCCTCGACCATGGCGTCAGGGTATCCGTGGAAGGAAAGGGGCCCGTCGGTCGGACGGGCCCCTGTGCGAGGGTTGCCTGGATCGGCCCGTCCCGCTCACTGCTTCGCGAGCACTTCCTGCTTGAGGCGCTCGGGCATCTGCCGGTAGGTCAGCGGCTCCATGCTGGCGGCCGCGCG
>VEQS01000219.1 GCA_018883105.1 Phycisphaerales bacterium
CGCGTTGCCCGCCGTGCTCGCGGCCATCGAGGCCTCGGAGACACCGGGGCAGCTCGACGACATCTCCAAGTCGCTCGGCGAACGCCTCGGTCCGGTCGCGGCGGCCGACGGCAGCACGCTTCTCGCGACGACGCTGTCCGACCGGATCGAGGCGCGTCGCAGGAAGCTCGGGGCCTCGGCCCGAAAGCCCTAGCATCCCGCCCCATGCTTGAGCGACTGTCCGATCCCGTCTCCAGTGCGCAGCTCCTGGTTTCCGCCTTCCTCGCGATCCTGTTCCTGCAGTCCGGCCTCGACAAGGTCATCGACTTCCGCGGAAACCTCGCCTGGCTCACGCAGCACTTCGCCAAGAGCCCCCTGCGCGGGCAGGTGCCGGCCATGCTCGTCGTCGTGACGATCACCGAGATCGCGGCCGGCGGATCGGCGGCCCTGGGCCTGTGGCAGCTGCTCGCCGACGGCAACCCCCGCCACGCGCTGTGGGGCGCGCAGCTCGCCGCGCTCAACATCGTGATGCTCTTCCTCGGCCAGCGGCTGGCGAAGGACTACGCCGGCGCCGCGGCGCTCGTCCCCTACTTCATCCTGAGCGTCGGGGCGATCGTGTTGATGGGGCTGTGAGGCCGTCGGCGCCGCCGACAAGGGAGGCGGCGCCGACGGACCTCGGAAGTCACCCGCGTCGGCGCCGCGAACCCACCAGTCCGGCCGCGCCCAGGAGCGCGAGCGCGCCGGGGGCCGGCACCCCGAGGTACAGGGTGTCGACGGCAACGCGCGGGGCGGCGGCGGAGCCGACCCAGAGGCTGGTGATCCACGTGGTCAGGTTCGTGTTGTCGATCCAGAATCCGACGAAGCCGCCGGAGGATCCCACCGATACGACGGCCGCCTGGCCGCTGAAGCCGGAGGAGGAGGGCACTCCGTTGATCGCGACCTGCACGGTGCCCGCGATGGCGTTGCCGGACGCATCGAAGAGCCGCACGTAGGCGCCGACTCCGTAGAGGCCCGTGGAGAGGGACGTCGGGCCGTTCAGGCCGAACAGCATGCCTTGATAGCCGGTCGAGCCGACGCCACGCTCTGCATACAGGTAGGAACCGGCACCGCTGCCGCCGAGTGCCAGCGAGCCCGTGTAGAGCGGCGTCGCCGTCCAGAATCCCTGGGACGAAGAGGGAAGCGACGACTCCGCGTAGCTCGGGTTGACGAGGTTCGCCGTGGACATGTCGTCTTCGTACACCGTGTAGTACGGCCCCCCGACGAAGGGATTCGCGCTCGCCCAGAGCGCCTGGTCGTTGTAGGTGATCGTCACGTACGCCTGCGCCGCCTGGGCGCACGCCACCGCCGCGCCGATGCACACCGCTCGCATTGCCGGAGACTTCATGACTCGAACCTTCTTGTAGGGAGGCAGACACACTCCGCGGTCACCGGTCTCCGCACCTGCAGACCGACCCGCACCTGCCCAAACGCAAAGCGCGTGGCTGACCCATCACGGCAGTCGACGGAGTCGCGGACTCTCGGACCCTCAGCCCCAGTCCGCAAGCAACCGGCCGAGGTCGATGCCGTCCACCATGCGGTCATGATTGAGGTCGGCAGCGCAGCCCGCACATGGCCCCCAGTCGGCCAGCATCTCACCGAGGTCGTTGCCGTCCACCCGGCCGTCGCCCGTCAGGTCCGCCGGCGAGGGCTCGAACGCAAGGGTCACGTCGTCGATCTCGATCGTCGAGCCGATCGCATCGCCGCCGCCGTCGAGCGCAAGGTGCATGAGGAGCGTCCGCCCGAGAACCTCGGGCGGCAGCACGACGCTGACGGTCGTGAATCCCGTCGACAGCCCGGCCACCGGCCAGCTGCCGCCGGCGACCGGCCACGGCCCGGCATCCTCATGGCGCTCGAGCTCGACGCGCAGCAGGTCATTCGCGCCGAAGGTCCCGGCACGCCGCGCCTTGAAGTTCAGCACGAGCGGCCGGCCCGGTGCGGGCGCGACGGGAACATGCATGCGGTTGTGCACGAGCCGCGGCCGCGCCGACGAAATCCGTGCGAACCAATTCCCTGACGCACTGGAGAGCGTGGCGCCGACCCCCCCGTGCAACGCCCAGCCGGCGCGGGTGCCGGCCTCGAACCCGCCGTTCTCCACCAGCGGCACCGATCCCGCCGGCGGATCGATCCCCGGCGGGATCGCCGCGCGCGTTCCGCCGCCGATCGCCGAGAACCGAAACCCGACGTTTGCCGCGCCCTGCGGCCACCAGGACGAGCGCATCTGCGACGTGATCGTCTGCTCGCCGTTGCTTGCGTTGGGCGCGAGATCGACGGTGCCGTGGTACCAGAGGTGGACGTCCGAGTGCGAATACGCGTAGGCGCAGCAGTTCAGCGTGCTCTCGCTCAGCTGCACGTTGAACACGTTGGCAAGCGGAATGCCGTCGAAGTCGAGCCCGTTGATCAGCCCGCCGCCGTCGGCGCGCCAGTAGTTGTCCGCCCACGCCACGTTGGCCCAGCGCTCGGGAACGGGGTCGCCCCAATCGAGGTCATAGCGCGCGTCGAGCGTGCCGTTGACCGGATGCGGGTCGAAGGTGGTCATCTGGTCGACCGCGATGCCGGCGACCGCCAGGCGCTTGATGGCCTCGCTGATCACGCACGCGCCCCGGCTGTGGCCGATGAAGTGGACGCGGCGGCCCGCAAGCAGCACGCCCGGTCCCGGCGTGCCCGGTGCGTACGCCGGGTCGCGGATCACGGCGGACATCACGTCCCCCGCCGCCTGGACGTACCGCCAGTTCGGCCCCTCGTCGGCGGACGACGAATCCGCCTCCCAGTTGAAGATCAGCACCAC
>VEQS01000084.1 GCA_018883105.1 Phycisphaerales bacterium
GGCTGGTGCAGGCGCAGCACACGGCGGCGATGCTCACGACCTTCAACGAGTGCGACATGACCGAGGTCATGCGCCTGCGCGCCGAGCACAAGGAGAGCTTCGAGAAGCACCACGGGGTGGGCCTCGGCTTCATGAGCTTCTTCGTGAAGGCGTGCACCAGCGCGCTGAGGCGATTCCCCAAGGTGAACGCCTACTTCATGGGCGAGGAAGTCGAGCACCACGACTACTGCGACGTGTCGATCGCCGTCGGAACCGACCGCGGCCTGGTGGTGCCGGTGCTGCGCAACGCCGAGGCGATGAGCTTCGCGGAGATCGAGCTGGCGATCCGCGGCTTCGCGGCGCGCGCCCGCGAGGGCAAGCTCTCGGTCGACGAGATGTCGGGCGGCACGTTCACGATCACCAACGGCGGCATCTACGGCAGCCTGATGTCGACGCCGATCCTCAACCCGCCGCAGAGCGCGATCCTGGGCATGCACGCGATCAAGAAGCGGCCGGTCGAGGACCCGCGCAACCCCGGGCAGGTCGCCCTGCGGCCGATGATGTACCTCGCGCTCAGCTACGACCACCGCATCATCGACGGCGCGGAAGCCGTGAGCTTCCTGGTGCACGTCAAGGACTGCATCGAGAAGCCGGAACGGCTGCTGCTCGACTGAAATAGGTGCCAGGAACGGGTGTCCCCATTTTCCTCCGGAAAATGGGGACACCCGTTCCTGGCACCTATTTTCACTTCAATCGTCCCATGAGGTCCTTCACCGCCGCCTCGAGCTGCGCGTCGCGGCCGGCGCACTCGTCCTCGGGGGTCTGCGGCACCACCAGGTCAGGCTTCGCGCCGTTCAGCTCCATGTCGGTGCCGTCCGGCAGGTACCAGCCGCGGAACGGCGTGCGCACCGTGGTGCCGTCGACGAGCGACGCGCTGCCGGTCGAGATCACGCCGCCGTAGGTCTGCATGCCCACCAGCGTGCCGCGCTTCAGCGTCTTGAAGGCGTGCGCGGTGATCTCGGCGTTGGAGAAGCTCTTCTCGTTGCAGAGCATCGCCATCGGCTGCGAGTAGCGCTGGATGAAGAGCCGGTCGACCGGGTAGTGCCCCTTCTTCGACGGGTCGGCGCCGCGCGGCACGGTGTATGCGTGCGGCGGGATCATGATCGACGCGAGCAGCCGGTCCGCGGTCCACCCGCCGCCGTTGTTGCGCACGTCGACGATCAGCCCGTCCTTGCCCGCGGCCGCCGCATAGAGGTCGCGCTCGTAGGCGTCGAGCGACGGCTGGTCCATGCTCGCGATGTGGATGTAGCCGATGCGCCCGCCCGAGAGGCGGTCGACCTCCTCGCGCGACCGGCGCAGCGTCTCCTGGTAGGAGAGCTCGCGGATCTCGCCCGAGGACGACGGCACGAGGATCGCGTCGAGCTCCATCGCGTCGCCACCGGCCGCCGGCACGCGCTTCACGCGCACCACCGTCTCCCGGCCGAGCGTGCCCATGAACGCCTCCTCGATCGACATGCCGGGCTTCACCGCCTCGCCGTCGACGGCGACGATCACGTCGCCGACCGCAAGCGGCGTCTGCCCCTTGGTGGCGGGGCCGTCGCGCAGGATGTCGGTGACCTTGAAGCCTCCGTCGGCCGGCATGTGCCGAATGCCGAGCTGCCCCACCGGGAACCGCGCCGCGCCGCCCATGCCGCCGGGGCTACGGACGCCGAGGTGGCTGGCGTTCAGCTCGCCGAGGAAGCGGTTCGCCACGTAGTCGAATTCCTCGTCGGTGCGCGCGTTGGCGGCGAGCGTCGCCCACTTCTCGGTGAGCTTCGGCCAGTCGCAGCCATTCATCGTCGGGCTGTAGAAGATGTTGCCCATGATCCGCGCCATCTCGCGGAACTTGGCGTCGCTCTGCGCGGCGAGGTCGAGCTCGACGGTGTCGGCGAACTCGACCGGCTTCGCGTCGCCGCCGGGAAGGCCCACCACGGTCGCGCCGCCGCGGGCCACCAGCACCAGCTTGTCGCCGGCGGGCGTCATCTGCTGGATCGAGCCCGAGGGCCCGATCTTCTTGGCCTCGCCCCCGCTCCAGGCGATGCTCATCAGGCCGGCGGCGTCGCCGCTGCCGCCCATGAAGTAGACGCGGTCGCCGGCCGGCGAGAGCTCGAGGTCCATCTCGCTGCCGGGCATCGACGTCAGGCGCCGCAGGCGCATCCACGCGTCGTCGAGGTCAAGGGGCTTGGGCTCCTCCTTCTTGGCCTCGGGCTTCTTCTCATCGTCCTTCTTGTCGTCGGGCTTCTTGTCGTCGGGCTTGGCACCGTCCGCCTTGGCCTCGTCCTTCTTGCCCTCGTCCTTCTTCGCGCCGTCCGACTTGCCGCGCGCGCCGCGCTCGGCGGCCTTCTTCTTCGCTGCCTCGCCGGCGTCCTTGAAGTACTGGTCGAGCTCGAAGCGCTGCAGGCCCTCGAGCGACTTGTCCAGGAACACCAGGTACACGTCCGCCTCGTTCTCCACGCGCGTGGAGGCGAATGCCAGCACCTTGCCGTCGGCGCTCCAGCGCGGGTTGGCGTCGGCATCGGGGTGCCGCGACACGTTCACCGGCGGGGTGCTGCCGTCGGCGGGGGCGATCCAGATGTCGCTGTTGAAGTCCGGGTCGTCCTGGCGGATGGCGATGAGGCGGCCGTCCGGGCTCCAGCGCCAATCGATGCCCTGGTCAAAGCCCGTGCGCAGGTCCTTCTCCTCGCCGCTGGCCACGTCGCGCACCACCAGGGTGCGCAGGTCGCGGCGGTAGGCGATCCGCGTGCCGTCCGGGGACGGGCTCGGCGAACGCTCGCCCACCTCGGGCTTCGCGATGAACGGCTTCACGTCCACTCGCACCGCGTCGGCCCAGCGCGCGCCCTCGTCCTTTTTCGGCGCCTCCTTCCCGGCAGGCTTCGCGTCGGCGGCGGGCTTCGCGTCGCCGTCCTTCGCGGGAACGGCCGCGGGCGCGTCGACCTTCGGATCGGCCGGCTTCGGGTCCTCGGGCTTCGGCGCATCGGCCTTGGGATCCTCCGCCTTCGGCTCGGCCGCGGGTTCCGCCTTCGCGTCCGCCGGCTTCGCCTCCTCGACGGGCTTCGGCGGCGCGGTCTTCTCCTTGAACGCGCTGCGCAGCTCACCGCGGGTCGCGGCGACGGTCGCCTCGTAGATCGAGTCGTTGCCGTCCATGTCGCTGGCGAAGAGGAGCTTCGAGCCGTCGGGCATCCATGCGATGTCCTGCTCGCGCGCGGGCGTGCGGGTGACGCGGACGAACGGCGAACGCTCCTCCATGCCCTTCACGTACACGTCGCCGAAGGCGACGAGCGCGATGGTCTTTCCATCCGGAGAGAGCTGTGCCTCGCTCACGTCGCGGCCGACGGCGCGCGGACGCATGCGGTCGGCCTCGTCCTCGATGCCCTGCACCGTCAGGCGCACGGGCGCGCTGCCGGGCTTCGCGAGGTCCAGGCGAAACAGGCCATCCCAGCTGGTGAGGAACGCCATGCGTCCGTCGGCCGACACGGTGAGCTCGCGCACGTCGTCGTCGAACTTCGTGAGCTGCGTGCCCGCCTCGCCGGCGGCGGCGGCGATCGGCTTCCGCCACACGTTGACGCTGCGGCCGTTGCCGCGGTCGGTCAGGTAGACGAGGTCGTTGCCCGCGGGAAACGCCCATCCGTCGTTTCCGGGCCAGTTGGTGAGCGGCGTGAACGCGCCG
Source organism: Phycisphaerales bacterium (assembly GCA_018883105.1). Taxonomy (GTDB): domain Bacteria; phylum Planctomycetota; class Phycisphaerae; order Phycisphaerales; family SM1A02; genus UBA966. The sequence goes on from VEQS01000084.1 coordinate 3,686, forward strand.
GTCGTGCGGTCGAGCATCCACACGTCGCGCTGGTCGGGGCCCTGGTAGGCGCGCCGGCTCCACGCGCTGCCGCCGCGCTCCATGATCACGGCCTTGCCGTCGACCGTCGCGACCGGATGGCCGCCGAAGGCATCGGTCACGCGCTCGACGGGGCCGCCGTCGAGCGGCACCATGAACGGACGCGTGGCGCGGTACAGGTCGTTGTCGCGCGAGCTCTCGAAGTACGCCACCGCCCGGCCGTTGGCGTCGACGCCGCAGCCGGAGAGGATGGCCGCGCCCTCCCCGAAGGTGAGCTGGCGCACCGCGCTGCCGTCGCTCTTCATGATGAAGAGGTTGCGCCCGCCGTCGCGGTCGCTGTCGAAGACGATGCTGGCGCCGTCCGGGCTGAACGCGGAGCGACCTTCGTTGGACGGGTTGGCGGTCAGGCGCACCGCGGCGCCGCCGGACCCTGGCACCTTCCACAGGTCGCCGCGCCAGCTGAACGTGAGGACGGTGCCGTCGGGGCTGGCAGCGGGGTATCGCGGCAGGTTGACGGTCTGGGCGTCGGCAGCGGCAGCGGCGGCCAGCAGGGCAGCTGTGATGGACCAGGGGGTGGCGAACACGGCGGGAAGTCGACGGGCGATGCGGGTGGCCACGGGGTGTCTCCTGGAGGGACCGAACGGCAGGAAAGACGCCCGTGTACGGGGAAACGGGGGGGACGCGCAAGCGCGTGCTTTGTGTCCTATAACTAAAGTGTTGAAATCTTCCCGTCGGAACTTGCCTGTCGGGTCCGTGAATTCGACTGTCGGTCCCGTGTGTGCATCTGCCCTGCGGTGGCCGCGCAACCGACGCGCGGCCGGGAACCCCCAGCGGCGAACCCGAGGACCGACCCCATGAGCGACTCCCTGCCCCGACCCTTGCCTTCCGTCAACGCGCTGCGCGCGCACCTGAAGCTCCTCGAACGTGGCGTCAACGACGCCCGCACGAAGCGTGTCGGGCCGACGACGCCCCCGACCACGGCACGCGCCAACGCGGCATTCCCCGGTGGCACGCGACCGGCCCCCACCGCGCAGGCCGCCCAGCGGCCGATCCCGCCGACCTTCCGGCTGCCACCGCGCCCCGCCTCGGACAAGCCGAGGGCGAAGGCGAAGGGCAGCACCGACTTCGCGGCCTTCTTCGAGGACGTGAAGCGCCGCGCGGCCAGTTGAACGCGCGCCGGCGCGTGCGCAGGCGGCGCACCCGCTGACGGCGCGCGCACCCCAAGGTGATCGACGGGCGGCGATGGTGCCATGCGTACCATCGCCGCCCATGCGTTCTGAATCGCTCGCGTTCCTGCGGAAGCTCCTCGACACCCCGAGCCCGTCCGGCTTCGAGCGCGACGGGCAGCGCGTGTGGCTCGACTACGTGCGCGCGGCCGGCGCCACCCGGACCTGGAACGACGCCTACGGCAACTGCTTCGCGGAGCTGGCACCCACCGTGCCCGCGTCCGGCGGCACCCGCCCGTTCACCGTCGCAGTCTGCGGCCATGCCGACGAGATCGGCGTCATGGTCAACCACGTGGATTCGAACGGCTTCGTGTGGTGCCGCGCGATCGGCGGCATCGACGCAGGCTCGATCGTGGGGAAGCGGCTCCAGTTCCGGTCATCCGTGCCCGGCGTGGCCGAGCCCGTGCTCGGCCTGATCGGCGCGACGGCGATCCACCTGCAGGACCGCACCGGCGAGCCGAAGGTGCGCAAGATGCACGAGCTGTTCGTCGACATCGGCGCGAAGGACGAGGCCGAGGCGCGGGCGAAGCTCAACGTCGGCGACCCGGGCACGTTCCTCGACGGCAGCATGATGCTCGGCGAGCACCTGATCGTGGCACGCGCGCTGGACAACCGGATCGGCACCTGGGTGGCCGCGGAGGCACTGCGGCTCTGCGCGGCGCAGGCGGAACGCCGGGTGCGCGTGGTGGCGGTGAGCACGGTGCAGGAGGAGGTCGGGCTGCACGGGGCGACGATGGTCGCCGACAGCCTGCGGCCGGACGTGGCGCTGGTGACGGACGTCGGGCACGCGACCGACAGCCCGGGCATCACGCACGCGCAGCACGGGCAGTTCAAGGTGGGCCACGGCCCCAAGGTGGCGATCGGCGGCGCCATGCAGCCGGAGGTGGTGGCGCGGCTCCTGGCGACGGCGGAACGGCTGTCGATCCCGGTGCAGCGCGCGGCGACGCCGGGCTCGAGCGGCACCGACACCGACTCGATCTTCCTGGCCGCCGGCGGCATTCCCTCGGGGCTCGTCAGCTTCCCGATCCGGTACATGCACACGACGGTCGAGATGGGCGACCTGCGCGACCTCGAGCGGATCCCGCAGGTGTTCGCGGGCTTCTGCGAGGGGCTTACGGGCGGCGAGCGGTTCATGCCGGCGCTCTGAGGCGGAAGCGGGCGGCACGAGCGGTATCCTCGCACGGCGCGATGATCCAGTTCTTCTCCGTCGCCCTGCGCAACATGAAGACGGTGGGGACGGTCTGCCCGAGCTCGCCGATGCTGTCGCGTGCGCTCGCCGAGGTGGTGGACGCCGCCCCGCAGCCGCGGAGGATCCTGGAGGTCGGGCCCGGCACCGGGCCGGTGACGCGCGAGCTCCTGCGCAGGCTTGGGCCGCGCGACGTGCTGGACATCGTCGAGCTGAGCCCGGAGTTCTGCGACGACCTCGAGCGCAAGGTGCTCGGGCCGTGGCGCGGCCAGGGCCACGGGGCGCAGGTCACGCTGCACAACGCCGCCATCCAGGACGTGGCCCTCGAGGAGGCCTCGTACGACTGCGTGGTCTGCGGCCTGCCGTTCAACAATTTCGAGGTCGAGCTGGTGCGCTCCATCATGGACCGCATGCTCGAGCTCCTGAAGCCGGGCGGCGAGCTGACCTACTTCGGCTACGTGGGCGCGAAGGTCGCCAAGCGCGCCGTCTCGGCGGGCTCCGGACGCGACAACATCGACGCGATCGAGCAGCTCGAGCGCGACCTGCACCTCGCGCACGCCGGCACCCGCCGCATGGTGCTCGCGAACATCCCGCCGGCCTTCGTCCGCCGGCTGCGCAAGCCTTGAAGGACGTCCAGGACCACTTCTTCCGCCTCGCGAAGGAGGAGGGCTACCGCGCGCGCAGCGCGTACAAGCTCACCGAGATCGACGACCGCTTCCGCATCCTGCGGCAGGGTGCGTGCGTCCTGGACCTCGGTGCCTGCCCCGGCAGCTGGATGCAGGTGGCGGCGCGTCGCGTCGGGGACCGCGGCGTGGTGGTGGGGATCGACCTGAAGCCGATCGACCGGCGGGGTCTGGGGCCGAACGTCCATCCGATGCAGGGCGACGTGCACGCGCTGGTTCGCGAGGACCTGCCGCCGGCGATGGAGGGGCGGCTCTTCGACGCCGTGATCAGCGACATGGGCCCGGACACGAGCGGCGTGCCCATGGCCGACAGCGCGCGCAGCGTGCAGCTCTGCCACGCGATGCTCGACCGGCTGCCATTCCTGCTCCGCACCGGCGGGCATGCGGTGATGAAGGTCTACGAGGGTGCCGACTACCCCGCGATGCTGCGGCGCGCGCAAGGCCTGTTCGACGAGGCGCGTGGCTTCAAGCCGAAGGCGAGCCGCGCCGAGAGCGTCGAGATGTTCGTCGTGTGCCGCGGCTACCGCGGGCCCGCGCGCGAGGCCGGCGCGCAGCGCGATCCGTCGCTGCCGAAGGGCAAGCCGAGCACCGGCTGGAAATAGGTGCCAGGAACGGGTGTCCCCATTTTCCTGTGGAAAATGGGGACACCCGTTCCTGGCACCTATTTCGCGGCCACGAGCTGCAGCACGCCGAGCCGGCGGCCCGCTTCCTCGACGTTCGCGCGGGAGTTGAACGCGCTGATCCGGAAGAATCCCTCGCCGTGGCGTCCGAATCCGGCGCCCGGCGTGACCACGAGCTGCGCGCGCGAGAGCAGCAGGTCGAACGCATCCCAGCTGGCCATGCCGCCCGGGCACTCGACCCAGACGTAGGGAGCGTGTTCGCCGCCCCAGGTGCGCAGGCCCTGGGCCACGCACGCCTCGCGCAGGATGCGCGCGTTGCCCATGTAGAAGTCGACCAGGCCGGCCATCTGTGCCTGCCCTTCCGGGGTGCAGAGCGCCGCGACGGCCCGCTGCACGGGCCAGCTCACGCCGTTCGAACAGGTGCTCCAGCGCCGCGTCCACAGCCGGTGCAGCGGCACGCGCTCGCCGGACCGCGTGCGGCCCTCCACCGCCTTCGGCACCACCGTGTAGCCCGCGCGGACGCCCGTGAACCCGCCGTTCTTCGAGAAGCTCCGGAACTCGATGGCGCACCGCTCGGCACCCGGGATCTCGAACACCGAGCGCGGCAGCACGGGATCGCGCACGTACGACTCGTACGCCGCGTCGTAGCAGAGGAGCGCATCGTGCTCGAGCGCCCAGCGAACCCAGCGCTCGAGCTGCGGGCGCGTGATCATCGCGCCGGTGGGGTTGTTCGGGAAACACAGGTACACGACGTCGACCGGCGTGCGCGGCGGCTCGGGCACGAAGCCGTTCTCCGGCGTGCCCGCGAGGTAGGTGAGCCCCTCGTAGCCGCCGCCCTGGATCGCCGGTCCCGTGTTGCCCTGCATCACGTTGTTGTCGACGTACGCGGGATAGACCGGGTCGCACACGGCGATGCGGTTGCCGCCCTTCGCGGGCGTGCCGGATGCGAGGATCTCGACGAAGGCGCTCGCGTCGGGCTTGCTGCCGTCGGAGAGGAAGATCTCGTCGGGGGCGATGTCGATCCCGCGCGGCGCCCACTCGGCCGCGACGATCGCCTCGCGCACGAACGCATGGCCCGTCGCAGGGCCGTATCCCTGGAACGTCTCGCGATGGGCCAGCTCCTCGACGCCCGCATGCATGGCGGCGATCGCCGCCGGCGGCAGCGGCTCGGTCACGTCCCCCACGCCACAGCGGATGATGCGCGGCGCGAGGTCGGGGTGCTCCGCGGCGAACGAGTTCACGCGCCGGCCGATCTCCGGGAAGAAGTAGCCGGCGGCCAGCGTGAGGTAGTGGTCGTTGACGAGCGGCATGGGCGGTGGGGGCGCGCGGTCGCGCGCGATGGCGTGCGGCGCGTCGCCGCGGATCAGGGCGAGGAGAACAGCGACCCGTACTCCATCGGGTTGTCGACGATGCTGATGATGACCGCGGCATCGACGTTGCGCATCACCATGCGATTGGTGCAGGTGCCGAGCGTGGCGTGCAGCGTGTCCTGGTCGTTGCGCGCATCCATGATGCGCCAGTCCCCGCCGGTCACGCGCGCGGCCACCTTGCCGTTCACGCAGTCGACGTCGAAACGCCCGCACGTGCCGTGGAAGGCCCGGAAGACGATGTCCGCGCCGCGGTTGACGATCGAGACATCCTCGGTGATCGCCCACGGCGTGAAGACGCGCACTTCGCCGTCGGTGGTGACCACGTCGGCGCCGCCGCGGTTCTCGTAGACCTGGACCTTGCCATCGCGGGTGCGCACGCGGACGCGGCGCACTTCCGGCAGCTCGATGTCGATGTGCGTACGGTGCAGGAACGACTCCGGCGACGTCGACGTGCCGCGCACCACGAGCCTCGGCACGTCGCCGCCGCGCTGCACCTCGGCGCGGACCTCGACCTGCTTCAGCGACTCGAGCGCGTCCTCCTTGCGTGCATGGCCGTGGCGCGCCAGCACCTCGACGTTGATGAGCGCCTCGCCCTTGGTGTCGCGGCCGCCGCGGATCACCACGTCGCCCGAGAAGGTCTCGATGTCCACGTCGACGATGCCGTCCACCGGCAGCGCATACATCCGTTCCTCGCGCTGGGCGCCATCGAAGGTCGCGTCGATCGCGTGGCCGGCCCGCGTCAGCCCGCGCTCGAGCGAACTGCTGCCGTTGCAGGCGGCGAGCGCTGCGGGGAGCGCCGCGGCCGCGAGTGCGATCCATGCGCGCGCGGGCGGAATCGGGGTTGGCATCCGCGCATTCTACGATGGCCCCATGGTCACGCTCGCCGCATCGATGGCTGCCCTGCTCGTCGCGCAGGCACCCGGCTCCCCGGCGCCCGCCGACCGCATCCGCATCACGCTGCCGGCCGATCGCGCGTCGCTCCTCGGCGATGGCCCGGCGGCCGGCCGGATGCTGCTCCTCCTGTGCTCGGATGCGCAGGTGGGGCCGCGCGCACGTCCGCTGGACGCGCCGTTCTTCCGGGCGCCCCAGCCGATGTTCTCGGTGTCGGTCGAACGGCTCGTGCCCGGGCAGGCGATCGAGCTTGGCGCGGATGCACTGCCGTTCCCGGCACCGATGACCGAGCTGGACGGCACGTTCCGAGTGCAGGCCGTCTTCGACCGCTCCACCGACGAGCCCGGCCCGGATGCGCCCGGCAACCTCGCCAGCCTCGTGCAGACGGTCAACTTCGGGCGCGCCGCGGCCGATGACGTCACGCTCGAACTGGTGGACGCCCTCGAGCCCGACCCGCTCCCCTCGTCGCCGAACCTGCGCTGGTTCGAAGTCCGCAGCGAACTCCTCTCGACCGCGCTCGGGCGGCCCGTCACCATGCGCGCCGGCGTCGCGCTGCCACCCGGCTGGGACGATCCAGACCATCGCCGCCGCATGTTTCCCGCGGTGTACGTGGTGCCCGGCTTCGGCGGGCGGCACACCGGTGCCGACACCTTCGCGCGCATGCTGTCGACCCCTGGCAGCACGCAGGTGGTCGCGCAGGCCGCCTGGATCGTGCTCGACCCGGAAGGCCCGCTCGGCCACCATGGCTTCGTCGACAGCGCCGCCAACGGCCCGCGCGCACGGGCGCTGGTCGAGGAATTCATCCCGGCGCTGGAACGGCAGTTCCGGCTGGTGCGCCGCCCGGAGGCCCGGATCGTGACGGGCCATTCGAGCGGCGGATGGAGCGCGCTGTGGCTGCAGCTGACGCACCCGGAGACCTTCGGTGCCTGCTTCGCGAGTTCGCCCGACCCGGTCGACTTCTCGCGCTTCCAGACGAGCGACCTCTACCGCGATGCCAGCCTCTTCACCGCCGCCGATGGGCGTGACCGGCCGTCGTACCGCGAGTTCGTGATGGACGCGGTGGAACGCACGTGCATGACCGTCCGGCAGGAGGCTGCGATGGAGCGGGTGCTCGGCCCGAATCGCACGAGCGGGCAGCAGTGGGACGCGTGGAGCGCGTGGTGGAGCGCGGTCGACCCGGCCACGCGGCGCCCGCGGCCGATGTTCGACGCCGTCACCGGCGAGATCGACCGGGCCGTGGTCGAGACGCAGTGGTCGCGGCACGACCTCCGGCGCATGGTCGAACGCGACCCGGACCGGTGCGTGCCGATCCTGCGCGGACGCGTGCGGCTGCTCTGCGGCACGCGCGACGGGTTCTTCCTGGAACGCGCCGTGGAAGGGCTGCGTGATGCGGTCGACGCATTGGTGAAGGCGCGTGCCGCGACCGCACGGCCGTTCCCTCCGGGGCCGGGCTACATTGAGCTCGCCCCGGGACAGACCCACGACACGATGGCCGACGTCGCGCTGATGCGCTGGCACGGCGAGATGCGCGCCCACCTGAAGGCCAACGGCCTGGATTGAGAGAGACCACGATGCAGATCCGAACCATCGCCCTCGCCTCCGCCCTGCTCTCCGCGCTCGCCGCGCCGCCCGCCGGGGCGCAGGAGGTGCCGGACTTCGTGGAGTTCGCCTCGCCGCAGGGCCCGCGCATCCGCGCCGTCATGAGCGGCGCCGACTTCGACGCCGCGATGGAGGCGGTCGGCTTCGACGAAGGCCAGCGCACCACGGCCGGTTCCATGTTCGACGACGCGCAGGCGCGCATGTTCGAGGCGAAGCGCGCAGCCGACGCGCAGGCGCGGGGCGTGGGGCTCTTCGACCGTTCCGCGCGCGCGGTCGAGGAACGGAGCAAGGCCGCCCGCGACCTGCGCACGCGCATGCTGGCCACGGTGGACGACCTCTTCGCCGCGCTCGGGGCGGTGGCGACGGCCGAGCAGCAGCCGGCGCTCGCACGCGAGCGTGCCAAGGCGCGCCGAAACGCCATCCGGGCCACCATGCCGCCGGCCAGCCTCGGCGTGCGCGTGGCGTCCACGGACGTCGAGGCCTCGCTGTCGCGCACCCGCATCGATCCCGCGGTCATGGCGGCCGCATCCCGCGCGATGGCGTCGCTCGATGACCGCCTTGAATCCGCGCTCATGCGCGCCGCCGACGCGCGCGATGCCTACGACCGCGCGGCCGCACAGGCCCGCGAGGGCAAGGGCGACCGCACGGCGGAACGCAAGGCGATGCGCGAGTCCTATGCCGCCGTCGGCCAGGTGCATCGCGATGCGCTGGCCGCCGTGGCCGCAGCGCTGCCGCCGGCCGATGCGCGCGCGGTGCTCTCAACCGCCGCGCGCCGGATCTGGCCGGCGACGTCGGACGATCGTGCGCCGGAGCAGGTGCTCGCGCAGCTCCTGGGCGACGACCTGCCTGCCGACCGGCGCACGGCCATCGAGTCGATCGCCGCCACCTGGTGGGCCGCATGGTGGCCGGCCACGCTCAAGGTGGCCGAAGCCTCGGAGCAAGACTGACCCTTCACGAA
>VEQS01000085.1 GCA_018883105.1 Phycisphaerales bacterium
GCCCCGTACCCATCGGTGAACCCGCCGACCATCGGCGGCGCCACATCCACGTACACGGGCTCGACCTCCCCCGGCGCGGCGCTCGCGTCCGGGCGCGCGGTCGAGAGCGTGATGCGGGCGTCCGTCCAGTCCTCGCCGGAGTGCTGCGCCAGCACGGCGTCGTACTCGATCGAGGTGCCGGTCCGGTCGGCGGCCGCGCGGATCGCGTAGGCGGGCGCCCAGCCGGCGCGGTCGACGACGTACGTGAGGTCCAGTTCGAGCGCGCACGCCGACGGCGCCGCCAGGCGCACGACGGACGTTCGCTGCGTGCGGTCGGCACGGCCGCGCTGCGCCACTGCCGCCTCGAGCGCCGCCACCTCGCGGCCAATCGCATCCGCCCGCTCGGCAAGCGCGCGCGAGTCATCGAGGAGCTTCGCGCGCTGCGCCCGGACCCATCCGACCTGCTCGAGCGCACGTGCCGGATCGGCCGCCGCGGTGCCGCCCTCGGCCGTCGCGTTCGCCGCGGCCCGCACCCCCACCTGGTCGATGCGCGCGGCGCGCTGCTCGAGCTGCGCGCGGTCCTGCGTTGCCTCGACTTGCCGGCGCTTCGCGTCCTTGAGCCTGGTGGCGAGCTCGACGCCCTCGGGGCTTCCCGCGAAGTCGATGCCGGGAGCCTCCTCGTACTCGACGGCAAGGAGCCGCGGAGCCTCGCCCGGGGACCCCGCCGCCGCGCGGACGCGCGCCTGGACCTGCGCCGGGTCGACGCCGGCCGGGAGCCCCGTGACGCGCACCGTCCAGAGCCCCTGCGGCAGGTCGTGGCGGATCGCTCGCGTCACCGCGGCGCCGCGCGGGTAGAGCACCACGCGCTCGATGCGTCCGGGGTCCGACACCACCTGCGGCTCGGGGTCCTGTGCCCATGCACGCGAGGCGGGAATCGCCACGAAGGCGAGGGCGGCAGCGGCGGTCAGTCGGCTGAATCGTGCGGGCACGGCGATCCTCCGCCCGCGGAGACTATCTCGCGGCCGGTGTCGGCTTGCCGGGCTGGTCGGCCCCACGGCCGTCCTTGCCGCCGGTTCAGTCGAAATCCTCGAGCGCCGCCCGGGTTCCGGCCCGCGCGAGCAGCTCGGCGGCCCGCGCCGCACCCGGCGCGCTCGACTGCCGCAGCCCCTCCACCAGGCGACGGGTCTCGTCACGCTTGCGCAGGTAGCGAAGCGACAGGGACGCCATCGCCTCGGGCGCGATGCCCTGCAGGAAGCTCGTGCCCTCGCGGTAGACGATGCCGGACGCCAGGCGCTTGGCGACCATCCAGTCGAGGTAGGCCTGCGGGATGCCGGTCCACAGCCGGTCGCCCACCGTCTCCTGCAGCTTGCGCGGCAGGTGCTCGCGCACGATCTGCCGCGCGAGCTCGCGGTCGGCGGGGCTCCAGCGCTCCATCGACGCGCGGATCGCGTCGGCGGCGTCGTTGATCACCTTCGAGAGCGTGGTCGACAGCTCGGTGAGCGGCACGCTCGGGTGCCGTCGCCCCTCGGCCATCAGGAGCTCCGCCTCGGCCCGGGCGAGCTCGCGCAGCTTCTCGAGCACCTGCTCGACGAACTCGGCCTTGATCGCCAGGAACGACTTCTCGTCGAGCAGCATGCTCGCGCCGATCTCGTAGCTCGAGCAGATCACGCCGCACTTGTTGGCGCTCGAGTCCTTGAAGATCAGGCAGCCCGCCTTGAAGAGCTCGGCGCGCGCGACCGGGGTGAGGAACAGGTTCGCGCCCTCGACGATGATCGGGCTCGAGGGCTTGCCGTCGGCGGTCAGGAAGTCCCGCCAGTTGGTCTCGTTGATGGTCGCCGGGCGTCCGCCGCCCGGCACGAACGCGTCGGTCACCAGGCGGTTGTGCAGCGTGTTGCGCAGCGGCGCGCCCTCGGGGCTGTCCACCCCGACGATCCGGCCCTTCCTCGACAGCTTCGAGGGATCGAACTTCGCGATCGGCAGCGCCTCGCGGAAGAGCCGCAGCAGCTCGGCATGGTCGAGCCCATCCGGGTCCTCGCCGACGCCGCTGCCGTCGGCGATGCCGACGATGCGGGCGTTGGCGCCGTAGTCGCGGTCGAGGATCCGGATCATGTTGCCCGCGACGTCGCCGTCCGGGCCGCCGGTGATCTTCACCGTGAACGGCTGCCTGCGCGGGTCGATGCCGCGGGCGCGCAGCGCCACCTCCAGGAACACGTTCACGCCCTCGCTGGTGACGCCGTAGACCTTGTGGTTGATGCCGGCGCCGGGCTTCGAGCTCATGAATGCGTCGGGCAGCGCGTACTTGCGCACCCGGGCGCGCGCCACGATCCACTCGATGTGGGCGGGCGTGATGTTCTCGTCGGGCCCCAGGTAGATGAGCTCCTTGGTGCCGAAGCGGTCGACCACCAGCGGCCTCACCGCCGGGTCGTCGACGATGAGGTCGAGCACGCTGTCGACGAAGCTCTTCACGCAGCGGGTGATGTCCGCGTCGTGCTCGAGCAGGATGGCGGCCTTGGCGCCGCCCTCGGGGATGTCCTTGTTCTTCTGCTGCTGCGCCCACGACAGGCCGTAGACCTCGTCGAAGACCCGCTCTCTCTCGCGCGCATGCTGGGCGGCGCTGGCCGGCCTCACCACGCGCAGGCCGCCGCGCGCGATCTCCTTGAAGCGGTTGTGGAAGCCGAAGAAGCCGCGGCCGAAGACGAAGAAGGTGCCGTAGGGGAGCTCCGGCCGGCGGTCGTCGCGCAGGAACGACGGGTCGAGCCGCAGCGAGAGGCCGAAGCGGCGCGGCAGGAAGTAGTTGGTGCGGAACGTCGACTCGACGGCGTCGAGCATCGAGCTCAGGATGGTGGCCGTTCCGTCCGGGTCCTCCTTGGTGCCGATGCGGCCGCGGATCGCCGCGGCGCGCGCGGCGAACTCGGCGTCGGCGACGGGGCCGTTCGGGTCGAAGCGCGCTCGGAACAGGGCGCCGATGTCAGAGACGATCGGCATCGCGCGCTCGGCGGTGGCCACGATGCGCTCGATCGAGAAAAGGAGTCGGTCGCGGTGCACCAGGCGCTGGTGGACCAGGGTGCAGAGCCCGAGGATGAGCTCAGCCTCGTCGATCGACATGCCCGCGTGCCGGTTGGCCAGCTCGACCGACTCCGAGTCAACCCACTTGACGCGGGTGATGTCGTGCTCGAGCTGCTTCCATGCGGCGCCGGCGGTGTCCACCGAGCGGCCGTCCTGCGTCTGGATCACGAACCCGAGGAGCGACACCGAGCCGTGCGGCGGGTCGGCGACCTGGTCGAGGTAGGCGCGCTGGATGTTGATCTGGCCGCGGCTCATCACCTGGGCCACGCGCTCGAGCATGGTGCGGGTTCGCGCGTTGGAGTAGGCGATGGTGATGCGGGTGAGCTCGCCGGCGAGCTCGGGCTCGGTCTCGACCGCGGTCCCCTCGGTGCCGCTCACGGCGGCGAAGAGCTTGCGGTGCCTGTTCAGCCGGTGTGGCGTGAGCGTGAGCAGGTAGTCGGCGGCGGCGCCGGCGAAGTAGGCGCGGATCGCCGCCTCGCTCCAGTCGGGGGCATTGGTGCGGGCCCACTCGATGGTGGCGCGCAGCTTCTCGACCTGCGCGGGGTTGGATGGGTTGAACGGCTCGCGGTCGCCGAGCTCGAAGGCATCGACGATCAGGTTGCCGTCCTTCGAGGTGTGGATCTTCGCCGCGCGCAGCGAGGGCTGCATGGGAAGCGACGCCACCACCTCGGCGAGCACGCCGGGACGGTTGCCCTCGCGGAAGTAGGTCCACTCGCGCCCGTCCTCGCTGCGGATCGTCAGGTGCAGCGGCTGCCCGGACGCCTTCGCCGCGATGATGGCGCGCAGGTGTGCGGCCACGCGCGCGGGCGGGGTGTCCTCGAAGTACATGCGCGGCATCTGCGAGACGAACCACGGGACCATGGTCTCGGCGGCCTGCGCGAAGCTGCGGCCGAGGTCGCTCGCGAGGACCGTCGGGTCCGGCACGGCGTTCGCGGGCGGGTTGTCGGCAAGCGTCGGGTTCGCAGGGTGCATCCCGGACGTGATACCACGCGGCGGCGGTGGCGTTCAACGCATGCAATTCCGGACCGCACAGCGGTTTCCGCCCGCCGGGAGCAGGGCTATCCTTGTCGATCCGGCCCATCGGCCGCGCGGGCATGCTCGTCGCCACCATCGGCAACTTCGACGGCGTCCACCTCGGGCATCAGGCGCTGGTCGCGGCGGCCCGCCGGGAGGCCGGGGCTGCGGGCCGGACGGTCGCGGTGACCTTCGAGCCGCTCCCGGCGACGGTGCTCCGGCCGGCGGACGCACCTCCGCGCCTGACGGACGCGCGCACGCGCGAACGGCTCCTCCTCGAGGCCGGCTGCGACGAGGTGCACGCCATCGATCCGCGACAGGGCGTCCTGGGCGAGGACCCGGACGCGTTCATCGCCTCGCTGCGCCGCACGCTCCCGTTCGGCGCCGTGGTCGAGGGGACCGACTTCCGCTTCGGGCGCGGCCGCAGCGGCGACATCGGCACGCTGCGGGCCCTCGGCGCGCGCGGCGGGTTCCGCGCGATCGCGATCGACGACGTCGACGTGGACCTGCCGGACGGCGGCCGCGTCGCGGCGCGCTCGTCGCTCGTGCGCTGGATGCTCGCGGTGGGTCGCGTGGCGGACGCCGCGCGGCTCCTCGGCCGCGCGCACGCGGTGCGGGGCACGGTGGAACGGGGCGACCGGCGCGGGCGGACGCTCGGATTCCCGACGGCGAACGTCGGCGTGCCGTCGGGCATGCTGCCGCGCGACGGCGTGTACGCGGGTCGCGCCGTCGTCGACGGGCGCGCACATCCGGCGGCGATCTCGATCGGCACCAAGCCCACCTTCGGGCGCTCGGCGCGCACCTGCGAGGCGCACGTCATCGGCCTGTCCCGCGGGGCGGACGACTACGGCTGGGAGGTCGAGCTCCGCTTCGACGCGTGGATCCGCGGCCAGTGGCGCTTCCCGGGCCCCGAGGCGCTCGCGGCCCGGCTGCGCGAGGACGTGGCCGAGTGCACGTCGCGCGCGCGCGCCGCGGCCGTCGCGTAAGGTGCCCGCGCCGATGGAGTACCGCTCGACCGCCACCCATGCCGAGATCGCCCGGCGCCTGCGCGCCGCGCGCCGCCCGTTCGTCACCACGCACTTCAAGCCGGACGGCGACGCGCTCGGCTCGGTGCTTGCGGTGTCGCGCGCGCTCTCCGGACTCGGTGCGCAGGTGGATGCGGCGGTCGCCGGCCCGATCGACCGCACGATCCTGGGGCTTGCGTCCGAAGGCGAGTTCCGCCACGCCGCACGCGGGCCCGTCGAGCCGCGCGAGGGGTGCGACCTCGTCGTGGTGCTGGACACGGGCGCCGAGAGCCAGCTCGAGCACTGCCGCGACTGGCTCCGCGCGCACCCGGACCTCGTGATCGGCATCGACCACCACGCCAACGGCAGCGCCATCGCGCCCGCACGGCTGGTCGACGCCTCGTGCGCCAGCTGCACCCAGCTCCTCGTCGAGGTGCTCGACGAGCTCGGCGTGCCGCTTGCGCCCGCGGGCGGGCGGCGCATGCGCCGCACCATCGCCGAGGCGATCTTCGCCGGGCTTGCCACCGACACCGGCTGGTTCCGCTTCAGCGGCGCCGACGACCGCGTCTACCAGCTGGGCGCGCGGCTCCTGGCCGCCGGCGTCGACAAGGACGCGCTCTTCCGCATGCTCGAGCAGGGCGACGCGCCCGGCCGGCTGGCGCTCGTCGCCCGGGCGCTCTCGTCGATCGACTATTGCTGCGACGGACGCGTCGCCGTGATGCGGCTCATGCGCCGCGACTTCGAGGCCACCGGCACCGGCGTCGACGACCTCGCGGGCCTGGTGAACGAGCCGATGTCGGTGGGCACGGTCGAGGTGAGCGTGCTGCTCACGGAGTCCGACCCGACCCTCGTCAAGGCGAGCTTCCGCTCCAAGCCGCCTGCCGTCGCGGGCGGCACGTTCGTCGACGTCAACCACCTCGCCGGCCACTTCGACGGCGGTGGGCACGTGCACGCGGCCGGGGCGCGGGTGGCGGGCTCGATGGACGAGGCCGCGGCCCGCGTGCGCGCGGCGTGCGCGTCCTACTTCGAGTCGGCGGGGGACGGCGTCGCGGCGTCCGGCGCCGGCGAGACCGTGTAGCCGAGCTTGCGGATCGCGGCCGCGGCGCGCTCTGGGTCGGTGGTCGGCAGCAGCTCGACCTCGGCCACCTTGGTCTCGAACGAGCACTGCGCGCCGCGCACCCCGGGGGTCTCCTTCAGCTCCGCGACGATCGCCTCGGCGCATCCGCCGCAGTGCATGCCCTCCACCTGGAAGCGCACGTGCGTCGATGGGCCTTCGACCCGCGGCGCCGGCTCGCTCGGCTTGCATGCGGCCAGGACCAGGACGGCGGGGAGCACGGCGGCAAGGATGCGTCGCATGGCTGCAGCGTACGCGACCTCGCGCCGCGTCACGCGGCGTCGCGGCGCGCGTCGTCGGCGCCCGCAAGCCGCAGGTGCGTGCGCCGCGGCCGCAGCCCGACCAGGCGCAGCAGCGCGGGCAGCGTCCAGACGGACGACACGAGGCAGCAGATGCTGCCGATCGCCATCGCCACGCCAAGGCTCCGGAGCCCCTGGTGGTGGGCGAGCACCAGCGCCCCGAAGCCGATCGTCGTGGTGAGCGCGGTCACCACCACTGCACGGCGCGTCGAGCCGAAGCCGTGGTCGAGCGCGCCCTCGTGGGCGCGGTGGGTGACGTGGATGGCGCTGTCGATCCCGAGGCCGATGAGGATCGGGATCGCGAAGAAGTTCGCCAGGTTGAAGTTGCTGCCGGCGAGGGCCATGCACCCGATGGTCCACGAGACGCCCATCGCCAGCGAGAGGAGCGCCGCGCACGTCTCGCGCGCGTTGCGCAGGTCAAGCCACAGGAGGAGCGCCACGAGGAGCGAGGCGAGCGTCGCCTGCTGCGCGAACGACCGCTCCATGCTCCTCATCGACTCCGACACCGTCATCGGCACGCCGGTGGCCTGCGGGTCCTCGGCTCGCAGGGCCGCCACGAACCGATCGAGCGGCGCGGAGTCCCACACGTCGCCCGCCGGGTGCACCATCACCAGGAAGCGGCCGCCAGGAGACACCATCTGCGCACGCACCGACTCCGGCAGCGCGTCGCGCAACGGCATGCGCGCGCCCTCGGCCATGGCGCGCATCCCGTGCGCGGCGCGCGCCACCGCGTCCTCGACCGCGGTGCGCGCGGCGGACGCCTCGGCCTCGCCGTGCAGGGCCGGGTCCGCGAGGTCCGCGAGCGTCCGCAGGCGCGCCGCCAGCGCGCGCATGCGCCCGGCGGCCTCGGGTGCCTCGCGGTCGGCGTGGCCGGCCAGGCCGTCCGCGCGCATGGCGCAGTCGCGCAGGTCGCCCGCGCCCCAGTCCTCGACGCGCCGCGGGCGGGCCGGTGCGGCCTCGATCGCGTTCGCGAGGCGCATGCGCAGCGCCGCGCGCTCGGGCGTCTCCATGCGCACGGCATCGAGGACGCTGCGGATCCGCCCGACCTCCGGATGCGCGCGCAGGCGCTCGGCAAGCGGCGGGATGTCCTCCATGCGGTCGGTGAAGCAGGCGCCGAACCAGCTCGCGGCCGCGGCGTCGTCGATCACGCGGTGCTCCCACGCGACGCTGTCGAGCCCCTCGGCCTGCAGCTTCAGCAGGTTGCTCTCGAAGCGCAGGTGCGTGAGCCCGTACCAGGCGCACGCCACCGCGACCAGCGCGCTTGCCGCCACCACCATCCGGGCCTTCGGCAGCCCGATCGACCGGTCGACGCCCTCGCGCTGGAGGAAGAAGGGCGTGGGAGCCTCGCGCCCGGGCACCGCGATGCGCGCGTCGAAGAGGACCAGGAGCGCCGGAAGCACCACGATGATCGCCAGGAACGTGAGCAGGATGCCGACGCCCGAGACCATGCCCAGCTCGCGCAGCCCCTGGAACTCCGTGAACCACGCAAGGAGGAACACCCCCGCCGACGTGAGCGCGCCGCTCAGGTTGCTCGGGACGGCGGTGCGCATCATGTGCAGCACCGATTCCTCGACCGGCAGGCGGCGCCGCGCCTCCACGTAGCGCGCCACCATGTGGATGCCGTAGTCGAGCCCGACGCCGACCAGCACCAGCATGAACACCACGCTCAGGAGGTTCAGCCGCCCGAAGAGGAGCGCGGCCGAGGCGTAGGTGAGCGCGCAGCCCACGAGGAACGCCGCGAACGCCAGCATGGGCAGCTTCACCCCGCGGAACACCGCCATGAAGAGTCCCACGCAGAGCGCCATGCCCACGGCGCTCGAGAGGTTCATGTCGGTGTTGGTGGTGGCCATCTCGTCGGCCTGCAGCACGGGCTTGCCGGTCATGCCGATCTCGACGTCGGGCACGCGCGCGCGGACCTCCTCGATCGCCGCGCGCATGTCGGCAAGCGGCTGGTCGATCACCTCGAAGCGCGAGAAGTCCTTGCGCGGCATCACGCCCACGAAAAGCAGCCGGCCGCTGTCGCTCGCCAGGAACTCCTCTTCCCGCGGCGTGCCGACGAAGGGCGGGGCACCCGGCGCCGCGGCCGCGATCGCCTCGAGCTCCAGGAACGCCGCCGCGCCCTCGCGCTCGGCCTCGGCGCGCGGCATGAAGAGGGCCCCGAGCCCCAGCCGCTCGAGCCGCCGACGCGCGTCCGCGACCAGCGTGCCCGCGCCGGCATCGGCCGCGACCAGCGGCAGGGCGTCGCGCGCCTCGGCGAGGCCGCGCAGGTCGGCCGTCTCCATCGCCCACGTCGCAAGCCGCGATTGCTCCGGCGCGGTCACGCGCGAGCACACGCGCTCGATCGACGGCTTGGCGCGCAGCGCACGGTCGAGCAGGTCCACCGCCCGCTGCGCCTCGCCGGTGCGCCGCACGCCGTCGGCCCCCTGGGCATCGACCACGATCCACGCGTACTCCAGGTCGCCGAACTCCCCGAGGAACCGCCTGTACTGCTGGACATACGGCCGGTCGTCGCCCATCAGCGAGTCGGTGTTCGCATCCATGCGGATGCGGTTCCAGCTCCAGGCCATCGCCAGCGCCGTGACCACGATCGCGGCCACCACCACGCCCACGGGGGACGCGGAGATCGCGCGCGCGAGCGGGTCGAAGCGGTGGCGTTCCATGGTGCGGGGGCCCTTCCGAAGGTCACGATAGTGCCGCGGCGGCCCGCGTGGAGAACCTGTCGATTGCGCCGCGGCATGCACCTGCCCCCGCCACACTGCCCGGATGCCGTTTCGCAGTGGATCGATCTCCTATTCCAGGTTCGGCGTCTCCGGGAGCCTTCCCGACGATGCCAACGAGGGGGCGCTCGCCCTCCTCGGCCGCCACGTGGTCAAGCAGCGCGCTCTCGCCGACGAGGGCACGCTGAGCGGCTGGTGCTCCGGCCGGCACGTCTTCGACGCGGACTTCTCCTGGGAGCACTGCGGCTTCAGCGGCGCCATCCTGTGCGCCATGCGCGTCGACCGGGCGAAGGTGCCGCCCGAGATCCGGCGCGCCTACGTGGCGATGGCCGAGGACGAGCGCCGCGCTGCCGAGGCGGACGCGAAGGCAGGCGCCAGGCCCGGCGATGGTCCGGTTGCGCCGCTCTCGCGAGCGGCGCGCCGCGAGGCCCGCGCCGACGCCGATCGCCGCTGCAAGGAGGAGATCGCCGACGGCCGCTACCGACGCATCGGCATGGTGCCGGTGCTCTTCGATCTCGTCCACCGCTCGGTGCTGACGCCGGCGTCCGGCGATGCGGTGTTCAAGGAGCTGAAGGCCCTGGTCGAGGCCACGTACGGCTGCCGGCTCGAGCGCCGCTCGGCCGGTGGCGTGGCCGCCGACATCCTCGGCGCGCGAGGCATGACCTCGGACCTCGACGATGCCGTGCCCGAGGCGTTCACCGCACCGCCCGCCGAGGCGGTCGCGCGGGCGCAGGAAGATGGCGCACGCGTCGGGCAGCGGCCCGAAGTGCCGTGGGCGCTTGCCGGCGGGGACCTCAACGACTTCCTGGGGAACGCGTTCCTGATGTGGCTCTGGTGGCAGGCCGAGGCGCGCGAGGGCATCGTCGAGACCGCCTCCGTCCAGGTGGCGGTGATGGTCGACAAGCTGCTCGAGCTCGAGTGCCCCTGGGGCGTCGGCGGCAAGGCCACGCTCCGCGGCGCCATGCCCACCCGCAGCGTCGAGGCCGCCAAGGCGCTGCAGTCGGGGAAGTGGCCCCGCCGCATGGGCCTCCTGTTCGCGGCGCACGGCCAGGAGTTCGAGTGCACGCTGCAGGGCGACCGCTTCACGGTGGGCGGCCTCAGGCTGCAGCCGCCGGAGGAAGCGGCGAACACCCCGCGCCTGGAGATCGAGGACCGGCTTGACCGGCTCGGCACCTTCGACGCGGTGCTGGTGGCGCTCTATGACCAGTTCCTGCGCGAGCGCTTCGGCCGCGAATGGCCCACCCGCCGGCAGCAGGTCTCCGAGTGGATCAACGCGCGCTCGGCCGTGCGCGCCGCGGTGTGACGTGCGCTACGCCGCCAGTTCCGCGCGCAATGCGTCGGCCAGCGGCCGCAGCGCCTCGGGCAGCCCGCGACCGAGTGCATCGAGCGCCGCCCGTGCCTTCGCCGGGTCGGGCAGCTTGCGCACGTGGATCAGCGCGATCATGAGCCGCGACTCGTCCGCGCCCGGCGCATCCGGTGCCGCCTGCACGGCACGCGCGAATCCATCGGCCGCCGCGGCCCACTCGCCCCGCACGTAGGCGTCGCGCGCGGCCTCCGCGAGGCGCATCGCCGCGCGCGCGATGGACGCGGCGCTCGGCGGCTCGGCGGCGGCGGCCGCGCCCGGGGCGGCCACGCGCGTGGCGGCGTCCGCCCCGCGCGGCACCCACGGCCCCGCCTTCGCGCCGTCGAGGGCACGGCGCATCTCGCGCCGCCGCGACCACTGCTTCAGCAGGAACAGGAGGTCCATGTCCGTGCGCCGCACCGCGCCGGCCCAGAGCAGCCCGAGCGTCACGGCGATGCCGAACACCGTCCCGGCCAGGTGGGCCGCGTGGCCGATCCCGCCGCGGCCCGCACCCAGCGCGCCCAGCAGGTCGAGCGCGAAGTAGAGCGCCACCAGGAGCATCGCCGGCACCGAGACCACCGAGAGCAGGAGCAGCACCGACACCCGTGCCCGCGGGTAGAGCACGATGAACGCGCCGGCCACCGCCGACACCGCGCCGCTCGCCCCGATCACCGGTGCCGGGCTGAGCGCGATCTGGACGACGCCCGCGACCGCGCCGCCCGAGAGATAGAAGAGGACGAACCCTGGCCGCCGCATGCGCCCCTCGACCGCCGAGCCGAAGGTCCACAGGAAGATCATGTTCCCCACCAGGTGCCACGGGCTGCCGGGGTCGTGCATGAAGAGGTAGGTGACCGGCTGCCACCACTCGAAGGCCGTCCGGCTGAGGCCCCAGCGCATCACCAGCTCGACCGTCGCGTCGTCCGACGCGCGCCCGGCCGCGAGCGCGGCCAGGTGGGCCACGGCGGTCACCAGCACGATGGCCATCGTGGCCACCGGGCGGCGCTTGGCGTCCTGGTCCGTGCCGATCGGGATCATGGCGGCAGGCATAGACTAGGGGACTCGCACCGTCCGCGACCGAACGCACAGGAGAACGACCGATGACCGCCGCGCCCGTCTTCGACAAGGGACTCGCCAACACCATCGCCGCCGAGACGCAGTGCTCGTTCATCGACGGCGCCAAGGGCATCCTCGAGTACGTCGGCTACGACATCGACGCGCTCGCGCGCAACGCGTCGTTCGAGGAGGTGGTCTTCCTCCTCTGGAACCGCCGCCTGCCCACGCGCGCGGAACTCTCCGCGCTCGAGGCCGAGCTGCGCGCCGAGTACGACCTGCCGCCGGCGATGTGGGACATGGTGCGCGCGGTGCCGCGCACGGCGCACCCGATGCACATGCTGCGGACGCTGGTCTCGGCGCTCGGGATGCACGATCCGGAGGCCGACGACAACACCGCCGAGGCGAATCGCCGCAAGTCGCTGCGGATGCTCGCCAAGACCCCGACCATCGTGGCCGCCTTCGACCGTCACCGCAAGGGCAAGCCCATGGTGCGCCCGGACGCGTCGGTGAACCTGGCGACGAACTTCCTGTGGATGCTCAACGGCGCCCGCCCGACCGACGCGGTCGCCCGCGCGCTCGACGTGTGCCTCGTGCTGCACGCCGACCACGGCCTGAACGCCAGCACCTTCGCCGC
>VEQS01000086.1 GCA_018883105.1 Phycisphaerales bacterium
GCGGCGATCGACCGCGGCCTCGACGGCGCGTGGGCGGTGGTGAGCTGCGCGCCGTTCTTCTGCAACCCGATGATCGCCGAGCGCGCGAAGGCCAAGGGCGTCCACTACCTCGACCTCACCGAGGACGTCGCCGTCACCAAGAAGGTGATGGAGCTCGCGCGCGGCGCGAAGACCGCCTTCATCCCGCAGTGCGGCCTGGCACCCGGCTTCATCACCATCGCGGCCAACAGCGTGATCGCGGGGATGACCGACCTGCACGAGGTGCGCATGCGCGTGGGAGCGCTCCCGGAGTTCCCGTCCAATGCCCTGAAGTACAACCTGACCTGGTCGACCGACGGCCTGATCAACGAGTACATCCAGCCCTGCGAGGCCGTGGTCGACGGCAAGGTGGTCACCGTGCCGGCCCTCGAGGGCCTGGAGCACATGACCATCGACGGCACCGAGTTCGAGGCCTTCAACACCTCGGGTGGCCTGGGCACCTTTGCGCTGACCCTGGAGGGGAAGGTGAAGCACCTCTCCTACAAGACGATGCGCTACCCCGGGCACAACGCGATCCTCAAGCTCCTGCTCTGGGACCTCGGGTTCCGCGAGCACCGCGACGAGCTGAAGCGCGCCTTCGAGCGCGCGCTGCCCACCACGAAGCAGGACATCGTGGCCATCTTCGTGAGCGCCGCGGGCATGGTGGACGGCACGTTCACCGAGCGCACCTACGCGCGCATCGTGCGTCACCGCGAAATCGGCGGCCACCACTGGACCGCGATCCAGATCACCACCGCCTGCGGCATCACCGCCGTGCTCGACCTGCTGCATGAGGGCAAGCTGCCGCAGCACGGCTTCGTGCGCAACGAGGATGTCTCGCTCGAGGCGTTCCTCGCCAACCGCTTCGGCCGGCACTACGCCTGAACGGTCATCGCCCCCGGCGGGGACCCTGGTCCCGCATCGGCGGACCCTGCGGCCCGGGCTGGCCCATCGGGCCGGGGCCCTGCTGCGGCGCAGGACCCTGCTGAGGCATCGGACCCTGCTGAGGCATCGGGCCTTGCCGCGTGGCCATCTTGCGTGACTGGTCCTTGCCGATCCCGATGCCGATCAGGAGGATCAGGAACCCGAGCGCGATGAAGAGCCACAGCCGGATGCGATGCACCGTCTTCTCGAGCTTGACGAGGCGGGCGGGGCAGTCGCAGCGGCACGCGGCGGCGGCGCAGGACTCGTTCGACGGGGTTGCTTGGGTCTCGGCCATGGGTAGGGTCTCCGTTGCAGGCAGTTTGCCACGGAACGCCCCGCGGGGACAATGCGACCCTCATGCCCGGCGCCGCGCCCGACACCCCCGCGCCCATGAACGGGCACGAATCCGCGATCCCGGTGCCCCGGCCCTTTGATTTCCGGAAGCACGGACATGCCATGGTCGACTGGATCGCCGACTACCTCGACCGCGTGGAGCAGTTCCCCGTGCAGTCGACGGTGGCCCCCGGCTGGGTGCGGTCGCAGCTCCCCGTGCATCCGCCGGAGCACGGCGAGCCATGGGAACGGATCGCCGCCGACGTCGACCGCGTCATCCTGCCCGGCATCACCCACTGGCAGAGCCCGAACTTCTTCGGCTACTTCCCCGCCAATGCCAGCGGCCCCGCGGTCCTCGGCGAGCTGCTTTCCGCGGGCCTCGGCGTGCAGGGCATGCTCTGGAGCACCTCGCCCGCCTGCACCGAGCTCGAGACCCACGTCATGGACTGGCTGGCGGGCATGCTCGGACTGCCGGCGCACTTCCAGAGTGGCGGCCCCGGCGGCGGCGTGATCCAGGACACGGCAAGCAGCGCGACGCTCTGCGCCCTCATCGCTGCGCGCGAGCGGGCCACCGGATTCGCAGGCACGCGCGACGGGCTGCAGGCCGCCCGCGGCCCGCACCTCGTCGCCTACGCCACCGCCGACGCGCACTCGAGCATCGAGAAGGACGTGCGCATCGCGGGCCTCGGCGCCGCGAACCTGCGCACGGTGCCCATGCGCGCGGACCGCGCGATGGACCCGGCGGCCCTGGCACGGATGATGGACGAGGACCGCGCCGCCGGCCGCGTGCCCTTCTTCTGCGTCGCCGCCGTCGGCACCACGGGCACGCATGCGGTGGACCCGCTGCCGGAACTCGGCCCGGCGTGCGCCCGCCACGGCGCCTGGCTCCACGTCGATGCGGCGCACCTGGGAATCGCCGCGCTCTGCCCGGAGTTCCGTGCCATCCACGCCGGACTCGAGCACGCCGACAGCTACTGCGTCAACCCGCACAAGTGGATGCTCGTCAACTTCGACTGCGACGCATTCTGGGTGCGCGACCGCGCCGCCCTGGTGCAGGCGCTCAGCGTGCTGCCCGAGTACCTGCGCAACTCGGCCACCGAGTCGGGCAAGGTGATCGACTACCGCGACTGGCAGGTGCCGCTCGGGCGGCGATTCCGGGCGCTCAAGCTCTGGTTCGTGATCCGCCACGAGGGCACCGAGGGGCTGCGCGCCTTGGTGCGCCGGCACGTGGCGCTCGCCGCGCGCCTGCGCGCGCGAATCGCGGCCGACCCCGCGCTCGAGCTCGTGCACCCGACGCCCTGGTCCCTGGTCTGCTTCCGCGCGCGCGCGGGCGACGACGCCACCGCCATCATCCAGTCGGGCGTCAACGACGGCGGCCGCGCCTTCATCACGCACACCCGCGTCGACGGGCGGCTGGTGCTGCGCGTCTCGGTCGGCGCGCCCACCGTGGCCGAGCGCCACGTCGACGCGCTCTGGGACCTCATCCGCGGCGCACGGTGACCATCACCACCTCGGGTGCGCAGTGGACGCGCAGCGGGAACCACGCCCCGGCACCCACGCTCACGAAGAGGCTGCACCCCGAGCGAAGGTAGGTGCCGGCGCTCAGCCGGTGCGCGAACGACACGTTGAGCCGTGGCCGGCCCGGCACCGCCACCTGCCCGCCGTGCGTGTGGCCGCTCAGGGTCAGCGCCACGCCCGCGCGCGCCGCGGCATGGAACGCCTTCGGGTTGTGGGCAAGCAAGAGGTGCGGCACCTGCGGCAACGCACGCACGCGCCGGTCCAGCTCGCGCACCGAGCGCCCCCAGTCCACGCCGCCCACCAGGAGCGGATCGTCGCCCTCGCCCACCGCCGTCACCTGCCCATCGAGCACCTGCATGCCGCGCATCACGGCAAGCGACGCCAGCATGTGCCCGTCGTCGAGGTGGTCGTGGTTGCCGAGCACCAGGTAGCGGCCGAGCGGCGCCGGCATCTCGCCCATCGCCGCAAGCAGCGGTTCCGCGCCGTGCGAATCGAGGTCCACCACGTCGCCGGTGCACGCCACCAGGTCCGGCCGCAGCGCCGCGAGGCGTTCCACCGCGTTCACCGCACGGTCGAGCGGCATCAGGTCGCCGAGGTGGAAGTCGGTCAGGTGCGCAATGCGCACCCCGTCGAATGCGCGCGGCCAGCGCGGGCACGTCACCTCGATCGACCGCACCTCGATCGCCTGCCGGCGATGGCGGCGGCCAAGCACCCCGAGCGTCAGCCGGTCCGCCGCGCGCGTCAGCACCACGTGGCGCAGCTTCGCGCGCAGGTAGCCGTTGCCGCGTGCCCGCGCCACCCCTAGAACCTCAGGCTCACCGCCGCGAACAGGCCGCGCAGTCCGGCGTCCACCTGCGAGTCGCCCTGCGTCAGGTCGAAGTCGAAGAGCCGGTAGCCGAACTCGACGCCCACGTTCTCCAGGAGCATGGCGGCGATCCCCACGCGGATCATCCACACGCTGCCGGCGTCGGGCCAACCGCCGCCGAATCCTGCATGCCCGTAGATGCGGATGTCCTGCAGCAGCGGCACGCGCCCATCCATGCCGGCGCGGATGTCGAGCCCCACGCCGCCGTACGCCGCGCCGATCGTGCGCCCGAAGCTGCCGCTGCCGCCCGCGGTGACGTTCGCCACCTGCTGCTCGTACTGGAACGCCAGCCCACCGGCCAGCGCGAAGACCTGGATGTCGGCCAGCGGCCGGCCGTTGCGCCCGATCGCCGCCTGTGCACCCGCACGGTTGTCGCCAGGGGCGCTCCAGGGCCACGGCTGGTCGGCGAAGGGCCGCCAGAGCACGTAGCCCACCTCGGCGCCGGCCATCCACGCGTCGTAGGAGCCGCTCACCGTGTCGCCTGCATTGACGGCCACGCCCGCGAAGCTGCCGCCCACGGACGCCGACGATGACCCGTTGGCGCTCACCTGGAACCCCATCCCGCCGAATCGCCAGCGGTCGAGGCTGATGGCGAACTCGCCCGCGAACCCCACCCCCTGGTCCTGCACGCCCAGGTCACCATCCAGCGCAAACTGCGTCGCGCCCATGCCGCCCGACCACGCCGTGCCGGTCAGCCGCGGCAGCCACACACCCACGTCCGCCGTGGCGCGCACGCCCTCGCCGAGGCCAAGCACCCTCGCCGGGTCGACCGCTGGGGGTTCCGACGCAAGGGCGCATGCGACAATGGGCCACGGCATGCCCGAAGGTTACCCATCGCCCGGTGCCGAGCCGCCGCGGCCGCCGAAGCCCGTGCGGCCGCCCGGCGCGGTCGACCTCGGTCGCGGCGCGTGGATCCGCCCCGAGCACCTGACGTGGACCTTCACCACCGCGCGCGGCCCCGGCGGGCAGCACGTCAACAAGGCGAGCACCGCGGCCGTGCTGCGGGTGCGAATCGCGGACATCGGCGGGCTTGACGCGCCGGCCGTCGAACGCCTGCGCGACATCGCACGAAGCGTGCTGGTCGGAGACGGCGAGCTGCTCTACCGCTGCGATCTCCACCGCAGCCAGCGCATGAACCGCGACGCCTGCGAGGCGCGCCTGCGCGCCATGGTCGGCCAGGCCGCGGTGCGCCCGAAGGTGCGCCGCCGCACCAAGCCCACGCGCGGCAGCATCGAGCGTCGGCTCGAGGGCAAGCGCCAGGCCTCCGAGCGCAAGCGCCACCGACGCTGGAACGACGACGGCTGACGGCCCGCGCTTCGTGCGACCCGCGCCGCAAGAACGCAAAGAGAAGAACGCAAAAAGCACGCCGCCCGCACCTTGCGGTGCGGGCGGCGGAAGGTTCAGGACTCGTGCCGTGCGCGGGTCAGCCCGCGCACTGGCCCCACGCGCCGAGCATGACGCCGAGGTCGTCGCCGTTGACGAAGCCGTCCTCGTTGAAGTCAGCCGGGCAGGTGGAGCTGGCGCACTGGCCCCAGGCACCCAGGAGGATGCCCAGGTCGTCACCGTTGACGAAGTTGTCGTCATTCAGGTCGGCCGGGCAGGCAGAGCCGCCGCAACCGACCGCGGTGCCGTTCAGTTCCAGGACCCAGTTCGCGGTGAATGCGGCGCCGACGGACGTGGCCAGGACATAGGTGCCAGCCGTGTCCGCGCAGCTCAGGCGGACATAGGTGTTGGGCGTGTCGCCCGCCACCGTGTTGCCGGCCGCCCGGAGGCCGTAGCCGCTGGCCGCCGGGATGCCCGGCTGTCCGGCGTTCAGGTCCGGGATGTCCATCACGACCACCAGGTTCTGGCCTGCGGGGACGTCCTCCAGGCAGATGGGGGTCGGGAAGTTGAGCACGCCCTTGTAGGCGCCGCCGGGGACCAGAACATTGAACTCGTTGACGAGCACCATGTCGCAGTTCCCGTCCGGGCACGTGCCATCGGCCGCGTACGCGTTGGTGGGGGCGCCACCGTTCTCGTCGCGGTAGATGCCGATCGTGGCCGGCAGCGGGATGTCGCTGACGAAGCTGGCGCACGCACCTGCCGCGTTGGTCTGGCGACGGACGGAGAACACGCCGATCGACAGGCAGCTCAGCTCGTCGAGGACCTGGGCAGCCGGCACGACGCGGGCGTAGCGGTTGCGGGTGGTGCCGCCGCCGCCGCAGTTCGGCGCCGCCGGGTTCACCGCGCAGGCCACGAGACCGCCGAACGGCGCCGCCTGGGCGGAACCGATCACCTGCGTGTCCGGACCGGGGTCCGCGCACGTGGTAGCCACGAGCTGCGGGCAGGCCGCGGGCGCGCCGGTGATGCTCAGGCGGTAGCTGTTCGACTGGCCGCTCGAGCCGCAGGCAAGGTCCTGGAAGGCCGGCACGACGACGGCACGGTAGGTGCCGGGCGTGAGGCAGGCCGAGGCCGCGATCGGGCAGAACGCGGTCGGGCTGCTCACGGCCAGGGTCTGGCCGGGGGTGCCGCCGGGGCCGGTGGTGCCGGGCACGCACACCGCGTCGAAGATGAACACGGTGCCGGGCACGCGCGAATTCATCGACACGGTGACCTGCGACGGGGCGTTCACCGTGAACTGGTACCAGTCGGTGTCGCGCGACGTGGTCGTCGAGAAGAAGGTGCCGCCGATGACGTCACCCACGGTGACCACCTGCACCGGCGGGAACGCCGCGTCGGTGTTGCAGCCGCCGTTGAGGTTCTCGCCGCACGGCTCGTCCTCGGCCACCCCAAAGCTCTGCAGGGCGCAGGTCTCGGGCAGGTCGAAGTTGACGACCTGCGGACCGGTGGTCAGCACGTCGTTGCCGTTGTAGTAGCCGACGCGGACCAGGTAGGTCCGGCCCTGCGTGATGGTTGCGGACACCTCGGAGCCGAAGCCCTGGGCGGCGCACGGGCCACCGTCGTCGTTGCAGGTCACCAGGACATTGGGCAGCTCGCTGTAGTTGAAGGCGCCGGGGTTGGTGCCCATGTCGTACACGGCAAGCTTCAGGTCCGCGGTGCCGGCGCAGTCAGGCTGCCCGCCGGAGGTCCAGACGCGCAGCGAGCCGGTGGCCGGGGCCGCGATCCGGTACCAGCGGTCCAGGAACAGGTCATCGCTGCCCGAGGCGCACACCGCACCCGCGTGCGGCGGGCCATCGGTGTTGCAGAGGACGTTCTGGCCGTTCATGCCGTAGTACGACTGCGTGCCGTCGGCCGAGATGGCCTGGGCCGAGGTGGCGCAGTCGTTGGCGATGCCGGGGGCCGGCGACGTGCAGGAGTACTGCCACGCCGTGTTCTCGTTGATCGAGAGGGTGCCGATGCCGGTCTCGGTGACGCCGGTGTTCGGGTCGGTGTAACCGCCGATCCGGATGTAGTAGGTGGTGTTGGCCGTCGCGCTCAGCGTGATGGCGGAGTAGAAGCCCTGGCAGCCCGTCTGCCCGGCGCCGTCGCCGTTGCAGGCGACCTGCGTGAGGCCGGTGCAGGTGCCGGTGTAGACGACGAGCGAGGTGTCGAACGACGCCGCGTCGCAGGTCGTGATGACCACGTTCACGTCGGCGTTGGGCGTCCAACGGAACCACACGTCGGGGTTGTTGGTGCCCCAGCTCAGGAACGTGCCCGCGCACTGCGTGTCATCCACGGGCTGCGGGCTGGAGGTGGCGTTCGTGGTGTCGAAGGCAGCCGGCACGCCGAGAATGGCGAGTTCAGCGGTCGAACACTCGTTGTTCGGCGGGGCCTGGCCAAAGGCGGCCGTGGTCACGGCCGCCGCGAGGCCGACGCCCATGAGGAGCGTCTTCGAGGTCAGGTTCACGTGGTTCATCGATTCATTCTCCTGAGAGAGACAAACGGGGGGACTCGAGTCTGTGCGTACGCAATCGAACGGGGCGCCACGGCACAACGAGGCCATGGGCGACCCTCAGGTGGGGTTCCACCCCACACACATATTCCGCAAACGGCGCCCAAGACCAATCACGCGAAATCAGAATTTGAACGAAACTTCAGCCGTGTCCAGATAACAAATTCACTTATCAAGACCTTGGACGCGGACTTCCCCACTCCCCTTGGTGATCTCGCCGATGACCGCGGCCTCCTCGCCGAGCTTGGCGAGCTTGGCGCACACCGCGTCGGCAAACGACGGCCGGACCACCATCACGTAGCCGATCCCCATGTTGAACACCCGGAACATCTCCTCGGTCTCCACGCCGCCGTGGGCCTGGAGGAACGGGAAGATCGGGTTCGGGGTCCACGCGGAGGCGTCGATCACCGCGTCCACCTTGGGCCCGAGCGCCCGGCACACGTTCCCGGGCAGGCCACCGCCGGTGATGTGGGCCATGCCGCTCACCACCTTCTTCTTGCGGTAGCCCGAGAGCAGCTTGGTGATGGGGCGGGCGTAGATGCGGGTGGGCTCCAGCAGCACCTTCCACAGC
Organism: Phycisphaerales bacterium; assembly: GCA_018883105.1. GTDB lineage: Bacteria > Planctomycetota > Phycisphaerae > Phycisphaerales > SM1A02 > UBA966. Next base: position 8,101 of record VEQS01000086.1, read on the forward strand.
GGGTCGGGGCCCAGCTCCGGGTAGATCCGGTCCATGTCGAGCCCGGCGTCCTTCACGATCCGGCGCACCAGGGTGTAGCCGTTGGAATGCACGCCCGAGGCACGCAGGCCGATGACCACGTCGCCCTTCTTGACGCGCGCCGCGTCCACCACGCGCGAGAGCTCCACCACGCCCACGCAGAAGCCGGCGATGTCGAAGTCGCCGGGCTTGTAGATGTCGGGCATCTCCGCGCATTCGCCGCCGATCAGCGCGCAGCCCGCGATCTCGCAGCCCTTGGCCACGCCTTCGATCATCTTGGACGTGGCGTCGGGCTCCAGCTTCGAGAGCCCCAGGTAGTCCAGGAAGAAGAGCGGCTCGGCGCCCTGCACGATCAGGTCGTTGACGTTCATCGCCACGCAGTCGATGCCGACGGTGTCGTACACGCGCCGCTCGGCGGCCAGCAGCACCTTGGTGCCGACGCCGTCGGTGCACCCCACCAGCACCGGGTCCTTGTAGTTGCGCTTGAAGAGCTTCTGGTTGTAGTCCAGCCGGAACATGCCGGCGAAGGCGCCGTGCTGGCCCATGACGCGCGGCCCGTGGGTGCGCTTCAGGAGGCCCTTGATCCGGTCGACGACCTCGTCGCCGGCATCGATGTCGACCCCGGCTTCCTTGTAGGTGAGTGGCGCGCGCTTCATCGGCTTGGGCTCGGCGACTGCTTCCGGCATCGGACGCGCCATGCTAGCCGGGCAGGTCGGCGTTCCCGCCCGCGGGAGGACGCGCCACCAGCGCCACCAAGACGATCCCGGGCACGCCCACCAGCGCGGTGGCCAGGAAGTAGTCCGCGAAGTCGAGGTGCCGCGCAAGCACGCCGCCGAAGCCACCGATCCCCGCCCCCGCCGCCGCCATCAGCGCCGTGAGCAGCGCGTACTGGGTGGCCACCATGCGGCGATCGCAGATCGACATGAGGAACGCGACGAACACCGCCGACACCATGCCGCCGCAGAGGCTCTCGACCGCGATGCCGGCCACCAACGCCCCGAGCGGGGCCGCCCCGGCCGCGTCCGCGTGCACCGTGGCGCCATGCACGAGTGCCATCGCCCAGAACACCAGGTTGCTCGCCGCCTGCAGGATGCCCGAGATCCAGAGCGACGCCACCGCGCCGAGCCGCGCCACCATCCACCCGCCGAGGAGCGCCCCCGCGATGGTCAGCCCGAACCCCAGGAACTGCCGGACCACGCCCAGCTGCTCGGCGTCGTACCCCAGGCCCTTGAGAAGAAGCGGCGTCAGCATCACGTTCCCCAGCTGGTCCGGAAGGCGGAAGACGAGCGCGAACGCCGCGAGCGCCAACACGCGCCACCGCCACGTGCGCACGAACGACGCGACCGGCTCGACGACCGCCGCGCGCATGCCCGGCTCGGCCGGCGCCGGACGCGCGGGCTCGCGCGCGGCCAGCACGGCCAGCGCGCCCCCGAGGCCCGCGATGCCGCACGCCGCCACCGCGATCGACCATCCTCCGGGGCCGAGCTTCGGCGCCAGCACCAGAGCCCCCGCCCCAAGCGCCGCGAACGCCACGCGGTAGCCGCTCACCCACATGCCTGCCCCCGCCCCCAGCTGCCGCGGCTCGAGCGACTCGACCTGGAAGGCGCTCGCCACCATGTCCTGCGTGGCACTCGCCAGGACAAGAAGCGAGAGGATCAGAAGGAACACGGCGGGGTCACCGGTGCCGGCCAGCGCCAGCAGCACCGAGGCACCCGTACACGCCGCGGCGGTGGCCACGATCCACGAACGCCTGCGGCCCAGTGCGCCCATGCCCGGGATGCCCACGCGGTCGACGAGCGGCGCCCACAGGAACTTCAGCGCATACGGCAGCTGCGCGAAGGCCAGGAAGCCGATGGACTCGACGCTCCAGCCGGACACCGTGGTCCACGCCGGGGCCACCGACGTCGCCAGCATGTTGGGCACGCCGCACGACACGCCCACGGCCAGCAGCACGAGCATCGTGCGGTCGGCGTAGAGCGGTCGCGGCACGGCCGCAGGCTATCGCCCCAATGGCACTCGGGGCCCCGGCACTGCCGGGGCCCCGAGGGAGTTCATGAAGTCATGCGCTCGACGCCGGTTCAGCGGCGACGACGGCTGCCGGCGACGCCGGCCAGGCCGAGGAGCGCGAGCGCGCCGGGAGCAGGAATGTCCTGCGAGTAGACGCGGAGCATCACGCCGGAGTTCGCGCCGATCTGGCGGAACGAGTTGCCCTGGAAGTTGCCGTTGGACTCTCCGCTGGCGCTGCGGTAGTAGCCGAAGTTCGGACCCGCGGCAGCGTTCGAGCCCACGGTCGGCGCAAGCGCGGACGCTCCACCCACGATGAGCTGGGTGAGGCCGCCGAGCTGGACGAAGCCCGCACCGTCGTTGCGGTTGATGGTCCAGTTCAGCACGATGCCGACGGGCCCCGCGGACGTGATGGTCACCGGCTTGATCGCGACGCCGGGGGTCGACGCAGCCGGGGGCACGAGGCCCGTGCCGGGCGACGAGTTCTGCGTGAAGAAGAAGAACGTGTTGTTCGCGAAGCTCAGGGGCTCAGTGAAGTTCGCGGCGATCACGGAGCCGCTGCCGGCCAGGTCACCGAAGGCCGGAGAGGTGGTGGAACTCGGCGTCCACTGGTTGTAGATCCAGTAGTTCAGCGCCACCTGCCAGCCCGCCTGGAAGTTGATCGCAGCACCCGAGTTGTTCAGGAGCGTGGTGTCGAAGCCGGTGATGACGTTGTTGTTGGGCCCGAGGTTGACGGCCATGCCCAGGAACCGGCTGCCGGTCGAGGCGGCGGAGCCGCCGCCGGACGGAATCGACCACGTCGTGCTCGGCTGGCCGGACATCTGGTCGAACGCGACCACGTCCGCGACGGCGGACGATGCAAGGGCCACGGAACCGGCAAGCGCCACGAGGGAGACGGAAGACTGCATTGGGGGGAACTCCGAGGGAAGGGGAAACGGGAAGGACAGTCGCGCCCCTGCACGCCGCAGGAACGTCCCTTCAACCTCGCTCTCGGGGGATGCCTCCCTGGGAAAGGGGGAACGGGAGGCTCATCCACCATGCCGCGTCCCGGGCGCGGGTCAAGCAATGCGACAGGAATTGCGGGTCATCACCCCCGTGCCCGCGGCGCGGGCACGCCGCGAAGACGACGGATAATCGGCCCGATTCAGACCCCGAGCGCCGCGGCCATCCGCGCACCCAGGTCCGCCGGGCTGTCGGCCACGTTCAGGCCGCAGGCGCGAAGCGCGTCCATCTTGGACTGCGCGGTGTCATCCGCCCCGCCGATGATGGCGCCCGCATGGCCCATCCGGCGGCCCGGGGGCGCGGTGCGCCCGGCGATGAAGGCCACCACCGGCTTGTGGCGCATGTTCGCCTTGATCCAGCGGCCGGCCTCCACCTCGTCGGTGCCGCCGATCTCGCCGATCATCACCACGCCGTCGGTGTCCTGGTCGGCCGAGAACATCTCCAGCACCTCGATGAAGTTGACGCCCTTCACCGGGTCGCCGCCGATGCCCACGCAGGTCGACTGGCCGATCCCGCGCTCGCTGGTCTGCCACACCGCCTCGTAGGTCAGCGTGCCGGAGCGGCTGACGATGCCGACCGCCTTGCCGGTGCGCGCATCCAGGCGATGCGTGTGGATGTAGCCCGGCATGATGCCGATCTTGCAGCCGCCCACGAACCGGCCGGGGGCATCGCCCTTGCGGCCGGGCGTGATCACGCCGGGGCAGTTGGGCCCGACCAGCACCGAGTCCGGATATCCCGCCAGGCGCGCGCGCACCTTCACCATGTCCTGCACCGGGATGCCCTCGGTGATGGCGACGATGGTGCGGATGCCGGCGTCCGCGGCCTCCAGGATGGCGTCGCCGGCAAACGGCGGCGGCACGAAGATCATGCTCGCGGTGGCGCCGGTGGCGCGCACCGCCTGGGCCACGGTGTCGAAGATCGGCAGGCCGTTCGCGTCCTTCTGGCCGCCCTTGCCCGGCGTGGTGCCGCCCACCATGCGCGTGCCGTAGTCGAGGCAGCCCTTCGTGTGGAAGGCGCCCGAGGAGCCCGTGATGCCCTGGCAGATGACCGCCGTGTTGC
>VEQS01000220.1 GCA_018883105.1 Phycisphaerales bacterium
GGGCTGGCCGCCTGCAGCGGCTTGTGGTCCTCGTCGGGCACCGGGCCGTAGCCGTCGCCCGGGCGGACCGGGGGCATCGGGCGGCTGGGGTCGTAGCAGCGCACCTTCTGCATCATGCCGCCGTCCTCGTGGCAGAGGATGTGGCAGTGGAAGACGTAGTCGCCGATCTGGCACGGCATGTCGAAGGGGATGATCACCTCGACCTCGCCGCGGAAGGGGAGGTTGATGTTGTCGCGGTGCGAGTTGAAGGGCACCGGCTTGCCGTTCACCTTCACGACCTGGAAGTCGGTCTGGTGGAAGTGGAACACGTGCATCTCGTCGGTCGAGTTGCGGATGATCCACTTCTCGACCGTGCCCCACTTGATCAGCTGGTCGATGCGCGTGCCGTCGAAGTAGCGGTTGTCGATGCGGAAGTCGAGGTCGGTCTCGTTGAAGACGATCGTCCGCACGTTGTCGACCTTGACCTCGGAGAGGTCGCGCAGCGGCGACGGGCCCTCGGCCTTGAGCGGCAGGTCGACCGGCTTCTCGACCGCGTCGCCCGCGCACACCATGGTCAGCAGGTTCTCGGCGGAATAGCCGTCGCCGGCCGGTCCGGTACGGATCTCGGAGGTGTGCAGCTTGTAGCGGCCGGGCTTGCGGAACTGCACCAGGATGTCCACGCGCGAGCCCGGGGGCAGCGCGTAGCGGTCGGTCTCGACCATCTGGTCCACCGGGTTGCCGTCGGTGTTGACCACCCAGAACTTCTCGCCGCCGAAGTCGAGGTAGTAGTAGATGTTGGCGCCCTGCGCGGAGAGGCGCAGGAGCTGCGTCTCGCCCGGGCGGATCGGCACGTCGGGGAACTTCTGGTCGTTCACCAGGCGGTACGTGGGCCAGGAGATCTGGATGCCCTGGACCACCTCGCCGTTCAGGCCCTTCTGGTAGTCGTGCAGGACGCAGTTGCGCTCGGTGATGCCCTTCAGCTCCGGCCAGCGCTCGAGCTCGCCGTCGACGATCAGCGTTCCGGCGACGCCCTGCATCACCTGCCGCTGCGTGGTGGTGTGGCTGTGCGCGTGGTACCAGTAGGTGCCCGGGTGGTGGTACTCGGGGATGCGGAAGCGGTACGTGTACTGGTGGCCGAGCGGGATGACCGTGAACACGCTGTCGCCGTAGTCGTCCGGCGACACCTGCAGGCCGTGGAAGTGGATGTTGGTGTTCATCTCGCCGTCGTTGATGACGGTGAGCTCGAGCAGGTCGCCCGGACGCACCCGGAGGATCGGCCCCGTGTACGCGCCGTTGAAGCAGTCGGTGATCAGCTTCTGGTCGCCGGCCTGCACCTCCTCCTTGCGGATGTGGAGCGTGGCCTTGCAGACGCCGTCGACGCTGCGGATCTCGGGGGACTCCCGGAACGTCGGGCGGGGTCCGGGCGTGTCGGGGAACTGGACCCCCGGACCGTAGATCTTCGGTGCCGGCTGGTCCTGGTCCAGGAATGCGGGGGTCAGGGCGAGCGCGACGGCCGTCAGTGCGGCATGGATCAGCATCGGGGAGTCTCCAAGGTGGGGCGGAGGGTACGCGAATCGCCGAGGGCGCTAGGCTTGGGTCAGCCCAAACGCGCCATGAACCAACCCATGTCCGACAAGTTCGAGCTGCAGAACCGCCTGTTTTTCGAGCTTTCCCGCATGTTCGGGAAGGAAGTGCCCCTCTACGACCGGGCGCTGGCGGTGAACGGCGCCACCAACCGGGCGGTCTGCGACCTGCTGGCCCTGCTGCACCGGGGGTTCTCGATCAGCCCCGCGCAGCTCGAGCGCACCAGCGGCGAGCGCCACGGCGCGATCCGCATCGGCCGGCCGGACGAGTACCGGTGGGTGGCGCGCTTCTTCGGCGTGTTTGGGATGGAGCCGCACAACTTCTACGACATGACGGCGATCGGCTCGAAGAGCCAGCCGATCATCGCGACGGCGTTCCGCTCGGTGCACCGCCCCGAGCACCGGGTGTTCACGTCGCTCCTGATGACCGACTACTTCGACGACGCGACGCGCGCGCGGATCGAGGCGCTGCTGGCGAAGCGAGACGTGTTCTCCGCGCGCGCCAAGGAACTCATCGAGCGTGCCGAGCGCGACGGCGGCCTGGCGGCCGAGGACGGCGACGCGCTGGTGCGCGAGGGCGTCGACCGCATCTTCCGCTGGACCGGGAAGGCGCGCGACCACCGGCTCTACAAGGAGCTGTCGGACGCCGGCTTCAAGATCGCCGCCGACATCGCCTGCTTCCAGTCGCACCACCTGAACCACCTGACGCCCAACACGCTCCTCATGGACCTCTACGTGGCGGCCATGAAGCACTGCATGGGAGAGCTGGACGAGGCCGGGTTCCGGCGGCGTGCGACGCGGGCGCTGGAGCGGCTGGCAAAGGCGGCGGACCGCGACTGGCTGCGGCTCCACTTCAAGCACCTCAGCCACGCGGAGATTGACTCCTACCAGCCGGGTGAGGCGTCGCCGGCGGACATCGCCGGCGTGGTGGATGGCCTGGTGGCGACGTTCCGCGGAGATCTGTTCCGGCTGTCGGCGCTGAAGCATGCCGGCTTCAAGGACTTCACCGAGGGCCCGTCCGAGGACACGCCGGTACTGCTGCGCCAGGACGCCTACAAGGCGCTGACCGAGCCGGTGACGTTCACGGAGACCGACGGTTCGACGGTGAGCGCCACGCACACCGCGCGCTTCGGCGAGATCGAGGAGCGCTTCTATGCGTGCACCCCGGCGGGGCGCGCGCTGTACGACCGGTGCCT
>VEQS01000221.1 GCA_018883105.1 Phycisphaerales bacterium
CAGCCGGTGGCGCAGCCGCGCGCGCCGCGCGCCGACCGGCCGGCCCCCGACTCCTGAGATGCCCGTCGACTTCCGCGTCGGCCACGGCTACGACCTGCACCGGCTCGAGGAGCGCCCGCCCGCGGGGCGAGGGCGTCCGTTCGTGATCGGCGGGGTGACGTTCGAGCATGACCGCGGCCCGGTGGCGCATTCCGACGGCGACGTGCTGATGCACGCGCTGACCGACGCGCTGCTCGGCGCGATCGGCGCACCCGACATCGGCCAGCTCTTCCCCGACAACGCCCCGGAGAACGAGGGGCGCGACAGCCGCGCGTTCCTGGAGGAGGCGGTGCGCCGCGTGCGCGCGGCCGGATGGACGGTCGGCAACGCCGACATGACGGTGATCTGCGAGCGCCCGAAGATGGGCGGCCGCAAGGCCGAGGTGGTGGCCAGCCTCTCCCACATCTTGGGGGTGCCGGCGACCGACCTCAACCTGAAGGGGAAGACGCACGAGCGCGTCGATGCCGTCGGCGAGGGGCGCGCGGTCGAGGCGCACGTGGTGGTGCTGCTGGCCCGGACGCGGCCATAGCATCCGGTTCCCATGCGAGCCATCGTCACCGGCCAGATCGGCGTCGACAAGAAGCCCTACCTCAACGCAGTGGTCGACGCGGCCGAGCGCGCCCACGGGAAGGTCGAGCTCTTCAACGTCGGCGACCTGATGTACCGCGAGGCGCCGGACGTGCGCCCCGGACGGATCCTCGACCTGCCGTGGTCGCGCCTGGCGAACCTGCGCCGCGCGGTGCTCAAGGACGTGATCGCGGCCACCTCGCCGCCGGCCGCGCACCCGAACGTCATCGTCAACACCCACGCCACGTTCCGCTGGCGCCACGGCCTCTTCAGCGCCTTCGACTTCGACCAGCTGCAGATGCTGCGGCCGGAGATGTTCATCTGCCTGGTGGACAACATCGAGGTGGTGCACCACCGGCTCCACCAGGAGCACGAGATCGACGCCACCCTGAAGGACTGCATGGTGTGGCGCGAGGAGGAGATCCTGGCCACCGAGCTGATGGCGCAGGCCCTCGGCTGCGGGCAGAACTTCTACATCCTGAGCCGCGGGCGCCAGAAGGACACGGTGGAGACGGCGCTGCGCCTGGTCACGCGGCCGGAGATGCGCAAGGTCTACCCGAGCTTCCCGATGAGCCACGTGGTGGACATGCCCGACGTGCTGGCCGAGATCGACAGCTTCCGTGCCGCGCTCGCGCGGCACTTCGTGACCTTCGACCCGGGCGACGTGGACGAGAAGCTGCTCCTCGACCGCGGCATCGAGGCCGCGCGCCAGGGCAAGGACTTCGTCGAGGTCGAGGCGCACAGCTTCGGCGGGCGCGTCGGGGGCCCGCCGATGCGCGTGCCGGTGCGCGAGATCCTGGACATCGCCGGAGACATCGACGGCCAGATCTACATGCGCGACTTCAAGCTCATCGACCAGAGCGACATGATCGTGAGCCTGGTGCCGGAACTGCCGAACGGCCAGCCGGGGCTCTCCAGCGGCGTCGAGCGCGAGCTGCACCATGCCTTCGAGCACACGAAGGAGGTCTACGTGGTGTGGAAGCCGCGCAAGAACCCCAGCCCCTTCATCACCGAGACCGCCACCCGGATCTTCCGGTCGGTGGACGAGGCCCTCTCCCACTTCGAGGAGAAGGGGATGTTCGCGCCGGCGGACCTGTTCGGCCACTGAGGCGCCGATTTCCGGCCATTGGTTCCGCGATTCCGTTTCCCGGGCGCGGGAACCGGGGCTACCCTTGGGCGTACCAAGGCCTGGACCCCGGATGAACCCCTTCACGGTGACCATGACCGCCGTGGGCCTCGCGGCCCTCGCCTTGGCCGGAGATGCCTTCGGCCAGGCCTCGACCCGACCCGGCGTCGGGGCCGTGCCCTATTCCGGCACGACGTCCGGCGTCACGTTCCGGACCTGGGCCCCGAACGCCTCGGGCGTCAACGTGGCAGGCTCGTTCAACGGATGGAACACCACGACACACCCGCTGGTCGCCGAGGGCGGCGGATGGTGGTCGCGCGACATCAACGGCGTCACCGCCGGTGCGCAGTACAAGTACGTCGTCCGAAACGGCACGCAGACGCTGTGGAAGAACGACCCGCGCGCGCGGCGGCTCGTGAACTCGCTCGGCAACTCGATCGTCTACTCGCCCACCGCCTACCAGTGGCAGACCGGGCCGTTCGCGATCGCGCCGTGGAACGAGGTGGTTCTCTACGAGATGCACCCGGGAACCTTCAACGTGCTGCCGGGGAACCAGCCGCCCGGAACCTTCGCCCACGCGGCGCAGCGGCTCGACCACGTGCGCGACCTCGGCATCAACGCCATCGCGCTGATGCCGGTGAACGAGTTCCCGGGCAACCTCAGCTGGGGCTACAACCCCTCCTACCCGTACTCGGTGGAGAGCGCCTACGGCGGGCCGGACGCCCTGAAGGCGTTCATCGACGCGGCGCACGCGCGCGGCATCGCGGTGCTCGGGGACGTGGTCTACAACCACTGGGGCCCGAACGACATGGACATGTGGGTCTTCGACGGCTGGTCGATCCCCGGCCGCGGAGGCATCTTCTTCTATTCCGACACGCGTGCCAACACGCCCTGGGGCGACACGCGCCCGGACTACGGCCGCGGCGAGGTGCGCAGCTACATCCGCGACAACGCCATGATGTGGCTCGACGAGTTCCGCATGGACGGGCTGCGCTTCGACGCCACGAAGTTCATCCG
>VEQS01000087.1 GCA_018883105.1 Phycisphaerales bacterium
CAGCTCCGCCCCCGCTCGACCTACACCATGGTCGGCGGCACCGTGAACGGCATCGTCCAGGGCGTCGTCTACATCACCGACGAGACCACCAACGAGGTCGTGGCCGTGAGCTGGTTCGAGAACCAGAAGCGCCTGGTCGGCCTGGGCTACCGCAACATGACCATGGACGCCCAGCAGGCGGCCCAGACGCGCTGAGCGCACGGAGCACATGCCCATGACCACCGACGACCGCCGTCCCGCCGCGCCCCGCCAGCGCCTGACCGCCACCGCGATCCTCACCGCAAGCGCGGTGCTGCTCGCGGCGCTCACCATCATCCAGGCCGGCCGCCTGCCCTTCAACGCCGCCTACGCCGGCACCGCCAACCAGGGCGGCCAGGGCACCAGCCTGGTCACCATCGACTCCGGCCTCGGTCCGAAGGAGCGCCCCTACGAGCTGCTCTGGGTGCTCGATGGCCGCGGCGAGATGGTGTTCGTCTACTACATGGAGAACGCGAACGCAGGCGAGAAGGCGCTCCTGCTGCGACAGGTGCTCTTCCTGCCCGACCTGTTCCGCAAGGCCCGCGGCGGCTGACCGGCGCATGCGCGCGGTCGATGCCATCATGGCCGCCCGCCGCGCGGAGTCGTTCACCAAGCGATCGATCAAGGCATCGTCCAAGCAGCACGCGCTGCGGACGGCGATGTCCATGCTCGACCTGACCACGCTCGAGGGCAAGGACACCCCGGAGAAGGTGCGCGGGCTGTGCCGCAAGGCGCGGCAGCCGCTCGACCTGCCGCCGGGCCGGCCGGCGCCCGAGCCACCGGTGCCGCACGTGGCGGCGGTGTGCGTCTACCCGACGATGGTGCCCGTGGCGCGCGAGTGCCTCGCCGGCTCGGGCGTCAAGGTGGCGGCCGTCGCCACCGGCTTCCCGAGCGCGCAGTACCCGCTTGACGTCCGCCTGCGCGACTGTGCCGACGCGATTGCCGCGGGCGCCGACGAGATCGACATGGTGATCAGCCGGGGCCTGTTCCTTGCCGGCCGCCTCGACGAGGTGGCCCGCGAGATCCGCGAGACCCGCGTGCTCTGCGCCCATCCGCCCGTCGGCCGCGCAGCGCACCTCAAGATCATCCTTGAGACCGGCGAGCTCGAGACCCTCGATGCCGTGCGCCGCGCGAGCGACCTTGCCATCGAGGCCGCCTGCACGGCGCCGGGCTGCGCGTCGCCCGCCGACGGCGAGGTGTTCATCAAGACCTCGACCGGCAAGGTGCAGCCCGCCGCCACCATGCCGGTGACGCTCGTCATGCTCGAGGCGATCCGCGACGCGTTCGTGTCCTCCGGCGTCCGCATCGGCATGAAGCCAGCCGGCGGCATCCGCACCGCGAAGCAGGCGATCGCCTACCTCGTCATGGTCAAGGAAACGCTCGGCGACGACTGGCTCTCGCCCGCGCTCTTCCGATTCGGCGCGAGCGCCCTCGCCAACGACATCGCCCGCCAGCTGCTGCGCACGCAGTCGGGCGGGTACGCGGCCCACTACGACGTCAGCGAGGCGTGACCGGCGGCTTGCGCGTGGCCCAGAAGGCACGCAGCATGGTGGCGAACTCGTCGCCGTCGGCGGCGGCGGCGCTGGCCATCTCGGCGTGCAGGTGGCGGGCCTCGTCGATGGAGCCGTCGAGCTCGTTGAGCCATGCCTTGGTCGCACGGAGTGCGCGCGGGCCCTTGGAGAGCAGCGACGCCACCAGCCGATCGGTCTCGGACTCGAGCGCGTCCGGCGTGGCGGCACAGTGCGTCGCCAGGCCGAGCCGCACCGCGTTCGGCCCGTCGACCACGTCGCCGCCGAGCGTGATCGCGCGCGCGCGCCCGTGTCCGGCCCCCGCGGTGAGTGCCGGCAGCGACACCGCCGGGCTGACGCCGATCCGGTGGACCGGGTAGCCGACCTGCGCGTCCGGCGCCACGACGACGAAGTCGCACCCGGCGAGCACGGCGCATCCGCCCGCCAGCGCCGCGCCCGGCACCGATGCGACCACCGGCACCGGCAGCTCGCGCAGCGCGCGCACGGTCCTCGACAGCTCGTGCACGAGGTCGGCAAGCAGCGCGGGCCGGTCCACGCATGCCGCGAGGTCGAACCCGGCGGAGAAGGAGTGGCCCTCGGCTCGGATCACCACCACGTCCGCGCCCTTCAGCGACCCGTCCGCCGCGAGCAGCCGGTCGTCGCAGGCAAGCGCAGCCACCAGCAGGCGCTGGTGCAGCGCGGTGAACATCGCCTCGCCGAGCGGGTTCCGCCTGGCCGGGTCGGCCAGAGTGACGTCGAACCGTCGGTCGTTGCAGGTGCTGCGGGCGAGCATGGATGGGCGCCTCGGCGCGAGGTCCGTGAACCTACACCAAACGAATCCGCCGGCGAACCGGAGGGATTCCCGCGCGTACTTCCGGAGTCTGCCGGGTCACCGCATCCGGCAGGCGCGCGATGCTGGGAGTCCACGCCTGGCACCGGCGCATGCCGCTGGAAGGTCCAGCGGCATGCTGCCGTTTTCGCACCGCCGGCCCGCGACCGGGTGCCGGGATGCAGTGGCGCAGCAAGGCCCTGCCGCCGTGTGCCCACGCCGGCGCGTGGATGCTAGAACTCGCGTCCATGGAACCCGGGATCACCCTCGCCCCCACGGTGCTCGCCGCCTCGCCGGTGGCCGTTGCGGCGGTCCTCGTGGTGACCGTGCTCGGCCTCGTCGCGATCTGGGTCGCGGCGGTCTACAACGGGCTGGTCTCGCGCCGCATGCGCGTGCAGAATGGGTTCGCGCAGATCGACGTCCAGCTGCGCCGCCGGCATGACCTCGTGCCGAACCTGGTGGCGACGGTGAAGGGATCGATGGCGCACGAGCGCGAGACGCTCGAGCGGGTCGTGCAGGCGCGCGCAGCGGCGGTGTCCGCGCAGGCCCGGCTCCAGGCCTCGCCCGGCGATGCCGCGGCAACCACGGCCCTGGCCGGTGCCGAGGGCGTGCTGCAGTCGGCGCTTGGGCGGCTCGTCATCCTGATGGAGCGCTACCCGGACCTGAAGGCCAACGCCTCGGCCTTGCAGCTGCAGGAGGAGCTGGTCAGCACCGAGAACCGCATCGCCTTCGCGCGCCAGGCCTACAACGACGCAGTGATGAACCTGAACACGCGCCTCTCGGTCTTCCCCGACCTGATCGTGGCGCAGATGTTCTCGTTCCGCCCGGCGGCGCTCTTCGAGGCGGACGAGGCGTCGCGGGCCGTGCCGGCGGTCGACTTCGCGCGCACCGGCCCGCAGGCGGGGGCGTAGCGGTGGACTTCTTCGAGCGACAGGAAACCGCCAGGCGAAACTCGGGGCGCCTCGTCCTGCTCTTCGTCCTGGCGGTGGCGGCGACGATGGCGGCGGTGCACCTGCTCGTCGCCGGCGTCCTGGGCGGCGGCAACTTCCTCGACCCGAGGCTGATGCTCGCGTCCATCGGCTCGGTGGCGGCCGTCGTGCTGATCGGGAGCTTGGTGAAGATGGCGCAGATGGGCCACGGCGGTCCGGCGGTCGCGGCGGCGCTCGGCGGCCGGCAGATCTCGCCGTCGACCGGTGACCCCGAGGAGCGGCGCGTCCTCAACGTGGTCGAGGAGATGGCGATCGCCGCCGGGCTGCCGGTGCCTCCGGTCTACGTCATGGAGGAGCAGGCGATCAACGCCTTCGCCGCCGGGAACACGCCGCGCGACGCGGTGATCGGCGTGACGCGGGGCTGCATCCGTTCGCTGACCCGCGACGAGCTGCAGGGGGTCGTCGCGCACGAGTTCAGCCACGTGTTCCACCAGGACATGCGCCTGAACATGCGGCTCGTCGGATGGCTCGGCGGCATCGTGGCCATCTCGATGATCGGCCGCGTGATGCTGCGCGCCATGGGGTCGGGCCGGCGTTCGCGCGGGAAGAACGACGGCGCCGCGCTGATGGCGGCGCTGGGACTCGGGCTCTTCCTCATCGGCATCGTCGGCTACTTCTTCGGTCGCATCATCCAGAGCGCCGTGAGCCGCCAGCGCGAGTACCTCGCCGACGCCAGCGCCGTCCAGTACACGCGCAACCCGGACGGCATCGCGGGCGCGCTCGAGAAGATCGCCTCGGGCGCCGGAAGCCGGCTCGATGCGCCGGCGGCGGCCGAGTTCAGCCACTTCCTGTTCGCCGACGGGGTGGCGTCGCTCTTCGCCACGCACCCGCCGCTCCAGGAGCGCATCCGCCGCATCCGCAGCCTGCCGGCGATCGAGGCAGGGGTGGGAGGGGCACCGGTGCGTGCGTCGGCGTCGGCGGTCGCGTCGGCATCCGGGTTCGCTGGCTCGGGTGCGCCGCCGCGGGCCGATCGATCGGCGTCGCTTGTCACGGCGGCCGCGCTCGCCGAGTCCCGCGCGACCATGGGATCGCCCACGCCCGCCACGGTATCCCGTGCATCCGAGATCCTGGCGTCAGTGCCGGCCGCGGTGCTCGAGGCGGCGCACTCGCCGTTCTCCGCGCGCGCGGTCGTGTGCCGGATGCTGCTCTCGGCCGAGCCCTCGGAGCGACGGCGCCAGCTGGAGACGATCGCGCGCGAGGACCGGGCACTGTCCGTCGAGGTCGAGTCCTTCGCGCGGCACGGAACGCTCGCGGCCGCCACGCGGCTGCCGCTGCTCGAGGTTTGCGCCGCGTCGCTCGCCCAGCTCTCGCCTGCGCAGTACGCCTCGTTCCGGGTCGTGCTCGCCCAGTTGATCGCCGCCGACGGAGAGGTGGACCGGGTGGAGTGGACGGTGCGCATCCTGCTGCGCCAGGGGGTCGAGGGGCGTGGCGCGGCACCCGTGCCGGGGCAGCGCGCCACGAACGACGACCTGGGCCTGGTCGTCAGCGTCCTGGCGTGGTCGGGCGCACGCGACGAGGCCGGTGCCCTGCGCGCATGGGCCGCGGCCCGGGCGGTCGAACCGTCGCTCGGCCCGCGTCCTTCGGCACCGGCGCGCTGCACGCTCGATGCGCTCGATGCGTCGCTTCGTGCCTTCGCCGGCACCGGGACCGGGATGCGTCGACGGCTCGTCGATGCGGCGGTGGCATGCGTCGGGGCCGACGGCACCACCACGGTCGAGGAAGCGGAGTTGCTGCGGGCGGTCACTGCGTCGATCGGCGCACCACTGGCGCCGATGGTGGCGTAGCGGCGGGATCTCCGCTCAGGCCGCGCGTCGCGACAGGCCGAGCCGCGACTGCTGCCACACCTCGATGGCGCGCCGCACCTGCGGCGCCAGTCGGTCGACATCCCATCCGGCGCATGCCTGCGCGACGTCCGGCAGGATGATCCGCTCGATCGGCGGGCCCTCCTCGATCACGTTCCAGGCATCGATGGCGCGGAAGGCGGCGATGAGCGATCGGTACAGGAGTGGCTCGGTGGCGATCGCCGAGGGGAACTGGCTTGCCGGTGCGGCCACCACGAAGGGCAGCGACAGGTCGCCGGTCGGCAGGACGAGGGCTTCGCCGACGGGCATCTCGCCCTCGAAGTCGAGGCCGATCCGCTCCTGGAGGGCTCGCTGGAGGCGGCGACCGAACCGGCGCGCGAACGCGCCGTCGATGCCCGCATCGAGGTAGCCGAAGCTGTTGGTCGGTGCGATCGCCGCATCCGCGACGCAACCCTCCAGGAGCGGTCGGTCCGAGACGGCGATTCCACGGAGGTCGCCGAGCATGGTTCGGTAGGCGCACGCCGCTTCGGGTGACCCGACCTGCAGCTCGATGTGGGTGGCGAGTGGCGGCACGACAGCGAGAGGGTCGTTTCCCGCGGCGGACGGTCAAGGCGATCCGCGGCGGATTGACGCCGGTTCGCCGCCGACGGCGGCCGCCACAGACCGAATATCCCGAACCGTCAGCGCCGGCGGCGCCGCACCGGGTTCGCGGTTGGGGCCGGCCTGGCCGCAGCCGTGCCTGCCTTCGCGGCCGCCACGCCGCCGGCGACCCGCTGCGCCGCGGTCATCTGCTCGGCAAGCTTGCGGCCGGCGTCCTCGGCCGCCTTGTGCAGGGTGTCCGCGCGCGAAAGCACCGCCGGAAACTGCTCCGCGGGCACGCCCTGCAGGAATGCGGCGGCAAGCGACGCTTCCCGGCTGAAGGCCGCGATGCGCAGCTGTCGGTTGACCGTGTCGACGAACAGCGCGCGCACGCCGAGGTCGGCGGCCAGCTCGATGGCCGCGCGCAGGCGCAGGTCCTCGGGCCCGGCGCCGTCGTTCATGAGCTCCGCCACGTAGCGCGAGGCTGCCATGCACGGGTCGTGGCCCGGGTCGGCCTGGCGCTTGGCCACCTCGGCGGCCTGCGCCTGGACGAGCTCGAGGTTGTTGATGTGCACCTTGACATCGGTGCCGTTGATGTGCATCGCGCGGCTGCCTGCGACCACCAGCGCCGCGGCCATGGCACGGCCGTCGGCGATCGCCTCGGCGGAGAAGCAGTCGGCCACGGGCGTGCCGTTGATCCCCGGGTGCCTGCCGCGCTCCCATGTCACCTTGCGGTCCGCGCCCTCTCCCTCGACCTTGAGGCCGGCGAGGCCGAGCTGCCACAGCGTCCAGAGGATGGCCTGGATGCGCGCGTCCTGCGGAGGCAGCGACTGCGTGGTGAGTCCCTCGTGTGCAAGCATCCCGAGCAGCGCCGGCAGCGGGGCACCGTCGTGCAGGTGCCGGTAGACCTGGCTCGCCAGCCACGAGAACGGCTCGCGCGCCTGCGGCACGAGCGTGACGGCGGAACCGTTGATCGTGAAGGTCGGTGCGGCGTCGGTGGTCATCGGGCGGAACAGGCTACTTGGCCGGCCGCAGGTCGATCCGGCGGAGGTTGATGAAGGAATCTCCCGCCTTGCGCGCGGCCTTCACGAGGAATTCGCTCTTCCCGCCGGGGAGCGCGACGCGCCCGAGCGGCACGGTGGCGAAGTCGCCCCAGCCGCCGCGGCCGCGAAGCTCGACGGTGCCGGATGCCACCGTCTTCCCGTCGACGCGGACCTGCCACTCGCCAGTGCCGCCGCACTCGGCGGAGGCGGCGTAGTCAATGGTGGCGTCGAACGTCCCGGCGGCCGGGACGGCAATCGGCCACGACGCGGTGCTGGCCATGTCGCGCCACCATCCGAGGTTCGCGAATCGGTCCTCGTACTGGATGCTGCCCGTCACGATGGCATCGGCGGCCATGCAGGCGACCGACCCATCCGCCGCGGGCGTGACGGAAAACGGCGTGACCTGCGGCGTGCCCTTGAGGTCGAGTCGGACGACGGTGCAGTCGGCATCGACGGGCGCCGCTCCAAGCCCGGTGACGACGATCGCGCCTCCGTCCTGCCGCGCGGCGGGCGTGCGGTCCCCCGTGCCGAGCACCCGTGCGCCCCACGCATCGTTCGAGATGCCCTCGAGCCGCAGCGTGCCGTCCGCGGGCCAGTCGAACACGTGCAGGTAGAGGCGGGTGGCATCCTTCCACTCGCCCTTCAGGCTGCGCATCGTCACCCGCCCCCACGGGAACTTCTTCGTGAATGGCGACGCCGTCGTCCCACGGATCGCTTCGCCATTGACGCGCATCCACTCGCCCATGCGCTTCAGGCGCGCGACCGATTCCTCGGGAATGGTGCCGTCGCCCTTCGGCCCGACGTTCAGCAGGAAGTTGCCGCCCTTCGACGCGATGTCGCAGAGCATGCGGATCATCGTCTGCGCACTCTTCCAGTTCATGTCCGACGCCTTGTACCCCCAGGTGTCGTTCATCGTCATGCATGTCTCCCAGTCCTTGCCGGGCATGCCGTTGGGGGGGATGGTCTGCTCGGGGGTGCCGTAGTCGCCGCGCGCGTGCTCGTCGGCGCTGAAGCCCTCCATGCCGGCGCGGCCGCTGTCCACGCGGTTGTTGACGATGATGCTCGGCTGCAGCGAACGCACGAAGTCGTCGGTCTTCTTGCCCCAGTCGTGGTTCCAGGTGCCCTCCCACTCGCCGTCGAACCACAGGATGCCGATGTCGCCGTACTTGGTGAGCAGCTCACGCAGCTGTGCGTGCATGTAGTCCACGTAGCGCGGGAACGAGGATGGGTCGACCGGTCGCGTGTCCCACTCGCGCCTGGGCTGGTAGTCGGGGTGGTGCCAGTCCATGATCGAGTGGTACCAGCACATGCGCATGCCCTCGGCATTCACGGCATCCGACAGCTCCTTCATGATGTCGCGGCGGAACGGCGTGGCCATCACGTCGTAGTCGCTGGCGGCACTGTCCCAGAGCGCGAACCCGTCGTGGTGCTTGGTGGTGATCACCACGTAGCCCATGCCGGCGTCCTTGGCGATGCGGGCCCACTCGCGGGCGTCGAACTTCGAAGGGTTGAACTGCGGCACGAGCGTCCGCTCGTAGGCGATCGGGTCGACCTTCGCGTTCTGCAGGAGCCACTCGCCGACGCCGCCGACGGACTTGCCGTCCCAGGTGCCGGCCGGCGTCGAGTACAGCCCGAAGTGGATGAACATGCCGAAGCGGGCATCGCGCCACCAGCCCATGCGCTCGTCCTTCGGGGGCGCCGCCGGCGGCGCGTGGACGGCGCCGGACGCGGCGAGCACGGAGGCGATGAGCGTGACGACGGACGCCGAGGCGATCGGGCTGCGCATGCGCGGAACATACGCGCGGGCGCAGCCCGCCCTCAGCGGTCGAGGAGCACGACCTGGTCGGGCTCGGCCGTGAGCGCCACTGCCTGCCCGCGGCGCGATGCCTGGCGCGGATTGAGCTCGAACACCTTCACCATCGTGCCGCCGCAGTCGACGCGGTGCTGGGCCATCTCGCCGAGGTAGGTGCTCTCGGCGATGGTGCCGCGCAGGGCAGGGCGGTCCGCGGGGACGTCGCCGCCTGCGGCGAGGCGCAGCGACTCCGGACGGACGCTTGCGACGAGCCGCGTGCCTGCGGGGCGATCGGGAACGACGGCCGAGACCAGCATGCCCGCGGCCGTGCGCACGGCGCGTCCGCCTGGCACCGCGCCCTCGGGCTCGGCGTCGAGGAAGTTCGTCTCGCCCAGGAACTCCGCGACGAAGCGGTTCACGGGCCGCTCGTAGAGCTCCCGCGGCCCGCCGACCTGCTCGATGCAGCCGTCGCGGAGCACCACCATGCGGTCGGCGAGGCTCAGGCTCTCCTTCTGGTCGTGCGTGACGTAGATGGCGGTGACCTTCATCTCGTCGACGATGCGCCGGATCTCGCCGCGCATCTCCAGGCGGAGCTTGGCGTCGAGGTTCGAGAGCGGTTCGTCGAGGAGCAGGACCTCCGGCCGGTAGACGATGGCGCGCGCCAGCGCGACGCGCTGCTGCTGCCCGCCGGAAAGCTGGTTGGGGCGTCGCGCGGCATATGCGCCCATGCGCACCATGTCGAGCGCCTCGCCGACGCGGCGGCGGATCTCCTCCGCGCCCGCCTTGCGGACCTCGAGGCCGAAGGCCACGTTCTGCGCCACCGTCAGGTGCGGCCACAGCGCGTAGCTCTGGAACACCATGCCGCAGTTGCGCTGCTCGGCGGGGACGTGCGTCACGTCGCGCGCACCGAATCGGATCGCGCCGCCCGAGGGCTCCAGGAAGCCGGCGATCATCCGCAGGATGGTGGTCTTGCCGCAGCCCGATGGGCCGAGCAGGAAGGTCAGCCCGCCCGCCGGCGCGTCCAGGCTCACGCCGTCGACGGCGACGGTCGCGTCGTAGGCCTTGCGCAGGCGGTCGAGCGTCACGGCGACCATGGGGCGCGCACGATACCCGTGCACGCGCGGCAACGATCTACGATGGGGCCGTGGCACGCCGTCGCCCACCATCGCCCGCACCCGGATCCGCCGCCGCGGATCCCGCGCTGCGGCGCGTGCAGAAGCTCTGCGAGCAGCGCGCCTTCCGCGAGCGCGACGTCGGCATCGGGCGCGAGGTGTCGGCGATCGCGCGGCAGGCGCGCCAGGATGCCGAGCGCCGCGGCGAGTTCGCCGACGCATGGATCGCCGCGATGCCCGCTGACCTCGTGGCCGAGACGTGGCTCGAGTCGGCGACGCCGGTGGCGATGGTGATCGGCGTGGCAAGCGCCCCGCTTGGATTCGCGGTGGACCGGGCGCTGCGCGCGGGGGCGCTCGCGAAGCTCAGGCTGCAGCTGCGCGCACCCGGCCTGCGGGTCAGGACCCGGATCGGGCCGCCGCCGGCGTGAGCGGCGCGGCCGTGCCGCCCAGGATGCCCTCCGGGAGCGCACGCGCCCGGCCCTCGCGGTCGAGGCAGGCGAGCGTCGTGGCGCCGACGACCAGCACGTCGCCGCCGCGCACGAGTTCGTAGGAGTGCTCGACCTTCACGGCGCCGACGCGCTCGAGGCGCGTTCGCAGGGTGACCAGGTCGTCGTAGCGCGCGGGCTGGCGGTAGGTCACCTCGAGCTTCACGACGGCAAGCAGCAGGCCCGCTGCCTCCATGTCCCGGTAGGTGCGGCCGGTCGAGCGCAGCAGTTCCGTGCGCCCCATCTCGAACCACACCGGGTAGACGGTGTGGTGCACGACGCCCATCGGGTCACACTCGCAGTAGCGCACGCGGATGTCGATCGAGCCCTGCACGCGGGGCAGGGTACCCCGCGTGCCGCGCGGACCGGGCCCCATGCCTTCACTTGCCGATGCAGAAGCGCGCGAAGAGGCGTCCGAGGACGTCGTCGGGCGGAATGGCGCCGGCCACCTCGCCGAGCCGGTCGAGTGCGATGCGCAGGTTGGCGGCGACGAGTTCCGGCGCGGTCTCGCCGGCGGCGTCCGCAAGCGCGCGCTCGGCCTCGGCGAGGAGCTCCGCACGTGCCGAGCCGAGCTGGGCCGCGGCGGACGACTTCGGCGTGGCACGGGAGGCGGCGTCGGCGAGCGCCGAGCGCAGGGCGTCGAGGCCGGCACCGGTGCGGGCGCTGGTGGCGATGGTGGCGATGCTTGCGCCCGGCGTGTCCCGGTCGCACTTCGTGCGCACGTGGATGATGCCGGCGTCCCGCAGGTCGGCCCCGGTGGCGCGCGTTGGGTCGCAGCCTTCGCGGCCATCATCGCACCAGACGACCATGTCCGCGCGGCGCAGGGCATCCGCCGTGCGCGCCTGCATGCGGATGTCGAGCGTCTCGGTCGCTTCCTCGATGCCCGGGACGTCGACCAGCACCGCCTGCGTGCCGCCCGGCAGCACGATCGCCTCCTCGATCGCATCGCGCGTGGTGCCCCGCTGGGGCGACGCGACGGCGCGCATGCGCCCGAGCAGCGCGTTGAAGAGCGAGCTCTTGCCGGCATTCGGCGCGCCCGCCAGCACGATGCGCGCGGCGCCGGCGGCCCTGCCGGAGCCATGCTCGGACGCCAGTCGCCCGCGGATCCGGCCGCGCAGGGCCTCGATCCGCCGCTCGAGCTCCGTGCGCGCGATGGCCATCACGTCTTCCTGGTCGGTGAAGTCGATCCCCGCCTCGACCAGCGCCAGCGTCCCGGCCAACGTCTCGGCGTCCTCGGCAGCGGCACGCGCCGGGGCTTCGTGCTCGAGCGCGCGCGCGGCCTCGAGCTGCGCGTCGGTCTCGGCGGCGATCGCGTGCGCCACGCGGTCGGCGTCGGCGAGGGTGGCCGCACCCGACAGCACCGCGCGCGCGCTGAACTCGCCGGGGTGCGCGCGGCGGGCGCCGCCCTGCGATGCGGCGATCACCGCGTCCACGATTCGCGCCAGCAGCAGCGGGTTCCCCGGCGCATGGATCTCGACGCAATCCTCGCCGGTGGCGCTTGACGGCCCCGGCATGGACACGATCATCACGGGAATCGGCGGGGAGGCGAGCCGCGCGACGCGCACGCCACGGGACGGCCGCGCCGGCATCGCGTCGCCGTCCGCCAGGATGGACCCCACGTGCGTCCACGCCCACGGCCCGCTCGTCCGCACGATGCCGCGCGCCGACGCGCCCGGGGGCGAGGCGACGGCGACGATGGTGCGTTCGGCGTCCATCGGGCGCGGCGCCCGCCGCTCAGCGGTCGCGGAACTTCCGGCTCGGCGCGCCCCGCCGCGCCTCGGCGCCGCGCTGGGCTTCCTGCGCGCGCCTCATCGCGTTCTCGTAGGCGCGCTGCATGAAGCCGCCGGGCTTCTTCGCGGGCGCCTTGGAGAAGTCGACGCCTTCCATCGACTTGCGGATGCGCTTGCT
>VEQS01000088.1 GCA_018883105.1 Phycisphaerales bacterium
CGGGCCGCGCCGTCACGCGGCCGGTCAAGGGCACGCTTCCCGCGCACGAGGCGCCCGGCGCGCTCGCCGCGAGCGAGAAGGACGCCGCCGAGCTCCACATGATCGTCGACCTGATGCGCAACGACCTTGGCCGCGTGGCCGCGCCCGGATCGGTGCGCGTCGACCTTGCGCGCGCGATCGAGTCGCACGAGACCGTGCTGCACGGCGTGGCCGAGGTGAGCGCCACGCTTCGCGCCGGAACCGGGCCGGCAGAGCTGCTGCGGGCCACGTTCCCGCCCGGATCGGTGACCGGGGCCCCGAAGGTGCGCGCGATGCAGGTGATCGACGCGCTCGAGCCCAGCCCGCGCGGCCCGTACTGCGGCGCCGTCGGGCTGGTCTCCCCGCACCGCATCGCCCTCAACGTCGCCATCCGCACCATCACGCTCGCGGGAGCGTCGCCCGCGGGCGGGGCGCTCCGCTACTCGGCCGGCTGCGGCATCGTGGCCGACTCGGTGCCGCGCGCCGAGTACGAGGAGAGCCTGCACAAGTCCGCCGTGCTGCTGCGCACGGCACACGCCCTCAGTGCGACTGCCGCGACTCGAGCGAGCGCACCACCCACTCCACCTGCGATGCCACCGTCCGCTGGTGCCCGGGGTTGAACGAGAAGTCGAAGCTCATGCCCGCGTAGGAGCGCTGCGTGCTGTCGATGTGGACATGCACCAGCTTCGCCGTGGTCACGATGGGCACCGGGCAGCCGTCGCCGAGCTCGAGCCGCAGCCAGAACAGCCGGTGCCGCGAGAGGATGCCGGCCTGCGCCGGCTCGACGATCAGCCCCGCACCGCCGCCGCCCATGTTGGCCACGTGCGCGGTGAACTTCGGCCCCACGTTCGGCAGGAGCGCCTCCTCGTCGGATGCGCCGTGCGATCGGCCCTCGGCGAACGCCGCGAATGCCAGCTCGTTGGCGCGCTCGGCGGCCACCACGCTCTTCGGGTCCAGGAGCGGCCACACGTCCACCGGCGGCAGCGCCAGCGCACCCACCTCGTAGCGGGCATGCCGGCGCAGGCAGCGCTCCACGCGGTCCGGCAGCGCCAGCCGCGCCGCGCCGCTGCGCGCCTCGGCCAGCTTGCCGGGGGCGATCTCCTCCACCACCGCGGTGCGGAACTCCCAGCGATTCTGGCCGATCACGATGAATGCCATCAGGCGCGTGCCCGCATGGAGCGGCAGCGACCGCCCGAAGGCACCGGGGTTCTCCACCACGATGCCGTCGTCGCGCACCGCGAGGATCCGAAGCCGCCACACCAGGTCATGCCCGCGGTCGCCGTCGCGCGCGATCGCCACCTCGAGCGCCCCGCCCTTCTGGCAGAGTTCCTCGAGGCTGCGCCTCCATTCAAGCGTTCGTGACCGTGCGACGGGCATCGTTCCTCCTCAGGCGCCGGCGGCTGCGGCCGGTGCGGACGGCCGAGTGTAGCCACGTGCCAGCACGCCCCGCAGCCGCGCGAGCGATTCCTCGTCCTCCGTGCGCTCGGCCGCACGCGGACGGCGGCCCCCGTAGCGGATGCGGTACAGCCGCGCCACCACGTCGGCGAACGCATGGCCGATCGCGGCATCCTCCCCGCGGAGCAATTCCGCATGTGCCATCGGCGTGCGCCAGCGCGGCTTGCCGAGCCCCGCGCGGTCAAGCAGGTCGAGCGCATCGAGGTAGAAGCGCGCGTCGCGCGCCAGGATCACGCGTCGTGCCGCCGAGAGGTCCTCGGCCGAGAGCTGCCGGCGCACGCGCGCCGTGCGCCGTGCCACGATCAAGACGATCGCCGTGACCACGATGCCGCCGCCGGCCACCGACACCGCCCACGCGAAGCCGACCGCCCCGGGCATGAACCACGCGGTGAACGTGCGCTCGAGGGACTCGAGCATCGCCGCGGCGCGGTCGCGCGCGCGCCGCGAGCCCTCGCCGATCCGCTCGGCGAGGTCCGCCTGCGCACGGCTGTCGAAGCCCGCGAAGCGGCTGTTCCAGGCGAACTCGATGGGATCGAGGATCCATCGGAACCCGTCGAGCCAGGTCCGGTTGGCCTGCTGGATGGCAAGCAGCTCCTCCATCGGCGATGGGTCGAAGGTCATCCACTGCCAGTCGCCCGTGCGCACCTCGACCCACGCGTGCGCGCCCGACTCGCGGAAGACGTAGCGGTCGGAGATGCCGTCGTACTCCGTGGACAGGAACCCCGTCACCACGCGCGCGTCGATCCCCACCGAGCGGCACAGCGCCACCATCGCCGAGGCGAACAGCTCGCAGTGCCCGAAGCGGTAGCGCTCGAGGAAGAGGACGATCGGGTCCTCCTCGCCGATCCGGCGGAAGTCGGAGAGGTCGGTCGTGTAGCGGAATCTCGGGCTCGAGAGGAACGCCTCGAAGTACGCGGCGATGCGGCGCGCGCGCACGCGGCGCAGTTCCGGGTCCTCGCGCATCTCCTCCTCGGTCGGCAGGTCGACCAGCTCCGACTCGCCCAGGATGCGATCGGCGATCTCGCGCACCCGCGGCACGGGGAACGACACCGTGCGCCCCGGCCGCGGCGCCGAGTTCGGCAGCACCGCCTCGACGAAGCGCGGCGACGGGAACGCCTGCATGCGGATGCGGTAGGCCTGCGGCCGGCCGCCGGACCCCGTGCCGAGGTCGGTGAGCTCGCCGGTGCGCGGGTCAAGGGCCACCGAACGCTCTTCGTTCCCGGCAATCGAGAGCGGCATCCACGCCGAGAAGATGCGGTCGCTCGCCAGCGACCGCATCTGGACGTCCTGCGTCCACACGTTGGAGCGTTCCTCGCCGACGATCGGCGAGAAGGGCTCGAACCCGGCGCCCGGCGCGATCCGGTACGTGCGCCAGCGGCTGCGGTCGGCCGCCTCGCGCCAGCGCGCCTCGCCCGGGTCGTAGCGCTCGAGCACCGCGCCGCGCATCCGCAGCGGCATCACGAGTTCCGCCGGCGCATCACGCGGGTCGAGGAGCCGCACCGTCATCGCCACGCGCGAGGACTGCGAGATGCGCCCCGCGCTCCAGAGCTGGATGCCCGCGCGGAACCCGGAGACGCGCGCGCCGGAACGCCCGGCCACCCCGATCTCGCGCGGGAACACCGCGAATGCCCCGACGCTGAGCGACAGTCCCAGCAGGATGCCCACCGTGGCCAGCCTCCGGAGGCTCCGCGCCGCATGCGACCCCTGCGGGCTCTCCGCGGCGGGCGCGGGGCTTCCTGCGGGCGCGGCCTGGCGACGCTCCGTGGCCGAGCGCTCGGTGCCCGCCACCACCTGGTAGAGCATCGCCGTCGGCACCAGCACCGCGACGCCGACGATCACCAGCAGCCCCACCAGGAAGTCGCTCGTCCCGAGCGCGGCGCTCACCAGGAGCACGATCGCCAGCGCGATGATGCCGCGCCAGTCGGCCGCCGACTTGCGTTCCCAGAGCTTGGCGAGCATCGCCACCGTCACCACGGTGCCCACCACGCGCGCGGCCTCCTCGGCCTCGGGGCGCGAGAGGAAGTCGAACGCACCCCACCCGATCGCCGCCAGGATCAGCGCGCGCACCGACCACGGCGGGATCGACCGCGCGCGCGGCCCGTCGGCGAGCGCAGTGCCCGCCACCGCCGCGATGCCCGCCGCCACCAGGAACCAGCCCATCCGCTCGCTGGCGGCGAACGCCGCGATCGCGCAGAGGCACGTGACGAGCACCATCCGGCGGAACGCGACCGCGACGTTCACGGCCGGCCTCCCGCCGAGAGGACCCCAAGCTGCGCGGCCCCGACGTGCATCGCGGAGGGCGACAGCGACAGGTCCGCGCGATCGACGTGCACCACGACGGTCGCGGCGCGGTCGCGGACGGGCGGGATCCGGTCGTCCGCGCGGCGCGGGGCATCGAGGTCGATCGCGGCCAGGGACGCCAGCTGGCGGTTCAGGTGCCGGATGCCGCCGCGCGCGCCGCCGGTGCCCGCATCGACCCCAAGCACGCTGAGCCGCGTCTCCATCGAGGCGCGCGAGGCGTCGGCCAGCAGGCTCGCCGCCAGCACGATCGCGTCCTCTTCCAGGTCGCGCGGCGCGCGCCCCGCCGGGTCCACCCGCAGCGCATCGGTCGTGCGCCGCAGGTCAAGCACCACGTGCATCCTCGGCGGCGCGTCGACCGTGCGTTCGGTGACCGCCAGCGTCCCCAGCGCCGCGCTCCGCCGCCACGCGACGTGCCGCATCGGGTCGCCGGGCCGGTACTCGCGCAGCCCCACGAAGTCCGTGCCCGGCCCCACGCGCAGGCTCGACGACGCACCCGACCGCCCGGCACCCGCCAGTTCCGGCAGCACGTCCGCGCGCAGGCGCACCGTGCGCGGCAGCACCAGGCACTCTCCGCGCTCGTCGAAGCGGATGCTCTTGCGGATCAACCCGAAGGGAAACGACGTCTCCAGCCGGAACGACGGCAGCACCAGCCGTCCGCGCCGCTCGGGCCAGAAGACCGCCTCGGCCACCACCGTCTCGCCCGGGCCCACGTGCTGCACGAAGGCGCGCGAGCCGGGCGGCGCCTCGCGCTCGCGCACGTGGAGCGCAAACGCCGGCCACAGCCGCGATCGCTGCGTGACGGAGTACCCGACCACCAGCGGCTCGCCCGCGCGCGCCGTGCGCGGCAGGAGCCGCGCGGCCGAGAGCCACATCAGGGTCGGCCCCGAGAGGATTCCCGACACCAGGACGCCCGCAAGCATCGCCGCGAACACCCACACCAGCAGGTTCCCCGGCCGGTTCGCCGCGGCGATCCCCAGCACGACCACGAGCAGCAGGTAGAGGAGTCCCGGCGGATGGAGGTGGTAGCGCCTGCGCATCGCCGGTCGCCCTCTAGCGGAGCGTGCCGCCGATCCCCGCGTCGTAGGAGCGTGCCTCGTCGATCAGGCGGCGCGAGTTCTCCGGCTCGCGGAACGGCCGGCTCTTGCCGCGCGCCATGGTGACGATCGCCACGCGGCCCTTCGGCTCGCGCGGCAGCTGCAGGTCGGTCTCGATGGTCTCGAAGCCGCTGCGGCGCACGCGGATCTGCCACTGCTCCTCCATCCATCCCGCGCCGAAGCCGTTCACCTCCAGCGTGAACCGGCCGGCATCGTCGCTCGTCGCGCGCGCGGCCACGGTGCGGTTCATGGTGTCGGGCTCGCGCACCAGCTCCACCGTCGCGCCGCCGATCCCCGACTTGCGCGCGTCCGGGTCGTCGGCGCGCCCGATGGACACGCCGCTGAAGCCGTCGACCACCTTGCCGTCGAGGCGGTACCCGCATCCCGCCAGGAGAAGCGGGCCCGCGAGCGAGAGCACGGCGAACGAATTCATGGCGACGGAACGAAGCTTCATGACAGAATGCGCTTGACCAGGGGAATCACCATCCCGAACACGACGATCATGGCGATGATCACCCACGCTACGCCAAGGATGCCCCGGCGGATCCACCGGCTGGCGCGCCCGTCGCCCAGCATGCGCGCCACCTCCGGCGGCACCTCGCCGACGTCCACCTCGTCCCAGTCGATGCTCTTTCCCGTCCAGCGCGCCTCGGCCAGCACCTGGCGCGCACGGCTCAGGTCCTCGGGCAGCACGCGCACCGGCACGGTGTTGCCGCCGGTGCGCAGGGGAAATCCGAAGACCGCCTGCCCGGTGGGGGGAATGACGCTTGCGATGCCCGCGTCCTCCAGCACCGATCGCACGCACTGCGCCTCGAACTCCGAGCGCGCCTCGAACGCCGCGGGCATCGCCCCCGCGTCGATCTCGCGGCCCGGCGCCGCGTCGTGCGGGCCGTGCGCACTCACGCGATTCCCCGCAGCCGGTCGATCGCCTCGAGGAGCGCCACGCTCCGGTCGGGCCCGAACATCTCCTCGGGGAGCATCACGCGCCAGTCGGTGATCCGCTCGCGCGGGATGCGGATGGTGTCGCCTGCGTGCATCTCGTCGCCCGTCACCGGGTCCTCGGAGAGGGTTGCCTCCACCACGTCATGGTCGAAGCGGTGCACCACGAACCACCCCTGCTCGCGGCGGTCCTGGTCGTCCACGGTGCCCACCGGCGCCTGCACGTGGAACGCCGATTCGGCGAGCGACGCCACCGACTCGTCGTCCGCTCGCTTCACGCTCGCGAACGCCGTGGCGAACGCATGCCACGTGCGCTGTGCGCGGCGCTCGGTGGCGGCGGCCGCGTGCTCGCTCGCGTAGAGCACCGCACGCCCGTCCTCCATGCGGTCGATGATGTCCTTGGGCCAGGCCCACACCTTGCGGAAGGCACCGCGCTTCTCGGCGGCGCAGACCACCGCGCGCACGCCCATGAACGACGCATCGCCGTCCTTCTCGGCATTCTCGCGGAACGTGCCGGAGCCGGGCGCCTCGGCCTCGATGAACTGCACGCACTCCTTCCACGGCACCAGCGCCACGCGCGACTCGGGGCCCACCTCCATCGGCTCGCAGGGCGGCGGCGGCGCGGACTCGAGCAGCAGGCTTGCCACGTGGTTGATCAGGATGGCCGCGGCCTGCGCGTGGCGCGCGGGCACCTCGAGCATCTCGAGTTCCGGCACCCCGCAGCGCGTGAGGCCAGTGGTGAAGAGCATCATCGGCGCCTCGTCATCCTCGCGCGCGGCGACCGCGGTGATGGTCCACAGGTGCTCCTCGTTCGGCACCGCGTCGGCGGCCTGGAACTGCTCGTCGAGCTCGCGCCGCGTCCAGCGCCGCGCGGTCGAGACGTCCATCACGCCGGTCAGCTCGGGAAGCGCCCCGGTCAGGAGCGCCATCAGGTGGAAGTACTCGTCGGCCGCCTCGCCCACCTCCAGGTGGGTCTGCATGCCGATCACCCAGGGGCTGGCGGCCATCGCCGGGTCGGGCAGCTGCTGCGGGTCGGCCTCGAGCGCCTTCTGCGCCCAGAACGCCACCGGCGACACCACGCCCGGGATGCGCACGATGAGCGTCCAGATCATGTCCTCGTCGTCCGGGTCGGCCGTGCCCGCGTCGATCTCGCGCCCCACCCAGGTGCCCAGCGACCGGCGCACCTCGTCGGCGTCGGGCGCCTCCTTGTGTGGCCAGAATCCCACCCACGCACTCGCCACCGACGACGGCAGTTCCCACGCCTCCAGTCCGTCGGAGGCGCGCGGACCGTCGCCGGCCCCTTCCGGCACGGCGCCGGCATCGTCCTCGGGAGGCTGCATCGCGGGCATCGTAGGGCCCTGCGGCGTCGCCAGTAACCTCGTCCGCCCATGGCCTCCGCCGAAGACGAGACGCCGCACCGCTACACCGCCGCGCTCGCCAACCGCATCGAGGAGCGCTGGCAGTCGACGCTCGCGCGCACCACGGACGGCTTCCGCCAGCCGAACCCCGGCGAGCCCGGCTTCGATGGGTCGAAGCCCAAGTTCTACGGCCTCGACATGTTCCCCTACCCCTCGGGCGCGGGGCTCCACGTCGGCCACCCCGAGGGCTACACCGCCACCGACATCGTCTGCCGCCACAAGAGGATGCAGGGCTTCAACGTCCTGCACCCGATGGGCTGGGACGCCTTCGGCCTGCCCGCCGAGCAGTACGCGATCCAGACCGGCGTGCACCCGGAAGTCACCACGAAGTCGGCGATCGACACCTTCCGCCGGCAGCTGAAGCGCTTCGGCTTCATGTACGACTGGTCGCGCGAGTTCGCCACCATCGACCCCGGCTACTACCGCTGGACGCAGTGGATCTGGCTGCAGGCGTACGGGTCATGGTTCGACCCCGCGGTGCGCAAGGCACGGCCGATCGCCGAGCTGGAGGCGCGCCTCGCGCGCGAAGACGCGGAGGTCCCGGTCGACGGCGACACCACCAAGCGCTGGTCGCTGTGCACCGCGCGCGAACGCCAGGCGCACCTCGACCGCTTCCGCCTGGCCTACCTCGGCACGCAGACCGTCAACTGGTGCCCGAAGCTCGGCACGGTGCTGGCAAACGAGGAAGTGATCGACGGCCGCAGCGAGCGCGGCGGGCATCCCGTGCTGCGCATGCCGCTCAAGCAGTGGATGTTCCGGATCACGGCCTACGCGGACCGGCTGCTCGAGGACCTGTCGCTCGTCGACTGGCCCGAGATGACCCGCACGCTGCAATCGGAGTGGATCGGCCGCAGCGAGGGCGCCGAGATCCGCTTCTCGGTCGAGGGCCACGCCGACCCGCTCACGGTCTTCACCACGCGCCCGGACACCATCTTCGGCGCCACCTACATGGTGGTCGCGCCCGAGCACCCGCTGGTCACCCAGGCCCTCGCACGCGGCAACGCGGGGCTCGCGCAGTACGTGCAGTGGGCCCGCAACCGCTCCGACATCGACCGCCAGCAGTCCAAGGAAAAGACCGGCTGCGACACCGGGCTCTTCGCGGTGAACCCCGCCACGGGTGGGCGCATCCCGATCTGGACCGCCGACTACGTCCTGATGGGCTACGGCACCGGCGCCATCATGGCAGTGCCCGCGCACGACGAACGCGACTTCGAGTTCGCCACGGCGTTCTCGCTGCCCGTCGTCCAGGTGGTCGAGATCCCCGGCACGCCCTTCACCGGCGAGGCCGCGACCGCGGGCGACGGCCGCGCGGTCAACAGCGCGAATCCCGCCACGCTCTCGATCGACGGGATGGCCACCGCCGACGCGAAGCAAGCCGTGATCGCCTGGCTCGAGCGCACGAAGATCGGCAGCCTGCGCGTCAACTATCGCCTGCGCGACTGGCTCTTCAGCCGCCAGCGCTACTGGGGCGAGCCGTTCCCCATCGTCTACGACGCCGAGGCGAATCACCACCCCGTCTCCGAGTCCGCGCTCCCCGTCGTGCTGCCGCCCCTCGAGGACTACTCGCCTGTCGAAAGCGACTCCCCGCAGCCGCCCCTTGCCAAGGCGCGCGCGTGGACGCACCTGACCGCCAGAGAGGCGGGGGTCGATCCCGCCGTGCTGCCGCCCTCCACGCCCGTGGTGCGCGAGACCAACACCATGCCCGGCTGGGCGGGAAGCTGCTGGTACTACCTGCGCTACTGCTCGCCGCACGACACGGCGCGCTTCGTCTCGCCCGACGCCGAGCGCACCTGGATGGCCGGCCGCGGCGTCGACCTCTACGTGGGCGGCAGCGAGCACGCGGTGCTCCACTGCCTCTACGCACGATTCTGGCACAAGATGCTCTTCGACCTCGGGCACGTCTCGACGCCCGAGCCCTTCGGCAAGCTCTTCCACCAGGGCATGATCACGAGCCACGCGTTCCAGCGCGCGGACCGGTCGCTGGTGCCCGTCGACCAGGTGGACGAGCGCGCGCCCGGCGAGTTCGTGGAACGCGCCACCGGGCAGAAGGTGACGCAGATCGTCGCCAAGATGTCAAAGAGCCTGCGCAACGTCATCAACCCGGACGACGTCATCGCCGAGTACGGCGCCGACACCTTCCGCCTCTACGAGATGTACATGGGCCCGCTGGAAGCCTCCAAGCCCTGGAACACCCGCGACATCGTGGGCGTGTTCCGCTTCCTGCAGCGCGCGTGGCGCCTGGCGATCGACGAGCGCACGGGCGAACCGCTCCTCGCCGCCGAGGCGGACCCGAAGGTCGAACGCCTGCTGCACCGCACCATCGCCAAGGTCGGCGACGACATCGGGCGCCTCAGCTTCAACACCGCGATCGCCGCGCTCATCGAGCTCGTGAACGCGGCCACGCGCCCCACCGACCTCGCCGACCCAACCAAGGGC
The DNA here is from genome assembly GCA_018883105.1 of Phycisphaerales bacterium. Taxonomy (GTDB): domain Bacteria; phylum Planctomycetota; class Phycisphaerae; order Phycisphaerales; family SM1A02; genus UBA966. Next base: position 9,662 of record VEQS01000088.1, read on the forward strand.
GGCATGACCCGCGACCAGCTCGACCGCTTCCTGCGCATCCTCTGGCCCTTCGCCCCGCACGCGGCCGACGAGATCGCCCACCGCCTGGGGCTCTGCGGCGACCGCGGGCTGTGGGACGCGGCGTGGCCGGCCTTCGACCCCGCCATGCTCGTCGACGACGAGGTGGAGATCGCCGTCCAGGTCCAGGGCAAGGTGCGCGCGCGCATCATGGTGCCCGCGAAGGCGGACCCGAAGGCGGTCGAGCAGATCGCGCTCGGTCACCCGCAGGTGGTGCCGCACCTCGGCGGCAAGGCCCCGAAGAAGGTGATCGTGGTGCCGGGGCGGATGGTGAACGTGGTGGTGTGAGCGGGGCGCTCGGGGCTGGCCGTGCTCGCTGCGAGACAACGAAGCCGGCCCTCCGGCAGCCGAAGCTGCGGGAGGGCCGGCGATTGCGGGCCAGGGGCGTGTCCCCGGCCGACAGAGGCTGGCTGCGCCGGTCGGTTCAGTGATACCGGTGGTGCAGGGAGATACCGATCACGGTCCAGAGAAAGGCGCATGAGAAGCGCCGACCGAAGGAGCCGAGAGCGGCGAGTGCCGGAGAGACGAATCGAGTCATAGCACGACTCCGTGTGGCAAGGAGGCGTCAGGATCGTCGCCGGCGGGACCCGAGCAGCCCAGCCGTGCCTAGGAGGGCGATGGCGCCGGGAGCGGGGATCGCGTTTCCGATCGTGATCGACGTGGTCCCCTCGGAGAATGCACCGTAACTGCCGTTGCGCTGGACAGCGTACGGGTTCCAGCCTGTGCCGGGGGTAGTATTGATCCACTGTTCGAGGGGGGTGCCGTCGAAATCACTCCCGGCAGCCGAGTTCGACGTGATCAGCAGACCAAACGACCGGGCGTTGGCAAGCGTGTCGGCGAAGCTCAACGATCCTTGAGGCCAAGCCGGAAATGCCTCGAAGTTGACGGCATTCAGGGCGACACTGAAGTTCGCAGCCCCCAGGTTCCGGATTGCATTCAGGTCGAGACGATTGGCTGCGTTGGAGAGCCAGATCGTGTACTGCCCGCCGACCAAGGCTTCGACATACCACGCCATGGATACGCCGGAAGTCGATGAGGTCAAGACCTGTGACGGATAGGGATCTGCTTCACTCCATTCACCGTTCGCAACTCCGGTGACCCGCTGAAGCAGGCTACCAGTGACGGTCACGCTCGCCGACAGGCTGGTGAGTCCGAGGTTGCCGACCGTCGCCGGCGCGTCCCCAAGAGCCTGGACAACATCTCCCGAGTCGTACCCGAAGGAGTACCAGACGGCCCGCTGGTCCGCGTTGGTAGTGACAGTCTGCGTCAAAGTGCCGCCGGACATCGATCCATTACTGAAGGCGAAGCCTTCATAGAACCACCCGCCCGCATTCACCAAGCCCGACCGATACGCCTCCCAGTCGCCCGCGCTCGCCGAGCTCGCCAACCCTACGGCCGCGGACGCGGCACTCACGGTAATCAGGTTCTGAAGACGCATGATTCGATTTCCTCGGGCGATGCCCCGCACCCATGCCTGGCAACACGCGCAGGCGCACATCGCCGAGTCCGTCGGCGAACGGCCCCAATCCCAACAGTCCGCCACGCAGCGGGCTGTTCCACCGGGTTGCTCGGGCAGCACGACACGGGGTCGCGATCTCCAGCCGAGCAACCCCTCCACCCGCATCAACGCAATCCGCCACCTCGAACCATCACCGACTCGGGTGACACCATTGGATTTCGACGTGCGTAGCGCCGTCGGGGCACGATTGAGCGTGCAATGAAGTAAAGCTCTCGTATCTCCGTGCCCCGATGGGGGCATGCGTGGCCTGATCGCGGCACGACGACTCGAGCAACGTCAATCCGTTCAGGAAGTCGGTCACCCCATCAGGGCATCGCGTGCGCATGGAACGACAGACCTTGCCCGGAGCGCAGGACTCATCGCGCATGCGACTGTCGCACGTGTACCGTGATTAAGGCACCGCAATGGGTCGCTTGAGCCGCGCATGCCTCCGTTGAGGCACTCGATTTCTGCGGATATCGCGCTCCACATCTACAACTTGTCCATGATTCTGTCACTCGTGCTGTCACCGTCCTATCCTCCGCGCAGATGGGGGAAACGCCGCTGAACTCCCGGGATCCCGTCCTGCTTGACGCCTTGGGCGACGTGGACGCCATGTGCCTGTGGGAGGTGATCCGCACCCAGCGCTCGCCGGCCACGCTCTCGGAACTCTGCGCGCTGACGAATGCCCCGGCCGGCGTCGTGCAGACGCGGCTCGACATGCTGGCGGATGCCGCACTCGTCCGGACGGTGCGGGCGCGCAAGCCGCGCAACGCCGTCGGC
>VEQS01000089.1 GCA_018883105.1 Phycisphaerales bacterium
GCTCTGCGATCCAGATCGAGCCGGCGTCCGCGTCGGTGAAGCGACGCGCGATCGACAGCGATTGTTCCATCACCTCGGCCAGGTCCTGCGACTGCGTCAGGCGCGCCCCGAGCGCCGCGACCTCGGCGAAGCGCTCGCGCTGCTCCTGGCTCTCCTGCCCCAGCACCTCGGCGTGAAGCGCCAGGCGGCGGTTGGCCGCGTCCAGCTCGTCGTTGCGGCGCTTCAATTCGGCCTGGCTGGCAGCCAGTGCACGCTGGGCGCGGTCGCGGTCGCGCTGCGCACGGCCCACGCGCGCGTGATAGCGGATGCGGGCCACCAGCTCGACGGCATCCGGAGGCTTGACGAGGTAGTCGTTCGCGCCGGCCTCGAAGCAGCGCGCCTTGGCGGCCGCGTCCTCGGTGCCGGAGAGCACCACGAGCGGCGTCTCGGCCAGTTCCGGCGTGCGGCGGAAGCGCCGGATCTGGTCGACGCCGTCCATCCCCGGCATGTTCAGGTCCTGGAGGATGACGTCGGGACGGCGCACGAGCGCCGTCGCCAGGCCCGCGTCGGCCTCGCGCTCGGCGATCAGTTCCACGTCACCGAAGCCCGAAAGGAGCTGCCGCAGCGATGCCTCGACGATCCGCTGGTCGTCGACGAGCAGCACCAGCACGTTGGCGGACGCCTGCATGCCGTTCAGCGTTCGCGCATCAGCCGCAGATGAAGGGCGCGGGCTCGGCGAGCTCCGCGTGCGGCCGCGCGGCCGTCGCCACGAACGGGGCGCTCGTGGCGCAGCGCAGCGCGGCGCGGACGCGCTCGCTGAGCGCCACGCGCGCCATGGGCGCGGGCTTCGGCTCGGTGCGGGGCGCGGGTTCGACTGCGCGCGAGGCGCGCGCGTCGGCGCGCAGCGAGCGGGTGGTTCGGGTGGTGCCGTCGGTCATGGTCGCTCCCCTCCTGAGGGATCATGGCCGCACGGCTCGCCATGACCGCCATTGTCGGCGATCGCCGGGCGCCGCTGCAGCGGATTTTGCCCGGGCGCGCTATTATGTTTGCCTTATCGCCACCCTAGCTCAGCGGTAGAGCAGTGCTTTCGTAAAGCACAGGTCGTGGGTTCGAATCCCATGGGTGGCTTTCGGCGGCGCGCGAAGGCGCCCCGCCCGGCCGCCAACCCACGCGTCCCAACTCACTCGTCGCCGTTGCCGGACGGCGTGTCCGCGGGCGCGTCCTCGGACACCGGCGCCGGCGCCACCGGGTCGACCGGCATGTCGCCGCCGGCATCGCCGGCCGCGCCGCTGTCTGCGGGTGCAGCGGCCTTCGTGCCCGGCACGCGCGCCTTGATGATCAGGTCGACGGCCTCGCTCGACGGCAGGCTGAGCGCGCCGTAGGCGGCGGCTGCCGCGTCGGCGAGCGACCCCGAGGAGGTGCGCACCAGGTCGCGGATCGAGTCGGTCTGCGCCGCGGTGGCCTGCGAGCCGAAGCGACGCGCGCTGCGCGCCACCGGCCCCAGGAGCATCGCCTGCTCGTCGCCCGAGGCGGCGAGCGCGGCGTCGATGATCGCCCGCTGGGCGCGGCGCGAGTCGACGAGGGCCAGCACCTCCGCCACCATCGCCTTCACCGGGCCCTCCTGGACGCGCAGCGCGTCCACCAGGCCGGCCTCGGCGTCGCCGATCCGGTAGGTGCCGTCGCGCGACAGGCCGATGCGCGTGAGTGCGTCGATCGCGGTGGCCACGTAGTTCGAGGCATCGGCCGCGCCGACGCCGCCGCCCGTGGCGGCCTTCATCAGCTCGCCCACGCCGGCCTTGAAGGCATCCTCGCTCACGTCGGCGCCGAGCACCATCGTGGACGCGCCTGCCAGCTCGTCGAGCCCGGGCTTGTCGGCGGGCTGGGCCATCAGGACCACCGCCACCTTCTCGCCCATGCGCAGGCCCCGCACGCCCTCGAACTCGCGCCGCACCTGCGCGCCGTTGCCGGCGATCACCACCAGGTCGCAGCCGGCGTTGCGGGCGCCGATCAGGTTGAACTCGGCCGCGTTGCGCGCGGCGGTGAGCGGGGTGAAGCCCATCGAACGCGCCCAGCCGGCGACGCGCTGCGCGTCCTCGTCGGTCGGGGAGATGATGCCGACGAACGTCTGGCTGCCGCCGCGCACGGCCTGCGCCAGGAGCGGCACCACCTGCTCGCTGCCCGGGAACGCCGCGCGCGGCGACACCGAGGCCAGCGTGAACGCCGCCTCGAACTGCACGCGCCGGTCGGGGTAGTCGAGCGCCGCCACCACGGCGGTCGTGCCGTCGCCCACCATCGCGGCGGAGCCGGAGGTCTCGCGCATGGCGGCAAGCCCCGCGCGCACCAGGCCGGTGTTCGAGAGCTCGATGCCGATGCGGATCACGTCCTGCATCGTCTTCGGGCCGGCAACCGTGGCGTAGAACTGCGCGGAGCGGCCCTGGCCGGCGAACAGCGGGTCGAGGACGCCATCGCCCATCGCCGCCTCGCGGCTCAGGTCCGCGGCCACGAAGCAGGCGAGCGCGCGGTCGTCGCTGGCGTCAAGCTCCAGCGCGCGGCGGGCCATGAACATGGCCATCACGTCGTAGTAGACGGAGGTCGAGACCTTGTCGGAAGCCAGGCCGCCGAACTCGGTCCAGCGCCAGAAGTTCTGCGTTCCCTCGGAGGGATAGGCCGCAAGGGACACGTCCCCGGTCAGGAACGAGTACGAGAGCTGCGCGTAGGCCTCGTGCGCCGGGCCGTCCGTGCCGCCGAGGGCACGCACCGCGGCCATCGCCGCCTCGGAGACGTCCGGCGTGACGCCCTTCGACTGCGCGAGGTCCAGGAGCGCCGGCACCGCCATGGGGTAGCCAAGCTGCCCGAGCACCGAGCACACCTTGCGCTGCGCCGCCGGGTCGAGCGACCCGAGCGAGAGCGACAGCGGCAGCGCCGACTGACGGCGCAGGTCGATCAGCATGCGCGTCGCGGCGGCCTCCATGGCGGAGTCGCGGCCACTCACGAGTTCGCGAAGGAGCGCCGGCACGGCGTACTCGCCGGCGGCCATCAGGCGCTCGCGCGCCATCATCTGCCCGCGCATCGGGCCGGTGAGCATCTTGACCGACGCCTCGATGCGGTCGATCTTGCGCGACAGCGCCTGGCGGCCGGCCTCGAGCTTGGTCTCGAGCGCCGTGGCGGCATCGGACACCTCGGGCATCCGGCGGCTGCGGCGGAACGCGTCCTCCATCCGCTTGGCCAGGTCGCCCGCGTCGACCGCGTCGGCAAGCGCGGACGGATCGACGTCATCGGCCAGCAGCACGTTGGCGGCCGCCTGCGCCTGTTCCGGGCGCGCGATGAGCACGTTGTGGACGAAGTTGGAAGCCGCCTCCGTGAGGCCCGAGCGCTGGGCACCGGCCGCGGGGGCGTCGCCACCGCCCTGCGCCAGTGCGGGCACGGCCGCCACGAAGGCAGCGGTCAGGGCGAAGGGGAGCACGAGCTGCGGGCGCGTCGGGCGGTGCACGTCGAGGCCTCTGGGGGTTCTCTGGGGCCGTGGCCGAGGTCGGCAACGGGGATCGGATCAATTGGCTACGCACCCGGGACTGGCCGGGATGCCCTGAAGGGGGCCAAATCTACCCCCCCGGAAGACCCGGTGTCAAAGAAAGTTCCGGGACGCTCAAGCCCCGAATCGGTACAGTGCCCGCGCGCAGGCGTCCGCAGCCGAGTGGCTGCGGAAAGCCGGAACGCACGAGCCCGGACCGGTCCGTCCGGGGCCTCGCGCGCGCCGGTTCGGGAAGGCGGTGAAACACCGCCGCGGACGCGCCGCCGTGACGGGCCGCAGGGTCAGTTGGACCTGCAGCCGGACCCAATGCCACTGGCACCGCGTGCAACGCGCGGCGCCGGGAAGGCGGGCCGGAGCCCCCAGCCGGAAGACCGGCCTGCGCACCGACCGATGCCCACGCGACTTGGGCCCACGGTCGACAGGACCCTCTCAGAGGAGCGGCCGCGAGACGGCCGTCGCTTCATGCCATCACATCGCATCGGCACCATGGATGGTGCCTGCCGCGCCGGCGCGGCACTCGCGCTCACGCTCGCCTCCCTTGCGGCCGAGACGGCCATCGCGCAGGCACCGCCGCGCTGCGCGAGCGCCGTCGTGCGCTACGAGGCCGGCGAGGGAGCGGGCGCGTCGTACCAGGATCCGCAGGCGGCGCTCGGGGCGCCCACCCGCTTCACCGGCGAAGGCGTCTACCCAAGCTGCGTCACGCCGTTCAACGGCGCGTTCATGCCAGGCGAACTGGTCTCGGTCGGCCGCGGCGGCGAACTCGTGGTGAGCTTCGACGCGCCGGTCGTCGATGACCCGCGCAATCCGTTCGGCGTCGACCTGATCGTCTACGGCAACAGCTTCTGCATCGACGCGTCCTATCCCGAGGGAATCGTCGGCGGCACGTTCAACGACGGCGGCACGGTGGACGTGAGCGCGGACGGCATCGCCTGGTTCACGGTGCCGGCGATCGAGGCCGACGGCGGGCTGCCGACCCTCGGCTTCGCCGACATCGGCCCGTACGACACGGTGCCCGGCATGGTGCCGACCGATCCGGCGCGCCCCGTCGACCCGACGATCGCGACGGCCGACCTCGAGGGCCTCACGTGGCCCGAACTGCTCTCCATCTACGACGGCACGGCCGGCGGCACGCGCATCGACCTTGCCGACGCGGGCGTCTCGGGCATCCGCTTCGTGCGCATCCGCGTGGCAGCGGACGCGTCGGCGGTGCCGGAGATCGACGCGGTCGTGGCCGTGCGCCCGGGCGCGGGTCCCGCGGACCTGAACGGCGACGGCGCGGTGAACGGCGACGACCTCGGCATCATGCTCGGCGCCTGGGGCCCATGCCGCGGGTGCGCCGCCGACCTCGACCAGAACGGCAACGTCGACGGCGACGATCTCGGCTCCCTCCTCGGCAGCTGGACGTGATGCGCCGCGGCTTCACGCTGGTCGAGACGGTGGTGGTGGTGGCGGTATGCGCCGTGCTTGCGGCGATCCTCGTGCCCGCGCTGCGCGCGGCAAGCGGGGCGGCGCGCACCGTCGCCTGCACCTCGAACCTGCGCCAGCTGGCGACGGCGGCGCACGCCTACGCGTCCGCCAACGGTGCCATGCCCGCGGCCGTTCTGTACCGGCGCGATGCGGGACTCCTGCGCACCATCGCGTGGGACTTCGAGCAGTGCGGCGGCACGGTACGGCCCGGGCCGCTGTGGGCGTACTCCAGCACGCCGCTTGCGGTGCAGCAGTGCCCGGGCTTCGACGGACCGTCCACCTTCGGCAGCGACCCATACACGGGCTACAACTACAACACGAGCTACGTCGGCCACGAGGGCACGCTGCCGAGCATCGGGCCGAACGGCACGGTGATCGACGGCTGGGCCGCGGCACGGATGGGCCGTCCGCTCGGCGCCATCGCCGACCACGCGCGCACCGCGCTCTTCGGCGACGGCGGCTGGCGCGGCGGTGCCAACAAGTTCATGCGCGCGCCGAGCGCCGCGGTCGAGGGCGACCTGCCGCTCGCCTGCGGCGGCGGGCAGGCCTTCCGCCACCACGGCGGATGCAGCTGCGTCGCGCACCTCGACGGACACGTGGGCACGTGTGCCGTGCCCGAGCGCGGCGCCCTCACGACGGACGCGCTGGCGCAATCGGTGCTTGGGTTCCCGGACAACGGGTTCCTCTCCCCCGACGACCGTGCCTACGGTGTGGACTGAAGCCATGCGCATCGATCGCTGCGTCTGCCACGGGGTCACGTTCGAGGAGGTGAAGCGTCACTGCGACGCGCACCCAGGTTGCGGCTTCGAAGGCGTCACCGATGCGCTCGGCTGCTGCCAGAGCTGCACCATGTGCGAGCCCTACATCCGGCGAACCATGCGCACCGGGCAGGTCGTCTTCCACCAGGTCATCACCGCGCGCGACGAGCCGGCGATCCGCGGCTGACCGCTGCCCGAGACCAGGGCTCGACCGTCGCCGCCATCATCGCCCTGCCCTCGCCGTCGTCTGCATCCTGGCGACCGGCGCCATCGACCGGCCGCAGGAACGCGTCGAGGAACGCCAGCTCCACCGCCTGGCACGGCCGCGACGCCGCCTCGAGCGACGCGCGCCAGCTCTCGAGGTGCGCCGCCGGCAGCAGCCGGTCCGCGGCCCCGGCAAGGAGCAGCACCGGCCGGTCATGCACCGTCACGGCCTCAAGGGGCGAGAGTGCGGCCAGGCCATCGGCCAGCCGCAGCGACGGCGACTCCACCCACGAGGGATCGTCCTCGTTCTCCGGCGTGCGGCGCGTGAGCACCTCGGCGCTCGGTGCGGACACCAGGCACAGGAACGCGAGACCGTCATGGCTGGTCGACGCGGCGGCGCACGCCGTGCCGGCGAGCCACGTGCCCGAAAGCGCCGGCCGCGTGCCGCCGCAGGCCGTGCCCAGGATGTCGGAGATCGCCTCGGCGTAGCCGCCCGCGTCGCAGCCGGCGATGGGCGCGAACGACCGAATGTGCGCCACCGCATGGCCCGCGCGCAGGAACGCCGCGCACAGCGCGCGGTCGACCTCGGCGCATGCGGGCGCATCCTCGATCCCCGGCCACTGCGGCGCCACCAGCACCGTGCACTCGGCGTCGGCCGCGCGGCGGCCGCCGCCGAGCCACCCGCCCGAGGCGCGCATGGGCGCGGCCACGAATCCCTCGGCGGTGCCCCAGCGGCCGGAGACCGCCACGCGCCGGCCCTCGCGCTCGGCGCGCCGCCAGTCCTCCACCAGTCGTTCGGCAGCGGCCACGGCTCATGCCCTCCCGAAGCTGCGCTCGAGGTCGCGCATCGAGATGCGAAGCGACGTCGGCCGGCCGTGCGGGCAGCTCGAGCTGCGCTCGATCCGCTCGCGCAGGTCAAGGAGCCCGTCGATCTCGGCAGCGCTCAGCCGGTCGCCCGCCTTCACCGCGGCCTTGCACGCCATCATGTCAAGCACGTCGGAGAGGGCCGACTCCATGTCTCCGGGGCCGTCCTCGGCGATGCGCGAGAGGAGGCCCGGCACGAAGTCGGCGGGCTCGACGCCGCGCGAGGAGAGGAACGTCGGGTAGGCGTGCACCAGCACCGAGCGCGGGCCCCCGGGCACCACCTCGATCCCCAGGCGCCCAAGGAGCGGCCGCGCCTCCTCGGCGGCCTCGGCCGCGCGGGCATCGACCTCCACGGGCACCGGCACCAGCATCGGCTGCGACTCAAGCGGCGCCGCCGCGATGCGCGCCGACAGCGTCTCGAACATCGCACGCTCGTGCAGCGCATGCTGGTCGACCACCAGGATGCCGTCGCGGTCCTCGACCACCAGGTACGAGCCGTGCACCTGCATCACGCGCCGCGCGGTGCGGTTGGCGTGGAGCGGCGCGTCCGTCGCGGTCGCGGCCGCCGCGGGCGCGCGCGTCTCGACCAGCACCACGGGAGGCGCGGGGTGCGCGGCGCCTGCGGCCTGCGCCGTGGCCAGCGCCGCAAACTCCGAGAAGTCGCTGGCGTGCACCGCCGGCCGCGCGAGCTCAAACGCCGGCACCAGGTCCGCAGCGCGCAGCGACTCTCGCACCGCACGCAGCACCAGGCCGTGCACCGACTGCTGCTGCCGAAAGCGCACCTCGGTCTTCGCCGGATGCACGTTCACGTCGACCAGCGCCGGATCAATCTCGATCGCCAGGAACCCAAGCGGCGTGCGACCGGGCTCCATCAGCCCGCGGTAGGCCTCCTTCGCCGCATGCAGGAGCGTGCGGTCGAGCACCGCACGGCCATTCAGCGAGAAGCGCATCGCCCGCGACGCGCCGCGCGCCAGGGACGGCATGCCGACCATCCCCCAGAGCGCCACCGGCGAGCCGCCGAGGTCGACGTCCGCCTGCACCGTGAGCATGCCGTCGCCGCTTGCCGCACCCAGGACGTCGCGCACGCGCCGCGCCGGATCGGCGGTGGATGCAAGGTCGAGCCGCATGCGTCCCTCGGCCTCAAGCCGGAACGCGACCCCGGGCCGGCAGAGGGCAAGCGCCTCGATCGTCTCCTCGATGCGGCCAAGCTCGGTCGCCGCCGAGCGCAGGAACTTCCGCCGCGCCGGCACGTTGAAGAAGAGCTGCCGGACCTCGACCGCCGTGCCGGGCGCGCCCGCGGCCGGCGCCACGTCCCGCGCCTCGCCGCCCTCCACCTCGATCCGCGCGGCGGCATCGCTGCCCCGCACGCGGCTCGTGATCGAGACCCGAGCCACCGACGCGATCGAGGCCAGCGCCTCGCCGCGGAAGCCCATGGTGCCAATGGCGGCCAGGTCCTCGACGCGGCAAATCTTGCTTGTGGCGTGGCTTGCGACGGCAAGCGGCAGTTCCTCGGCGGGGATTCCCGAGCCGTCGTCGGCCACCGTGATCCGGTCCGCGCCCCCGCCCTCCACCGTCACCACGACCCGCGTCGCCCCGGCGTCGAGGGCGTTCTCGACCAGCTCCTTCACCACGCTCGCCGGGCGCTCCACCACCTCGCCCGCCGCGATCTGGTCCACAAGCCGGCGGTCGAGGATCCGGATCGGCATCGTGAGAATTCTACGAAGCCCGCCCAGACGGCTGGCGCGGGCCTGCGCGCGATGGGACACTGCGGTCATGGTCTCGCCCAGGACGGGCCACGACGACTCCGGCGCAGGACGCGCCCCCGCCCGCGGTGGCCGACCGGCCACCGTCGCGATCGGCGACGTCCACGGCTGCGGGGCGCACCTCGAGCGCCTGCTCGCGCTCGTCGACCGCTGGTTCCCCGATGCACGCACCATCTTCGTCGGCGACCTCTTCACCAAGGGTCCCGAGCCAGGCCGCGTGGTGCGCGCCATCATCGACCGCCGCGCGCGCGGGCTGCGCGTCGACCTGGTCTGCGGCAACCACGACCTGAGGCTCCTCGGCGCGATCGTCCGCCTGCAGGCGGGCGCGAACGTCGACCTGCTCCCGCGCGCCGAGCGCGTGGCCACCGAGCTGCTGCAGCGCGCGGGTCTGATGCGCGAGGCCACGTGGCTCCTCACCGAGGCCTGCGACCGCATCGAGGAGCGCCACCCGCGCGGGCTGTGGACGGTGATGCACGCGGGGATCGACCCGCGCCTGGGCATCGAGCGCACGCCGGACGACCTGAAGGTCCACCTGAAGGCGATCGAGGGCGAGCCCAACTGGTGGGAGCGCTACGACGGCAGCGACGGCCTGATCGTCGTCGGCCACCGCCCGGTGCTCGAGCCGATCGTGCTGCGCAACCGTGACGGCAAGGCCTACGCCGCCAACATCGACACCGGCTGCGCCTACGGCGGCGCGCTCACCGCCTACTGCATCGAGGCCGACCAGCTGATGCAGGTGCCCGGCGACGGGCTGCCGATGCCGGGCGTCGAGCTGCCCGCGTCGTTCCGCGCCGCGGGGCGCGGCGCGGTGCGGGCGGGGGCGTAGGGTCCAGGCGTCGGCGCAGCCGGCGTGGGTCGCTCAGCCACGCCGGCGGCGACGGCCGTTGCCCAGCCCCGCGACCGTCAGCAGCGAGATCGCACCCGGTGCCGGCACGGCCGCGAAGCTGAAGCGGACGTTCGGATTGCTCACGTCGTTGTCGGGGTTCATGTCGAACTCGTACACGAGCCGCGCGATCGACGTCGTCGAGCTGATCGACGCCACGATGTTGCTCTCGCTGTCGTTGAAGATGTTGCGGAGCCGGCCGGTCGCGCCGGCAAACGATGCCCACTCGATGTCCTGGAATCGCGGCGAGGAATCCTGGCCCGCGGACAGGAGCACCGAGGTGCTCGCGAAGGAGATCAGGTTGTTCGAGAGGTCGTAGGCCTTGATGACCACCTCCTCCTCGGCGTCGAAGTCCACGAAGACCAGCTTCGACGTCGTCGCCAGGCCGCCGGCGAACTGGATCTCGTAGGAGACGGTCGATCCGGCGTACGGCGCGCTCGCGCCGGAGGCGTAGCTGACCTCGTAGTACGTCCGGGTTCCCACGACCCAGTCGGGATTCGTGTAGCTGCCGATCGTCGCGGCGTACGTGATGGTGTCGGTGCCGAGCGAGACGCCGCTGCCGAGGGCCGAGGTCCTCGTCATGGTCATCCCTCCGGTCCCCGTGAAGGTGAAGGCGGTCGGCGTGTTCAGGGCCAGCGTCGAAAACCCCGCGGTGCTCGGGTTGTACCAGGTGTCTCCCTTCGCGACGCCGACGGCGATCCAGGCGGCGCACGCCGAGGCACGCAGCATCCGGACCGGGGGCATGGACACGACGGCGAGACGGCACTGCATGGATCGGCACTCCTGGACGGCAAACGAGGGACACGGACCGCGCCCGGCCCACGGCCGGCGCCCTGCCCACGTAAACGCAAAGCGCGCGGCGGATCCATCATGCGTGCGGTCTCCCAAACGGAGCTGCCGTCTGCGGCAGACGGACGCCCGGGCGCTCACGCGGAGGCGCTGAGCCGCCACTGCATGGCCAGCACGGAGAGCATCGGCGGATCGGTGACCGTCAGCTCGAAGCCGTCGCGGAAGTCGCCGGGGACGCTCCCGAGGGCCGACGCACCGAGTTCCAGCATGCGCGCGTAGCTCCCGGGCCTCTTGGCGAGTGCCCGAGGCGTCCGGCGCGGCTCCACGCTGTCGATCTCCGAATCAAGCGCGAGGCGCGTGGGTCGCTCGAACGAACCGGGACGTCCCACGGCATCAAGGGTGATGAAGAATGCCGCCGACGGGTCGCTCCCCCTCGGCACGTCTCGGTGGAAGCACAGGCGCATCGTCATCTTCGAGATCGGGAACTGGACGGCCGACCTCAGCACCGCCTGCGCATCCGGGTTCGGTGCAACGGCGGGGCCGACGCCGACCAGCCGCTCGCCCCACGCGAACCCCAGGCGCCGGGGCGATGCGGACGCCTCGCCATGGAAGAACAGGTCGCCTCCGTCAGCCACCGATGCGCGGATGCAGTCCGACGCCGCACGGTCGGTCAGCTCGGCCACGAGCGGGGGCTGCGGATCGCCGGGAACGAGCGGCCCGCCGGCGGCACGCGCGTGGTGGAGCGCCCCCTCTACGCCCCCCGCCCCAGCACCCGGCTCGAAGCGAATCGCGGGGGAAACGACCCGCCACGGGGGCCCGGGCCGAAGCCGTCGGAAGCCATCGACGAGGTTGAAGTAGACGACGTCGAGGAGGCCGCCCGCTCCGGGAGCGATCATGTACAGCCGCACGCTCGCGCGTGCCTCGATCCCCCACAGGCGCGACATCGCCCGCCTTGCGTCGGAACGTGCCCGGGCGCGTTCCCGGCGGTCGCCCTTGTCGTCGCCTCCGCCGGCAACGATCGCGCCGAGCGTGCGACGATCGACGCCCGCCTCGTCGATCAGTCGCGCCAGCGCTGTCCGCGCCGCGCGGAAGCGCGCACACAGGGCGGCATCGCAGCCGGCCTTCGCGAGCGCGCGCTCCACCAGCGACAGTCCACGGGCCCCCGGCAGCACGCGGACGATGCCGGCCAGGTCGCCCGCATGGGCAATCCGATAGGCGCGCCACGCAAGGTCCTTGTCGATCTCCAGGCGACGGCCCCAGGACCGGGGACCGGACTCGGTCGGCATCAACGATCGGGAGGCCTCCAGCAGCACGGCGCTGAGCTCCGCGCAGGGCACCGCAAATCGTCCGCCAAGGTCATCGCTGGGAGGGTTGCTCATCCGGGAGCTCGACATGAGACAGGATGCAGGATCGGCACGTCGTCTGCGACAGACGATGCAGCGGGGCCCCGGATGGCACCCCCGATACCGATGCCGCCCTGGCGGGGCACGGTCCGGGCGGGGGCGTCGGGGACCGGCCGACGAGACTTGCAATCTCGTGAGATTCGCTGATGGGTCGCAGCCTCCGATTGCGTTTACCTGCCTGACGCCAAGCGGGACTGTGGCCACGCCTCCGGCTTTCGGAGGCTCGCGTCGGGCCATGAGCGTGCTCCCACGCGCAGCGATGCGCGGTGGCGATCCAGAGAGGCAATATCCAGGATGCGTGTGTTTCCGCGTTTCGTCTCGAGTT
>VEQS01000090.1 GCA_018883105.1 Phycisphaerales bacterium
GCGCATAGTGCTCGGCCTGCAGTTCCCCCACCACGCCCTCGGGGCGCGCCGCCCGCTGGCGCGTGAGCGGGGCCATGAAGACGCGGTTCGGGCAGCGAAGCCCGCGAAGGTCGATCGGCTGGAGGAGCGGATGCATGGGGACCGAGATGGTAGGAGCGATGCCGGGCGACGCGCGGCGGGCTCAGTCCTCGAACATCTCGCGAAGCGTGGCCAGCACGCGTCGGGTGACCGACGGCGCCATGGTCCCCGCCACGCGGTCGATTCGGCTTCGGTCGAGCGTGCACACCTGGTCCACGATCGCGTGGCCGCGCGTTCCGCGCCAGGAGCAGGGAACGCGGAACGGATACGGGTGGCCTCCGGTCGACATCGGGACGGCCGTGATGGTCGGGAGCGCGGCGTTCAGCTCGTCCGGAGACACCACGAGCCACGGCCGCGGCTTGCGGATCTCGGCGCCAACCGAAGAGCGAAGCGACGCGAACACCACGTCCCCGCGCCGGGGAGGACGGCTCAATCCCATCGCCACTCCTTGCGCATCCATGATGTCTCGGGCAGGTCGCGCACCTCGGGCAGCGTCGCCTCGCCGCCGGCAGCAGCCGAACGGGCGGCGTCCGCCCAGCCGTCGCGGGGCCGCCGCCGGCCGCGGATGACGATCCCGTCGTCGACCACCTCGAGCTCGAGGTCGTCGCCGAGGCCGGCCTGCTCGATGAGCGCCTTCGGCAGCCGGACGCCCCTTGAGTTTCCGATGGCCACGAGCTTCGCGGGGATTCTGGGCATCCATGTAATCATAAAGTGATTACTCCGTGCGGCAAGGGGAATCTGCGGCGAATGGCCGCGGCCCCGCCCGCCGATCGATGATCCCTGGCGCCCGGAGGATTCCGCCGCGGACCGCCCTTTTTCCGCGATGCCTCCGCTACCGTCCGCCCCCGCATGCCTGCCGCACCCAGCGACCGCTACCGCGTGATCGGCCCCGCCGGCGCCGTCGGGGTGATCGTGGCGTCGACGGTGGGCAGCGGCATCTTCTCGGTGACCGGGCAGTTCGGGGCGCAGGTGGGCAGCGACACGAACGTGATCGTTCCGTGGGTGCTCGGCGGGATCGTCGCGCTCTGCGGCGGGCTGTCGCTTGCGGAGCTCGGCGCGATGATCCCCTGCTCCGGCGGCAGCGTCGAGTTCGCGCGGCGCGCGTTCGGCCCACGCGTGGGCTACCTGGTGGCGATGGTCACCATCCTTGCCGGGCATGTGTTCGCACTGGCCGTGGTCTCGCTCTTCATGGCCGAGTTCGTCCAGCGCATCATGCCGTCCGGCTGGCCGAACCACGCGATCGCGGCCTGCGCGATCGCCGTTGCCTGGGCCTCGCAGCTTCCGAGCCTGCGCGCCGGCTTCGCGTTCAACACCGCGCTTGCCGCGGTGAAGGTGGCGACGGTCGCGGCCTTTGCGGTCGGCGGGCTGCTGGTGCCCGTCGAGGGCCGGCTCGCCGCGCCGGCAGGCGCTCCGGCGCCACCCGGGCTCCTTTCCCCGGCGGTGGCCGCCGCCACGCTCGCCGTGAGCTTCGCGTACCTGGGCTGGTCGACCGGTGCCGACATCGCCGGCGAGGTGCGTGACCCGGGCCGCAACGTGCCGCGCGCGATCATCCGCGCGATCTGCATCGTGTTCCTGCTCTACGTGGGCGTCAACCTCGCGTTCCTGCGCGCCATCGACCCGGCGGCGATGACCAACGGCAACGGCGGCCCGATGGAGGCGATCGGCTCGGTCGCGGCGGGCATCCTGTTCGGGCCGCAGGTCGGCGCGGCCATGACCGGGCTGATCGCGCTGCTCCTGTTCTCGACGCTCGTGTCCTCGACGATCGCCGGCACCCGGATCATGGAGTCGATGGCGCAGGCGCACGAGCTGCCGGCGTGGATCGCCGTGCGGCCCACCCGCGGGGTCCCGGCGAGGGCCATCGCGCTGCTTGCCGCCGCCGGCATCGCCTCGCTCGCGATCGGCTCGCTGGGGCAGATCCTCGACCTCCTCACCGTGCTGGTGAACGCCTTCAGCGCGCTGTCGGTGGCGGCGGTGATCGTGCTGCGGCGCACCATGCCGGACGCGCCGCGGCCGTTCCGCGTGCCGCTCTATCCCGTGACGCCGCTCCTCTACATGGCGCTCGCCGGCTGGACGATCGTCGCCGGCGCGATCGCGGCCGGCGAGCGCGCGCTGGTCGCATCGGCGGCAACAATCGTCGTGCTGCTTGCGATGCGGCCGCTGCTGCGCGGCCGCCGCCTCACCACTTCAGGTTCATCGGCCCCTGGTACTCCGCCAGCGGGCGGATGATGCGGTTGTTCTGGTGCTGCTCCATGATGTGGGCGCACCAGCCCGTGATGCGGGCCGCCACGAAGATCGGCGTGTACTGCGGCACCGGGATGCCCATGATGAAGTAGGTCATGCCGCAGGGGAAGTCCACGTTGGGGTGGATGTTCTTGTCCTTGAGCATGATGGCCTGGACCTTGTCGCCCAGGTCGAACCACTTCTTGGCGTCCGGGCCCATCTTCTCGGCGAGCTTGAGGCCCCAGCGGCGCAGGATGCCCGCGCGGTGGTCGCCGTTCTTGTAGACGCGGTGGCCGAAGCCCATCAGCTTGCGCTTCTCGGCGAAGGCGCGCTGCATCCACGCCTCGGGGGTCATCTTCCCGCCGGCGCAGTCGCGGTCCACGTCCTTGAGCATCTCCATGGCCATCTCGTTGGCGCCGCCGTGCAGCGGGCCCTTGAGGGCGCCGATGCCGCCGCACACCGCGCTGTGCATGTCCGCCTCGGTGCTGGCGATGCAGCGGCAGGTGAAGGTGCTGGCGTTGAAGTCGTGCTCCGCGTAGAGGATCAGGCTGACGTCCATGATCCGCGCCTCGAGCTCGCTCGGCTTCCGGCCGGTCATGAGCCACATCAGGTTCGCGGCGTGGCCGAGCGAGTTGTCGGGCTCGAGCACCGGCTTGCCCTCGATGGTGCGCTGGATGGCGCCGATCAGGGTCGGGATCTTCGCGAGCAGGCGCTTCGACTTGCGCAGCTCGGCGTCGGGCGCGTTCGACTCGCACTCCTTGTCGTGGTGGCCGAGGATGCTGACGCCGGTGCGCAGCAGGCTCATTGGGTGGGCGTGCGGCGCGGCCTTCACGACCGCGGCCAGCTGGTCGATCACCGTCTTCTCGACGGCACGCATGCCCTTGATCTCGGCGTCGAAGGCGGCGAGCTCGGCGGCGGTCGGCTTGTGGCCGACGATCACCAGGTGCGCCACGCCCTCGAAGGTCGCGTTCTCGGCGAGGTCGGCGATCTCGAAGCCGCGGTAGATCAGCTCGCTCTGGGTGACCGCGCACACCTTGGTCTCGCCCACCACCTGGTTCGCGAGTCCGCGCGTGTCGACGGGCTTGGCGACGGAAACGGGGCTCGGGGGGGTGGCGGTGGCCATGGTCGGCGTCCTCGTGGAATGCGTTGGGTGCGGCTCGAAAAGCGGAGTCTTGGGATGGTAGCGGCCATGTCCGCCGCCGGGCCGGCGCAAGTAGGATCGCCCCGCGATGAGCCGAATCCGAAGCCCGTTTTTCCCGAGGCTTTCCACCGTTATGGGGATGTGCGCCGCCTTCGGAACCGCCGGCTGCGGCGGCCCCCCGATCGTGGACGCGGGGCCGATCGAGCCCGCGCGACCCGACGCCGCGGCCGCGCCCACCATCGACGCCCTGCGCGACGCCTCGGCATGGCTCGCCGGCCACTATTCGAGCGCGGCGCAGGCGGCCGAGGACGCCACGTACTTCGACGTGCGCCTGCACATCGTGCCCATATGGCCCGACCGGGTGGACGGCCCGTGGTTCTACGTCGAGCAGGCGATGGCCACGGCGCTGGACAAGCCGTACCGGCAACGCATCTACCGGCTGGCGGCGGTGCCTGCGCTGAAGGTCGAGAGCGTGATCTACGAACTGCCCGGGAACCCGCTGCAGTGGGCCGGTGCATGGGAGCACCCGGAGCGATTCAACGCGCTTGACCCGGCGATCCTCCAGGTGCGCCCGGGCTGCAGCGTGGTGCTTGCCTACGCGGGACCCGACCGGATGACGGGCGGGACCGAGGGCGACGGCTGCATGAGTGCGCTGCGCGGCGCGGCCTACGCGACCAGCGAGGTCGTGCTGACGCCTGGCGGCATGGAGACCTGGGACCGCGGCTTCGATGCCGCGAACCGCCAGGTCTGGGGCGCGACGAAGGGGCCTTACCGCTTCGTGAAGGACCGGCCGGCGCCGATCGAGCCGATGCCGCCCGAGATGCCGGTGGGCGACGAGGCACCGGTGGTGGCGCCGGCGCCGGAGCCCGAGCCCGCGCCCGCGCCCGAGCCCGAGCCCGAACCAGCGGGGAATCCGCAGTGACCGCCCCCGTCCACCCCGGCAGGAAGCTGCGCGACGCCTGGGCCCGCGGCGTCGTCATGGTGCCTGGCGCGTTCAACGCGCTGGTCGCGCGCGCCGTGCGCCAGGCGGGCTTCGAGGCCTGCTACATCTCGGGCGGCGCGACCGCAAACGTCTCGGGCTACCCGGACATCGGCCTCATCACGCTCACCGAGATGGCGCGCACGATCCGCGAGATCAGCGACGCATCGGGGCTGCCCGTGATCGCCGACGCCGACACCGGCTACGGCGAGGTGGAATGCGCGGTGCGCACCGTGGTCGAGTACGAGCGCGCCGGCGCCGCCGCGCTCCACGTCGAGGACCAGGTGTTCCCCAAGCGCTGCGGCCACCTCGACGGCAAGGACCTCGTCCCCGCGGCAGCGATGGCCGAGAAGGTGCGCGCCATGGCCACGCACCGGCTGAGCCGCGACTTCGTGATCATCGCGCGCACCGACGCGCGCCACGTCACGGGCTTCGAGGACGCCGTCATGCGCGCCAACCTCTACCGCGAGGCCGGCGCCGACATGATCTTCCCCGAGGGCCTGCAGAGCGAGCAGGAGTTCGCCGACTTCGCGAAGGCCTCGCCCGGCCCGCTGCTTGCGAACATGACCGAGTTCGGGAAGACCCCGGACATCCCCGCCGACCGCTTCGGCGAGCTCGGCTACCACGTGGTCATCTACCCGCTGAGCATGATGCGCGCGGCGATGGGCGAGGTGGCGCGCGGACTGGCCGCGCTGCGGCGCGACGGCTCGGTGCGCGAGGTGCTGCCGCGCATGCAGACGCGCAAGGAGCTCTACGCGCTGCTCGGCTACGAGCCCGGCCGCCAGTGGGACTACCCCGGCCCGCCGGTCAGTTGACGACGATGTCGTAGAGGAACGTGGCGTCGTCGCGCGGGTCGCGGCGCCAGGCGACGCCCACGTCGTTGGGGCGCAGGCCGCGCGTGCGCAGCATGGGCGGCGGCGGAAGCTCCTCGTGGAGCTTGCGGTCCTTTGCCTTTCGCGGCACGGCATGCGCGACGAGCTCGATCGTCGCCGGCGCCGGCGTGGCGTCGTCCGGGGGCACGGTGAAGTTCGCGTCGTCGGCGGCATCGAGCGTGACGACGTACCCATGGCTTGACGCGGTCCAGCGGAACTTCCGCTCGCGCAGCGCCGACTTCAGCTCGTCGAGCGTCGCGGGCCGCTCGCCGTGCGCCCATGCGTCGCGCAGGCCCTCGGCGAGGAACTCGAGCCGGCCACGGGCGGCGACGTAGGCGCCGGGCTTCGCGGTGCGCGCATGGTCCTTCCACCGCGCCTCGAACTGCCGCACCTCCGGCTCGGTGTCCAGCCCGAACGCGCGGCGCATGGCGTCGTAGGGGTTGGAACCCTGGTTCAGGAAGCGCAGCATGTCGGAGAAGTGCGGCTCGTACTTGCCGCCGTCGCCGTAGACCAGGAAGTGCACCATCGACCACGCCTGCATGTACTGCGCGCGCGCGGTGCCGTTGCGCACGGCGGCGTTCCAGCGCGCCGAGTCCATCTGCAGGATGTCCATGAACGGGATGGTTCGGTCCTGCTCCACCGAGGTACGCACCTGGTCGACCACCGCGGGCGTGGCCTGCCCGACGATCACCGACTTCCCCTCGACCACCGCCTCGCCGAAGAACTCCGCGAGCCCCTCGTTCAGCCAGGGCGGCAGCTCGTTGCCGAAGAAGGCGTACGCGAACTGGTGGAAGCCCTCGTGCTGCGCCACGTGCGCCACGCGCTGGCGCGGCAGCCCCTCGGTCCAGAAGGCGAGCCCCGACCCGAGCGGCGTCACGAAGAACATGCCCCCGGAGCCGGTGGCGTTGATCCCGAACCGCGTGCGCAGGGTGTCGAGGTAATCCTGCTGGCGCGCGAACATGAAGACGTTCGGGTGCTCCGGCGACTGGCGGCGCATCCCGGTGCGCAGGACCAGCCGGCGGAAGAACTCGTCGTACATCGTGTCCAGGAGGTCGGCCCAGGCCTTGGTGTCCGGCGGGGGCAGGTCGCTCCGGATGGCGTAGTGGCGGCTCTGGGGCAGTCCCACGCCCGGGCGCGGGGCGGTGCGGTCCCACCATGGTCCCTGGTTGGTGGGAGATACCGCCGGGGGCGCGACGGGCGGGGCGGCGAGCGACGCCGGCGCGAGCAAGACCAAGGAGGTGAAGGCGGCGATCACCGAGGCAATGGATCGCGGAAAATCCACGGGTTTCGAGGATAGGTGGGGAGCGCGACGGCATGGGCCTGCAATTGATCGCACAAGGGGTCTTTACCGGACATCCCGGGCCTCGCACGCGGCGCAGGATGCAAAAAGTGGGGCGTCTTCCTTGCGCACCTCTGGAACCGTGCCATAGTCCTGACAGCCCACTCGCTTAAGGGAGTCGAGTTGGGCCAGCAACCGCCTGGTGGTTCCAAAGGTTTGGTTGGAGTTGGGAGAAAGGGCCCGATTTCAACGTGATCAAGGGACACTAGGGAAAAGGGAACTCTTGGCGTCCTGATCGCCTTGCGCGGTCACCGAAAGCCATCGGGCTGTGTTGCGAGGGTATGAGGGAAAGGGAGCCGGTCGCGAACCTAGAAAAGGGCGCGACCGCGCTTCTTTTTGCACCGAATCCGCCGCGAAGTGCCCCGATCGGCCCGCCTGCGCCGCAACGGAATCGACCCGGCCATCCGTATACTTGCCGACTCGCCCGAGCGGGGCATGCGCCCTTCCCGAGCCCGTCCAGGAGCCTTGCCGCCGATGATCGAATCCCAGACCTCCGCGGTCCGCGGTCCAGCGTCCGCCGGCACCCTGCTTGCGCTCGCCGCCGTGGCATTCAGCCCCGTCGCGGCGGCCCTCGCCGCCCCGGTGGCCCCGCAGTCGCCGACGAAGGATCCCGTGCCGGCCGTCGACGCACCTGCCGCCCCCGAGGCCCCGGAGCAGGCCGCCGAGCGACGCCGCGCCGAGCGACGCGCCGCGCAGGCCGCCCTCGACGAGCGCTACGTGTTCGGCCCGAGCGCCGCCGACGACTTCGGCTACCGGATCGTCTGGCAGACCGAGCCGCTGGCCACCCTCGACGCCTCGATGCAGGTGCTGAACGCCTCCGAGGACAGCTACTGGATGGGTGACAGCGCCGGCAGCGTCGTGCGCATCCGCCGCGACAACGGCGAGGTGGTGTGGCGCGCCTCCACGAACCAGGGCGTCGAGCGCATGGTCGGCATCGAGTACCTGCCGACGCCGCGCCACGACAACGCCTACGTCGTCAACGAGCTCGGCATGGTCACCCTCGACGCGGTGACCGGCAACGTCCTGCGCCGCGCGCGCTTCTCGCAGCTGCCGGCGACCGAGCCGTCGGTGTTCGGGTCGTACCTGGTGTTCGGCACGCGCACCGGGCTCACCAGCTGGTTCCAGTACGTCACGGGCTACAACTGGCGCTCGACCACGATCGGCGGTGCGGTGAACGGCCGGATCACGATCGCCGGCGACCTGGCGCTCGCCGCGGGCACCAACGGCACGGTCATGGCGCTGAGCGCCGGCACGGCCGGCGTGGCGTGGACCCGCAAGCTCGCCGCCGGCGTCGAGGCGCCGATCGCGGCCGACGACATGGCCTGCTACGTCGCGGGTCGCGACCAGAGCCTGTGGGCCTTCGACCTGATGCGCGGCCGCGTGCTCTGGCAGTACTTCACGCAGACGCCGCTCATCAACCCGCCCGCACGCGTGGGCGACGGCCTGTACCTGCAGATCCCGGGCGAGGGCCTGGTGAGCTTCGTGCCGCAGCCCAACGAGAAGCCCGACGGCGAGGTGCGCTGGAAGAGCAAGGCCCCCGGCAACGTGCTCGCGCAGGTGCGCAGCGACGTCATGGCATGGGACCGCGCCTCGCGCACGCTGACCGCCGTCGACGTGGCCACCGGCCGCATCGTCCGGCAGGCCAGGCTGCCCAAGGTCGAGGCGGTCCGCTTCGGCGCCGACTCCACCATGGTGGTGGCCTCCGCCGACGGGCGCGTGCAGCGCCTGGAGACGCTCGCGCGCAGCGCCGCCGAGGCGGCGAGCGCCCGCGAGTCGGCCGCAGCGGCGCCGCAGTCCTCGAGCCGCTGACGCCGTGCCGGGCACCGTCCGCATCCGGCGCGCGCTCGTCTCGGTGAGCGACAAGACGGGGCTCGAGGCGTTCGCACGAGCACTGGTCGAGGGCGGTGCGGAGATCGTCTCGACCGGCGGCACCGCGGCGGCCCTCGCCCGCGCGGGCATCCCGTGCGTGCCCATCGAGGAGCTCACGGGATTCCCCGAGATGATGGACGGGCGCGTGAAGACGCTGCACCCGCGCGTGCACGGCGGGCTGCTTGCCGTGCGCAGCGACCCCGCGCACCTGGCCGCCATGGAAGCGCACGGGATCCGCCCGATCGACCTGGTGTGCGTCAACCTGTATCCCTTCGAGTCGACGGTGGCGAAGCCCGGCATCGCCGAGCACGAGGCGGTCGAGCAGATCGACATCGGTGGCCCATCGATGGTGCGCAGCGCCGCGAAGAACCATGCAAGCGTCGCGGTGGTGACCGACCCGGCGCAGTACGACGCCGTGGCCGCGGAGCTGCGCGCGCACGGCGGGTGCACCACGCTCGCGCTGCGGCGCCGGCTCGCGGGAGCGGCATTCGCGCGCACGGCCGAGTACGACGCGGCGATCGCGCGGTGGATGGGGGCGAACGGCTTCGCGGGCGAGGCGGCGGGTGGCGAAGGCGCGGCGCGCGGCGCGGGCGCCGACGAACTGCCGCCCGAGTTCACCGTCAGGCTCGCGCGCACGGAGTCGCTCCGCTACGGCGAGAACCCGCACCAGCGCGGGGCCGTGTACCGCGACGTCGACGCCGGGGGCGCGGGCATCGTCGGCGCGCGCATGCTGCACGGCAAGCAGCTCAGCTACAACAACCTGCTCGACGCCAGCGCGGCACTGACGCTGGTGGCCGACCTGGCATCGCAGCTTCCGATGGGTGCGGCGTGCGCCGTGATCAAGCACACGAACCCCTGCGGGGCGGCGGTCGCGGGCACCGTGCTCGAGGCGTTCGAGCGCGCGTGGGCCGGCGACCCGCTCGCGGCGTTCGGCGGGATCGTGGCCTTCGGCAGCGAGGTCGACGCCGAGACGGCGCGCGAGATGGCCGGGGGCGAGCGCTTCCTGGAGGTGGTGATCGCGCCGGGCTACGCGCCCGAGGCGCTCGCCGTGCTGCAGGGGCGGTGGAAGAACGCACGGCTCCTGGAGACGGGCCCGGTCGCGGCGGCGGTCGCGGGGATGCGCGCGATGCGGACCATCCCCGGCGGCATGCTGGTCCAGGACCGCGACGCCGTGCCGATCGACGGGCGGGCATTCACGCACGCCGCGGGGCCAGCGCCGAGCGACGCGCTGCGGTGGGACGCGGCGGTGCTGTTCACGGTCGCCAAGCACCTGACCTCGAACGCCGTCTGCATCGGTGCCGACGGCGCGCTCTGGGGCGCGGGCGCGGGACAGATGGACCGCGTGGCGAGCTGCCGCAACGCCGTCGAGAAGGCGCGGGCACGGCTTGCCTCGCGTGCACCCGGTGCCGTGGCGGTCGCCGCGAGCGACGCGTTCTTCCCGTTCGCCGACGGGCCCACGCTGCTGGCGGACGCCGGCGTGGGCTGCATCGTCCACCCGGGCGGCAGCAAGCGCGACCAGGACACGCTGGACCTCTGCAACGCGCGCGGGATCACGTGCCTGCTGACGGGCACGCGGCACTTCCGTCATTGAAATAGGTGCCAGGAACGGGTGTCCCCATTTTCCTGCGGAAAATGGGGACACCCGTTCCTGGCACCTATATTGTTCTGCCCATGAAGCTCGACCATCCGACGCTGCCGGTCCTCAAGGCGGCCTTCCCCGACGTGAAGTTCCTGGCGGCGGAGTTCCGCGGCCAGACCACGGTCATCGTGCCGCGCGAGCGCCTGAAGGACGTCTGCCGCCTGCTGCGCGACGACCCGCAGTGCTCCTACGAGTTCCTCGCCGACGTCACGGCGGTCGACTACCTGAACTACCCCGCGCCGCAGCCCGGCCGCTTCGCGGTCGTCTACTGCCTGGCGAGCCACGCGAAGGACCGCCGCCTCACCCTCAAGGTGTGGCTGACCCCGAGCGTCGACACCGCCGGCATCGAGCCAGACCCCGAGCTGGTGGTCGACACCGTGACCGAGGTCTGGCCGGGCGCCGAGTGGCTCGAGCGCGAGGTGTTCGACATGTTCGGCATCCGCTTCCGCGGCCACCCGGACCTGCGCCGGATCCTGCTGTGGAAGGACTACCCCGGGCATCCGCTGCGCAAGGACTACCCGCTGCGCGGCCGCGGCGAGCGCGAGATGCACGAGGTCATGAAGCGCGAATCGGCCTGAGCCATGCGCGTCCTCGTCCTGGGTGCGGGGATGGTCGGGAGCGTGGCGGCCGCGGACCTCGCGGCCACGCCGGGGTTCGAGGTCACCGTCGCTGATACCGACCGGAAGTCGCTCGAACGCGCGCGGGCGCGGTCGCGCGGCGCGGTGCGCACGCTCACCGCCGACGCGGGAGGCGCGGCGAAGGCCGCCGCCCTCGTGCGCCGGACGAAGGCGGACCTCGTGCTGGGCGCGCTGCCGAGCCGCTTCGGATTCGACGTGATGGGCGGGGTGATCTCCGCGAAGCGGCCCTACGTCGACATCTCCTTCATGCCCGAGGACTTCCGCGAGCATGACCGCGCCGCGCGCCGCGTGGGCGTCCCCGTGGTCGCCGACTGCGGCGTCGCGCCCGGGATGAGCAACATGCTCGCCGGGTGGGCCGCGCGCACGCTCGAGCGCTGCCACACCATCGAGATCATGGTCGGCGGACTGCCGCGCACGCGGCACTGGCCCTGGCAGTACAAGGCGCCATTCAGCCACCACGACGTGATCGAGGAGTACATGCGTCCCTCGCGCATCGTCGAGAACGGCAAGGTCGTGGTGCGCGAGGCGCTGAGCGAGCCCGAGCTCGTCACCGTGCCCGGCGTCGGCACGCTCGAGGCCTTCTACACCGACGGCCTGCGCAGCCTGGCCGACACGCTCAAGGTCCCGAACATGCGCGAGAAGACGATGCGCTGGCCGGGGCACGCCGAGCTGATGCGGACGCTCCGCCACCTCGGGCTCTTCTCGCACGAGCCCATCGACGTCGCCGGCCGCAAGGTGCGCCCGATCGACGTCACCGCCAAGCTCCTCTTCCCGCACTGGACCTACGAGGAGGGCGAGGCCGACATCACCGTGATGAGCGTGCGCGCCTGGGGCACGCGCGACGGCCGCGAGGTCCGCCTCGCCTGGACGCTGCACGACGAGCTCGACCGCGCGACCGGCTTCCCGAGCATGAGCCGCACCACGGCCTTCCCCGCGACGAGCGTGCTCCGCCAGATCGCCGCCGGCAAGGTGCGCACGCCCGGCGTGCATGCCCCCGAGGCGCTCGCCGGCATGCGCGGCGTGCTGGACGCGGTGCTTTCCGACCTGCGCGCACGCGGCGTCGAGTACCGGCCGGGGATGGAGACGGCGGCCGCGCCCCGCACCGCAAAGCGCGGCGGCCGTCCCCATCCACGGCCGGTACTCGACGCCGCGTGCGCGCAGGTCGGAAAGCACCGCGTCC
>VEQS01000222.1 GCA_018883105.1 Phycisphaerales bacterium
GGAGACGCGGCGCGGCCGCGCTCCGCGCAAGGATGCAGCGGGCACGTGCAGGCGCCTTCGTGAGCGCGCCGAACGGGCCCCGAACACGAAGGAAGCGCGTCATGGCGAATCTCAACAAGGTCATGCTGATCGGAAACCTCACCCGCGACCCCGACCTCAAGTACACGCCGGGCAACCAGGCCGTGTGCGAGATCGGCCTCGCGGTGAACCGCAAGTACCGCACCAAGGACGGCGAGGACCGCGAGGAAACCACGTTCGTCGACTGCGAGGCGTGGGGCAAGCAGGCCGAGGTCATCAAGCAGTACATGGCCAAGGGCCGCCCGATCTTCATCGAGGGCCGGCTGAAGCTCGACACCTGGGAAGACAAGAACGGCGGCGGCAAGCGCAGCAAGATGCGCGTCGTCATCGAGGACTTCCAGTTCCTCGGCGGCGGCCAGGGCGGCGGCGGCGAACGCGTCGTGACCGACGAGTCCGGCGGGTCCGCCCCGCGCGGCCGAGGCCGGGCAACGGCGGCGGCCGGTGGCCGAAGCGGCCCGCACACGGACGTGCCGGACGAGGACATTCCGTTCTGAGCGGACCCGGACCGGGGCCCGCATGGGCCCCGATTCTCGGAACCCCCCCGGAACGCCCCGGAATCGCCCGTGGGCCGCAGGCCGCGCCGAGCGCGCAGCTTGCGGCCCACGGCGATTTCAGGGACACTGCGCGACTCGCCTCGCACCCGGCCACGCGGCCGGATTGCTCCAACGGTTGGGCCCCGAGGCGGCCCTAACTTCACGCGGCAACTGCCCGCGAAAGGACAGCGACCATGGCGACCAAGAAGGTCGAACTCCTCCTCAACCGCACGATCGAGAACCTGGGGCTCGTGGGCGACGTCGTCCGCGTGAAGCCCGGCTTCGCGCGCAACTACCTGCTGCCCCACGCCTTCGCCGAGGCCCCGACCCCGGAGAAGATCGAGGCGCTCAAGGACCAGCGCGCCGCCGCCCAGGCCGAGCTTGCCAAGCTGCGCGCCGCCCGCGAGGCCCTGATGGCCCGCATGGAAGGCGTGTCGATCAAGCTGATCCGCAGCGTCAACGACCAGGGCGTCCTGTACGGCGCCGTCACCCAGCGCGACATCTCCGACCAGCTCGTGGCCGACGGCTACGCGGTCGACATGCGCGCGGTGCGCCTGCAGAACCCGATCCGCCGCATCGGCAGCTACTCCTGCACCATCCAGCTCGACCGCGACCTGCGGACCGAGCTCTCGATCGAGGTGCTGCCCGACCGGACCCTGGAGATCCTCACCGCGGCCGCCGAGCCGGCGGCCGAGGAGCCCGAGGCGCCCGTGGCCGAGGAAGCGCCGGCCCCTGCCCCCGAGTCGGAGGCCCCCGCCAAGGGGAAGAAGCCCGGCAAGGCCAAGGGCTGAGCCGGGATTCGCGGAACGTTTGACACCCCCGGCGCCGCCCCCACCGGGGCGGCGCTATCTTTCGCGCCCGCTCCCGATGGATCCCGGACCTGGGCAACTGTTCGCCCGGCGCCCGACGAGCCGATGGAGCAAGACGCAAGGAGCGCGTTCCCCGATGACCACCGCAGCACCCGCCCGGCGCGAGACCCTTCCGAGCACGCGCCGCTCCGTGACCCACAAGTTCGCGATCAACGGCCATGAGGGCTACCTCACCGTCGGCCTCTTTGCCGACGGCCGCCCCGGCGAGATCTTCATCAAGATGAGCAAGGAGGGGTCGACCCTCTCCGGGCTCATCCAGGGCTTCTGCCGTGCGTTCAGCCTCGCGCTGCAGCACGGCCTCTCCGCCCCCGAGGCCGCCGAGCGCTTCCGCGGCATGCGCTTCGAGCCGATGGGTGCGACGAGCAACCCCGAGATCCCCGAGGCCTCGAGCATCCTCGACTACGTGGCGCGCTACGTGCTGCTTCACTACGCCGACGCGCGCTGAGCCGCGGCCGCGGGCACCAGCCGCTTCGACAGCTGCGCCAGGAGCGCCGGCGGCGTGGGCATGCCCCGCGCGGGACGCCAGTAGACGTCCGTCACGCCGCGCCCGTCGGGCTCGCCGATGGTGCGCACGGCCCCCTGCACGCCCTTGAGCGCCGCGAGCAGCGCGGCCGCATCGAGCGTCCGGAACACCACGTCAGGCTCGCGCCGCGCCACGCTTCGCACGCCGAGGATCGTCGCCGCCAGGCGCGCGGACGCCAGGTCGAGGAGCACCAGCACCCCGGGCGGCGGCGCGCCGTAGGCGCTTTCGAGGTCCGCGCGCACCTTCGCCAGCTGCGCCATGTCGCGCGCGCCCGCGATGCGGCGGTAGGCCTCCATGCGCCGCAGGTCGCTCGGCACGTAGCCGCGCGGGATGCTGGCGGCGATCCCGATGTCGAGCACCGTGTCGCTCGGCACCACCCGCACCTCCGAGCGCAGGTCGCCGACGGCCTGCTCGAGGAGCTGGCAGTACATCTCGTATCCGACCGTGGCGATGTGGCCGCTCTGCTCGGAGCCGAGCAGGTTCCCCGCCCCGCGGATCTCCAGGTCGCGCATCGCGATGCGGAAGCCGGCGCCGAGCATCGAGTAGTCCTCGATCGCCTTCAGGCGCTTCATGGCGTCCTCGGTGATGGTGCGGTCGGCCGGCAGCATCAGGTAGCAGTAGGCACGGTGGCGCGACCGGCCGACGCGGCCGCGCAGCTGGTGCAGCTCGGCCAGGCCGTAGATGTCCGCGTCGTGGATGACCAT
>VEQS01000091.1 GCA_018883105.1 Phycisphaerales bacterium
CTGCAGACCTCGGGCGTCTCGCAGGCCCATGCGACGGCCGCCGAGGACGACGACCTCGCCGGGCTGCCGCCGCTCGAGCAGTGCGCCTCGGACTTCTGGCGGCCGGGAACGGCGCTCGACGACGCCGGCGAGGGGATCGCCGAGCACGTGCCGCACGCGCTCCTCAAGCGCATGGGCCCGAGCCCCATGGGCGGCAAGTTCCCCATGGTGGGGCTCCTCGCAAGCATCTACGACAGCATCCGGACGCGCGCGCCGCGCTGAGTCAGGCCGCGGGGGCGCCGGGCGCGGGGCGCACGTACACGATGCGCAGGCGGTTCCCCGGGGGCAGGAACTCCACCTCGGACATGTAGGCGCGCATCAGCATGATGCCGCGGCCCGAGGGAATCTCGATGTTCTCCTCGGCGGTCGGGTCGGGCACCGACGTCGGGTCGAAGCCCTCGCCCTCGTCCTCGACCTCGAGCTCCACCCGGTCGCCGTCGATCACGCAGGAGACCTTCACGGCCTTGGCCGAGTCGCCGCGGTTGCCATGGCGGAACCCGTTGACGAGCGCCTCCTCGAGCGCGAGCCGCACGGCGAAGACCGACGCCTCGCTGAAGCCGGCCCCGTGGAGCGCGGCGCAGACGTCCGACTGCAGCGACTCGATCGCCTCGCGCTCCTCGCGCAGCGTCCATCGCCGCTCGAAGCGCCCGGCCGGGAAGGGTGGGGACGCGGCGGCCATGGCGCTCGGCTCAGGCGGGCGCACCGAGGCTCGCCTTGGCGGCGTCGAGGTCCTTCTCGATGCGGAGGACCTTGTTGAGCTTGGTGATCTCGAAGATCTGCAGGATCTGCGGCGAGATGTCGCAGAGGCGCAGCTGGCCGTCCTTGGCGCGAATGCGGTTCATCACCGTGAGCAGCGTGCCCAGGGCCGCCGACGACAGGTGCTCGACGCCGCGGAAGCTGACCACGAGCCGCGGGCGCGGGGCCGCGTCCACGATCTTCGTGAGCTCCTGGCCGATCTGCCGGATCACGATCTCGTCGATCACGTGCTTCTCCGCGAACTCGACGCGCGTGAAGTCAGGCTCGGAGACGATCCGGAGGTGGCTGTGCTGCTGGGGCATCCGCCGAAGTGTACGGGGCGTGCGCCCCGCTCCTCAGAAGCCGCTGGCGCCGGGGGCAAGCTGCTGCCGCAGGCCGGGGAAGAGCGCGTCTTCCTCCTCCTGCTGGATGATGATCTCGGGACGGATGAGGAGGAGCAGCGTCGTCTCGCTCTTCGAGGTGATGCGGTTGGTGAAGAAGCGGTTGACGACCGGGATCTTCGAGAGGAGCGGCACGCCCACCTCGACCTCGTACTCCGTGACCTGGCGCTGGCCGCCGAGCAGGATGGTGCCCTTGTCGGGGACCGTCGAGGTGGTGTTGATCTCGGTGCCCTGGATCTGGGGCAGCTGGATCGTGGCCTCGAAGTTCGCCGCACGGCCGCCGCCGCCGCCCGCGCCGCCGCCGCCGCCGGCGGCGCCGGTGACGGTCTGCGTCGTGAACTTCGGGTTCTGGTTCAGGCCGAAGTTGACCGTCATGGTCACGTAGCGGCGGTCGCCGGAGATGCACGCCTCGATGTCGAGCACGAAGCCGACGAGCAGGTTGGCGATGATCGGCGAGAACGCACCCGAGTTGTCGCCCGTGACCGGCACCACGTTGGCCACGTACGAGATGTTGTTGGCGACGCTGATCCAGGAGCGCTGGCAGTTGTAGAGCGTCAGGCGCGGGGCGGTGAGCACCACGCTGCGCTGGTCGGCCATGGTGGCCGTGATCAGCAGGTCGACCTGGATGTCGTCGAGGTACGTGAAGCCGGTGGTGAGCACCGGGTTGTTGATGACGGCCGAGCCGAAGGCGTTGAGGCCGGCGGCGGCAAGGGTGTTGACGAGCGGCAGGCCTTCCTGCTGCACGTTCACCGGCGTCATCTCGCCCTCCTGCACGCCGACGGGCTGCACCGGGACGGCAGAGCCGTAGGTGATGTCGCTGCCGAAGCCCGGGGGCAGCGGCGGGCTGCCGCCGGTCGGGAAGCCGGTGCCGCCGACGGTGGCGTTGCCGGTGGCGGTGTTCTGGTTGACGCCGTCCCAGACGACCGGGTTCTTCAGGCGGCCGGTGTTGCCGCCGCCCGGCGTCCCGGCCACGTTGCCGCGGCCGCCGCGCTGGTAGAAGAAGTCCTGCAGCTGGAAGTTCGGGTTGACCGCCTTCGCCGCCGACCACATGCGGTCGTTGGTGTTGAAGTACAGGTCGAAGTCGATGCCGATCTGCTCGAACCAGTCCATCGTGACCGACACGAGGCGGGCCTCGATGTTGATCTGCAGGGCGCGGATGGCGCGCAGCTGCTGGAGCAGGCCCTCGATCGCGCGCTGCGCCGCGGGCGACGCGTTGACGATCAGGTTGCGGTTGAACTCGGTGATGCGGTCCTTGCCGGTGCCCTGGCCGGTCTCGGCCCAGTTGGCGTCGACCTGGTCGTAGATCAGCTGCTTCAGCTGGTCGAGGAGCTCCTGCGGGTCGCCGCGCTCGGGCTGCTCGCCGGACTCGCCGAAGGGCGTGCCGCCGCCCATGCCGCCGCCGCCGCCGCCGCCGAAGCCGCCGCCGCCGCCCATGCCGCCGCCGCCGCCGCCCATGCCGCCGCCACCGCCGCCCATGCCGCCGCCCATGCCGCCGCCGGACTGCATGGCCTGGTTCAGGTTGAACTCGGGGGCGTTGTCGAAGTCGGGGGCGCGGAACAGGAGGTCACGCACGTCGTAGACCACCATGACCTGCTGGTTCTGCACGCCGCTCTTGGTGGTGATCACCACCTGGCCGTCGCGCACGTCGAAGGCCAGCGGCTCGGAGGGTCCCTCGCCGTTGTCCTTGTTGACCACCTCGCCAAGCACCTTGCGCAGCGCGGCGTCGACCTTCATGCTGCCGGCGTCCACGGTGACCGCGGTCTGCTCGGGCTCCAGGCCCGCCTCGCGCAGCGACTTCCACTCGATCTGGAAGTCGATCTTGGTCTGGTTCTTGAAGTAGTCGACCGCCTGCTCGAGCGTGGGGCCCGAGGAGAACGGCACGGGAAGCGACGCGGTGCGCAGCCGGTTCCAGGTCGGGACGTTGGC
This sequence comes from Phycisphaerales bacterium, assembly GCA_018883105.1. Taxonomy (GTDB): domain Bacteria; phylum Planctomycetota; class Phycisphaerae; order Phycisphaerales; family SM1A02; genus UBA966. The sequence continues at coordinate 3,102 of VEQS01000091.1, forward strand.
CTCGGCCTCGCGGTAGCCGCTCGCGCCGTAGTCGGGCTCGCGGATGCGGCGGTCGCTCAGCTCCTGCCAGTCCTCGGGGTAGGTGACCAGCGCGTTGGTCGAGCGCGGGCCGGGGCCCGACACGTTCACGCGCGGCGGGATGGTGGCGTCGAGCGCCTCCTCCTCGAGCCGCGACAGGCCGTACGCGCGGCGCTTCTGCGCCTCGGCGAAGCGCACGTACATGTCGGTGGTGTGGATCGCGTCGCGCAGGGTGAGCGCGGCGGTGTTGTTCGGGTCGAGGGCCAGCGCGCTGTCGAGCACCTGGAGCGCCTCGGAGTACTTCTGCTGCATCTGCAGCTTCCGCACCGTCATCAGGATCTCGTTGACCTTCTTGGCGCGGTTCTCCGCCTCGGTGCGCTGGCTGCTGGCGCTCTGCTCCTGCTGGCCGGTGCGCGACTTCTGCTCCTCGGCAAGCCGGAACTGCCGCGACTCCTCGGTGACCTGCTCGATGAGCCGCTCGGCCTCGGCCGACATCGACTCGAACTCCTGGGCGCCGAGCACGTTGCGGGCGAGGTCGAGGCGCGTGCGCGCCGTGACCGCGGCGAGCTTCGCCTGGTCGTAGTCCTCGCGGGAAAGCAGCGACTGCGCGCGCTGCAGGTCGGCCTTGAACTGCGCGGTGGCCTGCTGGCGGCGCACCTCGCGGTCGGTGGACACGGTGCCGATCACCGAGCCGCCCTCGAGCATCGACTGGGCGCGCGCGCGCTCGCGCACGGCCTCCTCGTCGCCGGGGAGGTACTGCAGGACGACGGACCAGCCGTTGGCGGCCTGGGCCCACTCGCCCTTCTTCATCGCCGACTGCGCGGCCGCACGGATCTGCTCGACGTCGACCTTGACCTCGGGCTCGCGCGCGGGTGCGGGCTCGCGGGCCGGCGCGGGCTCGGCGGCGGACGGCGGGGCGACCGGGCGCTCGGGCGGGGCCGGGGGCGGCTCGACGGGACGCGCCGGCGGGGCCGGCGGGGTGGAGGGTTCGTCGGAGGAAGGTTCGTCGGAGGAAGGCTCGTCGGAAGACGGCTCGTCCATCGACGGTTCATCCATCGACGGGTCGCCGGCGGGCGGCTCGCCCGCGGGATCCTGGATCGGGGCAACGGCCACCGGCAGCGCCGAGGCCGCGGGCGTCACGACGCCGAGCAGGCCGACGAAGGCGCCGACCACGAGGGTCCGACCGTCGATCGCGGACGGGACGGACTGGAAGAAACGATCGGCGGCGCGGGGTTCGCGGGACATGTCTTCTTCTGTCTCCTGGCTCGGACAACGGGACCGGCGGCCCCGACGGGCGGGACCGATCCAATGGACTCGTTCGGGCCCGGTGGCCCGAAGGATCGCTCCCGATCCGGATTTTCGGCGCGCACGCCACCCTGGTCCGGACCGGGCCCGGAGAGGCTACCCGGAGGGCCGGAAGGGCGCAAAGCAGGGCGGGTTCCCGATAGACTTGTCCCGATGCGCTCCACCCACGCCGCGCCGGCCTGCCGACTCGCGCTCGAGGACGGGACGGTGTTCACGGGCACCGCGTTCGGCCTTTGTACGGACGGTGCCGAGCAGGGCGGCGAAGTGGTGTTCAACACCGCCATGTGCGGCTACCAGGAGGCGCTCACCGACCCCTCCTACACCGGGCAGGTCCTGGTCATGACCGCCCCCGAGATGGGCAACTACGGCGTCGCCGCCGAGGACGTCGAGAGCCGCGGCATCGCGGTGCGCGGCTTCGCCGTGCGCGAGGCGATCGAGGAGCCGAGCAACCACCGCGCCACGGAGAGCCTGTCGGCGTGGATGGCGCGCCACGGCACCATCGGCATCACCGGGATCGACACGCGCGCCCTGGTGCGCATCCTGCGCACCAAGGGCGCGCTGCGCGGCATCCTGCACGTCGGGACCGCCCGCACCGACGCGCAGCTCGTCGAGGCTGCGCGTGCCCTGCCCTCGATGGGCGGCCAGAACCTGGCCGGCTGCGTGAGCCCGACGGCAAGCGGCAGCTGGGGCGAGGGCCTCGGCGAATGGACGCTGCGTGGGCAGCCGGCCGCCGGGCGGCGCTACAAGGTGGTGGCGCTCGACTGCGGCGCCAAGCACAACATCTACCGAAACCTCGCCGAGCGCGGCTGCGACGTCGAGACCGTGCCGCACGACCTGAGCGCCGCCGAGATCCGCGCCCGCCGGCCGGACGGGCTCTTCGTCTCCAACGGCCCCGGCGACCCGGCCGCCGTCGAGCGCACCATCGCCACGCTGCGCGAGATCGCCGGCGAGGTGCCGACCTTCGGCATCTGCCTCGGCCACCAGCTGCTGGCGCTCGCGCTGGGCGCGAAGACCTGGAAGCTCAAGTTCGGCCACCGCGGCGCCAACCAGCCGGTGCGCAACCTGCTCACCGGCCGCGTCGAGATCACCAGCCAGAACCACGGCTTCTGCGTCGACGAGGCGTCGCTGCGCGCCGCGGGCGGCGAGCCCACGCACGTGCACCTCAACGACGGCACGCTCGCCGGCTTCCGGCACACCTCGAAGCCGATCTTCAGCGTGCAGTACCACCCCGAGGCGTCGCCCGGCCCGCACGACTCCGCGTACCTCTTCGACTGCTTCGTGGCGATGATGGAATCGCGCCGGCCGGTGACCGCGGCGGACATGGAGTCCGCGCAGCGCGCGCTGGCCGCGACCTGACGCGCGCTCGATGTCTCTCTTCGCCCCAGGCGAGCGGAGGATCGCCCTGCTTGCGCAGGTCGCGGTGGAGCGGTCGCTCGACCGCTGGCCCGACGGGCTGACGTATGCGGTGCCGGAGGCGCTCGCCGACCTGCGCGCGGGCGAGCGCGTGCGCGTGCCGCTCGGCCGCGGCGACGGCGCGGTCGAGGGACTCGTCGTGCGCACGATGCCGGCCGGCGCCGACGCCGGCGTGCCGGCGGCGAAGCTCAAGTTCGTCGAGTGTCGCTCGGCGTCCGCGCCGCCGATGCCGGTGCAGCTCGTCGAGCTCGCGCAGTGGATCTCGGCCTACTACGTGTGCCCGGTGGGCATGACGCTCGCCTCGATGGTGCCGGCGGCGGTGAAGCGCGGCACCGGGACGGTGACGCGGACCTTCGTCGACCTTGCCGACGGCTGGGAGGCGGCGCTGGCGGCCGCGAAGCGCGTGACCGCGCAGCAGCGGCGCGCGGTCGACGCGCTGCACGCGGCGCCGGCGGCGGAACGCCCGCTCGAGCTGCGCGCCCTGCGCGAGCGCGCGGGGCTCGGCACCGACGAGCCCGTGAAGCGGCTGGTGGAAGCGGGCGTGCTGCGCCAGGAGCGGCGGTCGTCGGTCGAGGCGAGCTGGCGCGCCGAGCGCGCGCTCGTGGACGCGGCCCCCGCGCTCACCGACGCGCAGCGCGGCGTGGTGGAGTCGGTCGGGGCGACGCTCGGCTGCGGCTTCTCGCAGCACCTGGTCTTCGGCGTCACGGGAAGCGGCAAGACCGAGGTCTACATGCAGCTCGTGCGCCGGGCGCTCGACGCGGGGAAGACCGCGCTGGTGCTCGTTCCCGAGATCGCGCTCACGCCGCAGACCGGCGGGCGCCTGCTCGCGCGCTTCCCGCAGGAGCGCGTGGCGATCCTGCACAGCGGGCTGACCGCCTCGCAGCGCAACCAGCAGTGGAACCTCGTGGCGCGCGGCGAGGTGCGCCTGGTGATGGGCGCGCGCAGCGCGGTGTTCGCGCCGATCCCGGACGGCGCGCTGGGGCTCGTGGTCGTCGACGAGGAGCACGACCAGAGCTACAAGCAGGACCAGATGCCGCGCTACCACGGCCGCGACGTGGCGATCCGCCGCGCCCAGCTTGCCGGCTGCCCGGTGGTGCTCGGGAGCGCCACGCCGAGCCTCGAAAGCTGGTTCAACGCCACCGAGCGGAGGTCGAGCGCGCTCCACGTGCTGCGCTCGCGCGCGCCGGGGCTGCGGCTTCCCACCGTGCAGGTGGTCGACTTCGCCGAGGAACGCCGGCGCTTCCCCGACCGCCGCGTGCACCTGCTGGGTCCGACGCTTGCGGGTGCGGTGCAGGAGACGCTCGACGGCGACGGACAGGTCCTCATCCTCCTCAACCGCCGCGGCTACGCCAACTACATCGCGTGCGCCGACCCGCGCTGCGGATGGCTGATGCGCTGCGACCACTGCGACGCCGGCATGATCTGCCACGCGCTTCCGGACGCCGCGGGCGGCGCGGCGGGCCGCTTCGTGCGCTGCCACCACTGCCAGTCCGAGCAGCGGCTGCCGCGCGAGTGCCCCAAGTGCGCGCGCGGCGTCACGGTGTTCGGCCTGGGAGTGCAGCGCGTCGAGGAGGAGCTGTCGACGCTGCACGCGTCGCTGGTGCCGGGCGACACCATGATCCGCATCGACGCGGATTCCATGCACGATGCCGCCGACTTCCACGATGCGCTCGGCCGCTTCGGCCGTGGCGAGGCGCGGCTCCTCGTGGGCACGCAGATGATCGCCAAGGGGCTCGACTTCCCGGGCGTGCGCCTCGTCGGCGTGGTGAACGCCGACACCGCGCTCAACCTGCCCGACTTCCGCGCCGCCGAGCGCACGTTCCAGCTCGTGAGCCAGGTGTGCGGCCGGTGCGGCCGCGGCGCCGACGCGGGCCGCGCCATCGTGCAGACGTTCCAGCCGGAGGCACCCGCCATCCGGCTTGCCGCGGCGCACGACTACGAATCGTTCGCGCGCGAGGAACTGGCGCTGCGCCGGCGCTTCGGGCTGCCGCCCTGGCGGCGCATGGCGCGCGTTGTGCTGCGCGACGCGGACGAGGAACGCGCCCGCGAGGACGCCGAGACGCTGGCGCGCGCGCTTGCGGAGGCAGCCGCGGGCGATCGCGGGGTCGATGGCGCGCGGACGGCCGCGGGCGTCCGCCCGGCGGTCGACGTGGCCGGGCCGGCGCCCTGCCCGATCGCGCGGATCGCCGACCGCTGGCGGATGCAGGTCGAGATCACCGCGCCGGGCGCGGCGGAACTCGGCCGCTTCCTCACCGCGTCCCGGAATGCCGGGCTCCTGCGGCCCGGAGAGGCGATGGCCGTCGACGTGGATCCCGTGGCCCTGATGTAGGCGCCGGGAAGGCACCCCGATCCCCTACACTTGAAGGGCTTCGGACGGCCTCCGCCCGCCGGCCAAGCCACAGGAGCGCGCGACCCCATGTCCGATCCCGCCACGGGTTCCGGTTCTGCACCCCACGCCCCCCTCGCGTCCACCGGACGTGCCGTGAACGCGTGGAGCCCCGAGTACGTCGAAGCGATGCACGCGGCGTGGAAGGCCGACCCCGCCTCCGTCGACGCTTCGTGGAACCAGTTCTTCCTCGGCTACGAGCTGGGCAACGAGCGCCCGGCCGAGGCCGCGCCCGCGGCCGGCGGGGCCGACCCCGCGCAGTCGAAGGTGGACGCGCTCATCGAGGCGTATCGCCGGCTCGGGCACCTCGGTGCCGACCTTGACCCGCTCGGGACGAAGCGCCCGATGCCGGAGTCGCTCGCGCTGTCGGCCTTCGGGCTTGGTGGCGCGGACCTCGCGCGCACGTTCTCCGCCGGCACGCTGCCGATCGGGCCGTCCGCGACGCTCGCCGACATCGTGGCCTTCCTGCAGAAGGCCTACTGCGGCACCGTGGGCGCGGAGTTCGGCTTCATCTCCTGTCCGGCGCGTCGGGCGTGGATCGCCGAACGCATGGAGGCCCTCGCCGCGCGCGGGGCGGCCGACGCGGCCGCCAGGGTGCGCATCCTCGACCGGCTGGTCGCGGCCGACGGCTTCGAGAACTTCCTCGCGACGCGGTTCATCGGCAAGAAGCGCTTCGGGCTCGAGGGCGGAGAGTCGCTCCTCGTGGTGCTCGACCGCCTGCTCGGCGACGCCGCGCGCGCGGGTGCCGAGGAGTGCGTGATGGGCATGGCCCACCGCGGACGCCTCAACGTGCTGCACAACGTCGCCGGCAAGCCCGCCGAGATGATCCTCACGGAGTTCGAGGAGAGCTGGGAACCGCATTTCGAGCAGGGCGGCGGCGACGTCAAGTACCACCAGGGCTTCAGCGGCGCGTACCGCACGGCCGCCGGCGCCGAGGTGCGCGTGTCGCTCTGCGCCAACCCGAGCCACCTCGAGTTCGTGGCGAGCGTGGCAACCGGGCGCGCCCGCGCGCGGCAGGAACGCGCGGCGCGCACGCTGGCCGAGGGCCGGCGCAAGGTGCTGCCCGTCCTCATCCACGGCGACGCGGCGCTTCCCGGCCAGGGGGTGGTGGCCGAGACGCTCAACATGTGCGGCCTCGACGGCTACGACGTCGGCGGCACGGTGCACGTGGTGATCAACAACCAGGTCGGCTTCACCACCGACAGCCGCGATTCGTACGCGGGCCCGTACTGCACCAATGTCGCGCGCATCGTCGACGCGCCGGTGTTCCACGTGAACGGCGGAGACCCCGAGGCGTGCGACTTCGCGGCGCGCCTGGCCGCCGAGTGGCGCACGGCCTTCGGCGAGGATGCGTTCGTCGACATGTGGTGCTGGCGCAAGCACGGCCACAACGAGACCGACGAGCCGAACTTCACGCAACCGGTGATGTACCGGCGCGTGCGCGCGGCGAAGCCCGTGGTCAACCGCTGGGCCGAGCGGCTGGTGGCCGAGGGCGCCATCCCCGCCGACGGGCTGGAAGCGCGCACGAAGGCGCTGTTCGCCGAGCTCGACGCCGCGCAGAAGCGCGCCAAGGAGCGTCCGAGCGAGCCGGGCCATGCGGCCTACGACGGCGCATGGAAGGGCATGCGCGGCACGTGGAGCGACGACCCCGTCGAGACCGGCGTGGCGCCGCGCACCCTGAAGTCGCTCGCCGCGCAGCTGGCGGCGGTGCCGGAGGGCTTCGGTGCGCACAAGACCGTGGCCAAGGGCGTCACCGCGCGCGCCGCGGTCGACTCGGGCAACGTCGACTGGGCGACGGCGGAGCTGCTCGCCTACGCGTCGCTGGTCGAGGAGGGCGACACCGTCCGCCTCACCGGGCAGGACGTCAAGCGCGGCACCTTCAGCCACCGGCACGCGGCGCTCGTCGACCAGGAGTCCGGCGAGCAGTGGGTCGCGCTGCAGCACCTCAAGGGTGCCACGGGCCGCTTCGAGATCTTCAATTCGCCGCTCACCGAGTGCGCGTGCCTGGGCTTCGAGTACGGCTACTCGCTCGTCGACCCGCGGGCGCTGGTCATCTGGGAAGCGCAGTTCGGCGACTTCGCCAACGGTGCGCAGGTGATCGCCGACCAGTTCATCGCATCCGCCGAGGCGAAGTGGTTCCGGTCGTCGGGGCTGACCATGCTGCTGCCGCACGGCTACGAGGGCCAGGGCCCCGAGCACTCGAGCGCGCGCATGGAGCGCTTCCTGCAGCTGGCCGCCGAGGACCGCCTGCAGGTCGTGTACCCATCGACCACGGCGCAGGTCTTCCACGTGCTGCGCCGGCAGCAGCGGCGCGCGTTCCGCAAGCCGCTCGTGGTGATGACCCCCAAGAGCATGCTGCGGCTGCCCGCCGCGCAGAGCCCGGTGGCGGAGCTGGCGCACGGGCAGTTCCAGGCGGTGATCGCCGACCCGGCGAAGCCGGATCCCAAGCGCGTGCGGCGCGTCGTGCTGTGCACGGGCAAGCTCTACCACGAGCTCGACGCCGCGCGCCAGGAGGGCGGAGGCCACCCCGCGGTCGCCATCGTGCGCGTCGAGCAGATCGCGCCGTTCCCGGCCGAGGAGGTGCGCGCGCAGCTGGCCCGCTACCCGGAGGCGAAGGCCGTCTGGGCGCAGGAGGAGCCGGAGAACATGGGTGCCTGGCACCACGTGCTCGCGCGCTTTGCCGAGTGGGGCGGGCCGGTGCCGGCGTACGCGGGCCGGCCCGCGCAGTCGAGCCCCGCGGTCGGCAGCAGCAAGCGCCATGCGAAGGAGCAGGCGAAGGTGATCGCGGCGGCGCTCGGCACGGCCGACGCGGCCGGCACCCCGGAGGCGAAGGCCGCCGGCACGAACAAGGGAAGCGCGGCCCGCTGAGCGGGTGCGGCGCACGACACGTCACGCGCACGGAGAAGACGACCGATGGACATCGTGGTTCCCAGCCCAGGCGAATCGATCACCGAGGTCACCCTCGGCCAGTGGCACAAGCAGGACGGCGACTGGGTGGAGACCGACGAGATCCTCGTCGACATCGAGAGCGACAAGGCGACCCTGGAGGTGCGCGCCCCCGCGGCCGGCGTCCTGCACGTGAAGGCGAAGGCCGGCGCGGAGCAGAAGGTCGGCGCCGCGATCGCGTCGATCGACACGTCGGCGGCGAAGCCGGCGGGCGGCGGTGCGGCGAAGGCGGCAACGGGCGCACCGGCGACCGCGGCCGTGCCGGCGGCGTCCGCCGCGGCGGCCACGGAGGCCAAGCCCGAGGGCGGCCGCAAGGCGTCGTCGCTTGCACGCAAGGTGGCGGCCGACAAGGGCGTCGACCTCGCGAACGTCGCCGGAAGCGGCACCGCGGGTCGCATCGTGGTCGCGGACGTCGAGCGCGCGGCCACCGGCGTGGCGGCCATTGCCAACCCAGTGAAGCCCGTGGCCCCCGCGCCGGCCCCTGCCCCGCTCGCGGTGGCGGGCGCGCGCGGCACGCGGCGCGAGCGCATGCCGAAGATCCGGCAGCGGATCGCCGAGCGGCTGGTGCAGGCGCAGCACACGGCGGCGATGCTCACGACCTTCAACGAGTGCGACATGACCGAGGTCATGCGCCTGCGCGCCGAGCACAAGGAGAGCTTCGAGAAGCACCACGGGGTGGGCCTCGG
>VEQS01000092.1 GCA_018883105.1 Phycisphaerales bacterium
GCGCAGAACACGCCGTCGCTCCTCGCCTACGACAAGGGTTCGAGGACCTGGTTTACGCGCGTGGGAAGCGGCACGTGGATGCATGCCTCCGCCTTCACCGGGCCGTACGTGGCCGGTCGCGCGCCCACCCCCGCACAGGTGGCCGCGATCGAGGCCGCGCTCCCGAAGCGCACGCCGGATCCCGCGCCGGCCGGCGGGACCGCTGCCGCGCCGGCGACCGGGGCGCCGACCGACCCGCCCGACATCGTCGTCAGCACGACGCCGCGCTGCCTCGTGAGCATCGACGGGCCGGCGAAGCTCGCGTCCGTTGCCGACGGGCTGTACGCCGTGACGAACGCCAACTGCGACCTGTTCACCACCTCGTCGGACGGCGCGTGGTGGCTGCTTGCCTCCGGACGCTGGTTCACCACCTCCGACCTCGTGAACGGCCCGTGGTCGCTGGCGCCGGCCGCGGCGCTTCCCGCCGCGTTCGCGTCGGTCGACCCGCACGGCACCTGGGGAAACGTGCGCGCGAGCGTGCCCGGCACGCCCGAGGCGATGAACGCGCTGGCGCAGCAGGACGTGCCGCACGTCGCCACGCTCGACCGCGCCAAGGCGCACGCACGCGTGAGCGCGATCGGCGGCGCACCCAGGCTGCGCCCGATCGCCGGCACCTCGATGCAGTACGCGACCAACACCAGCGCACCCATGATCGCCTGCAATGGCCGCTACTACGTGTGCGAGAACGCGGCATGGTTCGCGGGCGACGCGCCGGGCGGCCCGTGGTCGCTTTGCGACGCGGTGCCGGAGGAGATCTACTCCGTCCCGCCGTCCTGCCCCGTCTACAACGTCACCTTCGTCGAGGTCTACGACTCGACGCCCGACACGGTGACGTTCGGCTACACGGCCGGGTACATGAACAGCTTCGTCTCCGGCGGCAGCGTCGTGTGGGGCACCGGCTACGCCACGCCGGGAAGCACCGAGCACGGCGACGTCTCGATCGGCGACAACGCCGACATCACCTTCGACGGCGACTGGGGCCCGTACTCCGGGTGGCCCTCCACGTACGGCTACTGGCCCTGCTACGGCCCGTACCTCGGCGGATGGGGCTTCGGCGGCTATCCCGGATGGGGCGGATACGGCCTGTGGTGCGGGCCGTGGTGGAGCGGCGCCGGATGGTGGGGCCCGGGCTGGGGCTTCGGCGCGGGCTACGCGCTCGGCTTCGGGTTCGCGAACGCCTGGGACTGGGGCTACCACCCCTGGGGCTGGCGCGACCGCGAGGGCTGGTGGAACTCGCACTGGCACGGCGCGTACACGCGCGGCTGGGGAAATGCGGCGCGGGACCTCAACCGTGCGGCCGGCGCGGAGCGCTCGTCGCGCGCCGCCGGCGCGGCACGCGAGGCAGGCGCCGCGTGGAGCCACGCCGCCGGCACCGCGAACAACGTCTTCGCCAACCGCGACGGCCAGGTGATGCAGCGCCGCGGCGACGAGCTGTACCGCCGGAGCGGCGATGCGTGGCACCAGGCCGCGCGCGACGCCGGCAGCGATGGGCGCGCCGCCGAGCGGCCCGGTGCGCGCACGGCCGACGGATCGTGGCGCGACCATGCCACGCAACGCGCCGGCACCGGCTTCGAGGAGCGCGACGCCTCCGCGTGGTCGCACTCGCAGGCACGCGACGCCGGCACCGATGCCGGCTTCCGGCCGGACCCCAACCACAACTTCGACGGCAGCCCGCGCGGCGCGTTCGCGCGCGGCGAGACGAACTACGCCGACCGCGGCGGTGCCGGCGGCGGCTGGCAGGGTTCCAACGGCGCCGGTGCGCCCGGAAACGCCGTGCGCGCCGGCGCGTGGAACGGCGGCAGCTGGGAACGCGCGAGCGGATGGGGCATCGGCGACCAGGTGGGCACCTACGCCCAGCGCTGGGGCAACGACTATGACCGCGGCATCCGCGGCTTCAACCAGGACACCGGCTGGTACGACCGCACCGTCTCGCGCCCGGCGAATCCCTACGGCTACGGCTACAACGGCTGGTCCAACGGCTACCGCGGCTACGGCGCGCTCAGCGGCTGGGGCGGCGCGCGCATGGGCGGCATGCGGACGGGCGGGATGCGCATGGGCGGCGGCGGGCGGCGCTGAGCGCGCCAGGGCGCCGCGTTCACGGCCCCAGCAGGTCGGCGGTGATCTCGCCGACCGATGCATAGCCGGCGAGCGCCATCGCGACGTCGAGCTCCTGCCGGAGGATCGCGAGCACTCGGTCGACGCCCGGCTCGCCGGCGCAGGCAAGGCCCCACAGGACCGGACGCCCGATGCACACGGCCTGCGCCCCGAGCGCGCGCGCCCGAATCACGTCGATGCCGCGTCGCACGCCGCCGTCGACGAGGACGGGAACGCGGCCCGCGACGGCCTCGACGCAGTGCGGCAGCGCCTCGATGGTTGCGGGCGCGCCGTCGAGCTGCCGTCCCCCATGGTTGGAGACGAGGATGCCGGCAGCACCCGCCTCGACGCCGCGGCGCGCATCGTCGGCGCGGCAGATTCCCTTGAGGATCACGGGAAGCGAGGTCGACGCGCGCAGCCAGGCGACGTCGTCCCAGGTCAGGCCTGCATCGATCGTCCACGCGAGGGCCTCGTGGATGCCGCGGCCGGCGTGGCCCGTCGGCCCGCCCGGGCGCTCCAGGTGCACGATGCGCATCCCGTCGGGCACGCGGAAGTGGTTGCGGATGTCGCGCTCGCGGATGCCCCAGACGGGCGTGTCGACGGTGAGCACGAGCGCGTCGCAGCCGGCCGCCTGCGCGCGCTGCGCGAGGGCCCGCACCGCCCCGCGGTCGCGGCCGATGTAGATCTGCATCCACGTGCGCGCGGCCGGGTCCACCGACGTGGCCGCGGCGCGTACGTCCTCGATCGAAGTCGACGAGAGGCTCGAGAGGATCATCGGCACCCGCGCGCGCGCCGACGCGCGCGCGGTGGCCAGCTCGCCGTCCGGGTGCGCCATGCACTGGAGGGCCGTCGGTGCCACGCAGACCGGCATCGCCGCCTCGCGGCCCATCACCTCGGCACGGGAGGTGCGCTGCGAGACGTCGCGCATCACGCGGTACCAGAGGCGCAGGCGGTCCCACGCGGCGCGGTTCTCGCGCAGGGTGGTCTCTGCCCAGGCGCCGCTTCGGTAGTAGTCGCGCGGCATGGCAGGCAGCACCTCGAGTGCATGCCGCTCGAAGTCGTCGAGGCTCAGGAGTTCGTCGGGGGCGATGGCCACGGCGCGGGAAGGCGGACGATCCTACCCTTCGCCCATGCGACCCTCCCACGCCGCGGCGCTCGTCCTCGTCCTCGCGGCCGCGTCGTGCGCGCCGCCGGCACCCGCCCCCGCGCCTGCAACCGCGCCGCCCGTCGCACCTTCGCCCACCGCCGAAGCCCCGCCTGCCGGTGCCTACGGCGAGTGCGAAGCGAGCGCCGACGGCATCGGCCGTACCTACTTCGGCCGCGAGATCGCGCACTACATGACGCACCACGGCATTCCGTGGCTCGAGCGCGACACCCGCGAGGCGGAGGAACGCCTCGGCGCACTCATGGACGCCCTCGGCCTGGAGACCGGCATGTGCGTCGCCGACATCGGCGCGGGAAGCGGGCGCCTCACGGTGCCGATGGCCCGGCGCGTGGCACCCGGCATCGCCTACGCCAACGACATCCAGCCCGAGATGCTCGCCTTCCTGGAGGCGCGCGCACGCACCGAGGGGCTCACGAACCTGAAGGGCATCCTGGGCGACACGGCCGACACCATGCTCCCGGCCGGCACGGTGGACCTCGTCCTCATGGTCGACGCCTACCACGAATTCGACCATCCCTGGGAGATGACGCGCTCCATCGTCCGCGCGCTGCGCCCGGGCGGCCGCGTCGCGCTCGTCGAGTACCGCGCCGAGGACCCCGAGGTGCCGATCAAGGAGCTCCACAAGATGACCGAGGCGCAGGCGCGCCGCGAGTTCGAGGCCGCCGGCCTGCGCTGGGTGCGCACCGATCCCCGCCTGCCATGGCAGCACCTGATCTGGTTCGAGAAGCCCTGAGGGCGTCGCGCACGCACCCGGCGTCCGCGCGCCACGGTGCTCAGGAGATCAACCCGGGAACCACGTGGCCCTTCACGTCGGTGAGGCGGTAGTCGCGTCCCTGGAAGCGGTACGTGAGCCGCGTGTGGTCGAAGCCGAGCAGGTGCAGGAGGGTCGCATGCAGGTCGTGCACCTCGACCGGATCCTCGGCCACGTTGTAGGAATAGTCGTCGGTCTTGCCGTAGGCGGTGCCGGCGTTCGTGCCGCCGCCGGCCATCCACACCGTGAAGCAGCGCGGGTGGTGGTCGCGGCCGTAGTTCGTGTTGGTCAGCTGGCCCTGGCTGTAGACGGTGCGCCCGAACTCGCCCGCCCACAGGACGATGGTGTCGTCGAGCAGCCCGCGCTGCTTCAGGTCCTTCACCAGCGCCGCCTGCGCGCGATCGACCGCCATGGCCTGCTGGCGCAGCTCGCCGGGCAGGTTGTTGTGCTGGTCCCAGCCGCGCATGTAGAGCTGCACGAAGCGCACGTCGCGCTCCACCAGCCGGCGCGCGAGCAGGCAGTTCGCGGCGAACGATCCCGGCGTCCGAACGTCGGGGCCGTACATCTCGAGGGTCTCGGGGCGCTCGTCGCTGAAGTCGGTGAGCTCGGGAACCGACATCTGCATCCGGTAGGCCATCTCGTGCTGGGCGATGCGCGTGCGCGTCTCGGGGTCGAGGCTCGTGCCGAACTCATCCTCGTTCAGGCGTACCAGGAGGTCGAGCATGCGCCGACGGTCCTCGCGGGTGACGCCGTCCGGGTCGCGCAGGTGGAGCACCGCGTCGCGGCCGGCGCGGATGCGGCAGCCCTGGTGCTCGCTCGGCAGGAAGCCGCTTCCCCAGAACCGGGCGCTCAGGGCCTGCATGTTGCCCGGGCCCTGGGTGATCATCACCACGAAGGCCGGAAGGTTGGCGTTCATGCTGCCCAGGCCGTAGCTCATCCAGCTGCCGAAGGACGCGCGGCCGGGCTGCTCGGAGCCGGTCTGGAAGAACGTGATGCCGGGCTCGTGGTTGATCGCCTGCGTGTGCAGCGAGTGCACGAAGCAGAGGTCCTTGGCGACGCTGCCGGTGTGCGGCACCAGCTCAGAGAGCATGACGCCGTCCTGGCGGTTGGCGTAGCGGTCGAACCGGAAGATCGACGGGGCCACCGGGAACCGGTCCTGGCCGCTCGTCATCGTGGTGATGCGCTGGCCGCGCCGGATCGAGTCGGGGAGGTCCTCGTTGAACCGCGCCGCGAGTCCGGGCTTGTGGTCGTAGAGGTCGAGCTGGCTCGGCGCGCCCTCCATGTGCAGGTAGATGACGCGCTTGGCGCGCGGGGCGAAGTGCGGGCCGGTCACCGAGGCGCCGGGTGCGCCCGGGGCGGCGGCGGGGCGGCCCGTCGCATCGAGGACCGGCGACGCCGCGGCCAGGCGCGGGCCCATCAGCCCCGAGAGCGCCAGCCCCCCGAGCCCGGCGCCGATCGAGCTCGCCATGCGGCCGAAGAACCGCCGCCGGGTGAGGTTCAGGAGGTACTCCTCCATCGGGTCGGCGGCATTGGATCGCTCGGGGGCGGGCATGTCGGCTCAGTCCTTCACGATGGCGAGGTCGCTCGCGAGGATCGCGTGCGACACCATGGTCCACGCCGCCACCTCGGAGGCGGGAATCCCGGCGCGAACCGGCGCCTCGCCGACCGCGACCAGCTTCTCCGCATCGGCGGCGCCGATGCCGCCCCAGCGCAGCCGCTCGGCGGCGAGCGCCTCGGACAGCATCGCGACGCGCGCCTCGTCGGCAGGATGGCCGGTCACGCGCGTCCAAAGGCGCGCGAGTCGCACGCGGTCGTCGCCCGGCTCGGTGAGCGTCCGCTCGGCCGTGACGCGCGCCGCCTCGACGAACTGCGGATCGTTCCAGAGGACCAGCGACTGCAGCGGCGTGTTGGTCGTGAAGCGCCGGACGGTGCAGAACTCCCGCGTCGGGGCGTCGAGGGCGAGCATCGAGGGCGGCGGCGAGGCGCGCTTCCAGTACGTGTAGAGGCTGCGGCGCCAGAGGTCGTCGCCTGAGGCCTGCGCGTAGCTGCGCGTGTTGCTCTGGGGCATGCTCGTCTCCTCCCAGAGGCCCGCCGGCTGGTAGGGCTTGACGCTCGGCCCGCCGAGGCGTTCCTTCAGGAGCCCCGACACGAAGAGCGCCTGGTCGCGGATCGACTCCGCGGGAAGCCGCTGGCGCGGGAACCATCCGAGCAGGCGGTTCTCGGGATCGACCGCCACCGCCTCCGGGCGCGCGCGCGAGGACTGCCGGTAGGCATCGCTCGTCACGATCTGCCGCACCAGGCGCTTGACGTCCCACCCGTGGGTGCGGAAGTCGACGGCCAGCCAGTCGAGGAGCTCCGGGTTGGCCGGCCATTCGCCCTGCAGGCCGAAGTCCTCGCTCGAGCGCACGAGGCCGCGGCCGAAGAACTGCTCCCAGAAGCGGTTGACCACCACGCGCGCGGTGAGCGGGTTCGTCGGCGACACGAGCCACTCGGCGAGGCCCCGTCGGTCCTTCGGGGCGTCCGGCGGCAGCGCGCCGAGCGCCGCGGGTACCGCGCGCTCGACCGGCCGCGCCTGGTCTGGCTGGTCGTACAGGCCGCGCTTCATCACGAAGGTCATCCGGGGCTCGGCGCGCTCCTTCATCACCATCGTGCGCGGGGCCATGCGGGCGTGTTCCTCCCGCGCGGCCTCGGCGGCGGCGAAGCGCTCTGCACGTGCCCGGTAGCCCTCGGAGTGGCGCAGTCGCCACGCGTCGCGGGCGGAGGACTCGCTGGCGACCCCGGCGCTTCCCGCGGGCAGCGCGATCGCAAGCAACGCCGGCGCGATGTCCGACGCCCGCGGCAGCTCGCGGTGGTAGTAGCCGCCCTGCCCGCCGGTGTTCACCACCTTGCAGACGAGCGAGTTCTTCCCGGCGACCAGCGGCACGGCGACGCGTTCCTGGTCGGGCGCCACGCCGCGTTCGATGCGCCGCTCGTGGACCATCGTGCCGTTCACGAACACCTGGATGCCGTCGTCGGAGCCAAGCGACACCTCGAGCGTGCCCGGTGCCGCCGCATGGATCTCGCGGGCGACGAACTCCGCGTCCACGCCTTCGGCCAGGCGCACCGGCGTCGCCTCGAGCACCCCCGGCGCGTGCCGCCATGCGAACTCGCCGCGCTTCGGGTCGCCGAAGCGCTGGTCGACCTCGAGCCCCGCCTCGGGCCCGAACGGCCCCGCGTAGCCCTGCTCGCCGCCCGACACCGGGAACGGCCCGCAGATGTACCAGTTGCTCGAGGCCGGGGGCAGGCGTGCGACGAGCGCGTCCGACACCAGGGCCGGCCGCAGCCGAACGCGCCCGAGGACATGCTGCGCATATGGCGAACGGGTCACGAGCGTCACGTGGAGCTCGGTGCCGCCGGCGAAGCCGAACGGCTCCGAGGAGACGAAGAGCGCGGCGCGGTTGCCCGGGATGCGGTGCCCGTCGACCGCCCAGGTGCGGCTGTCGCGCCGCAGGGCGTTCACCACGCGGAAGTCGCCGTTGGGCTGCTCGACGTCGGCCCATGCCCAGGCAAGCGGCACGCGCACGCGCTGCGACGGGTCGGCCACGGAGACGGCCTCCACCTCGATCGCATCGAGCACGGCGTTGCCGTTGGGGGCGCGGCCCACCCTGCCGCCGGCAATCGACGGGTCGGCGATCGCCTCCAGGAGCACCGCACGCATGCCCGTGGCGTCGGTGCGCAGCACGTACGCCTGCTCGTCGTCATCCGGGTTCCTGCCGGAGGCGAGGACGCTGCCGTCCGGCTGCACGGAAAGCGTCGCGCCACCCAGGCTCGTGGCGCGCACCACCTCGGCGGGCACGGGGCGCACCGCACCGCGCAGGTCGGACGCGAAGGCCTCGAACGCCTCGAACTCGACGCTCTCCACGCGGTCGCGCCCGGCGCGTGCCTCGGCGGCGGCCTTCGCCAGGATCCCGGCACGTTCGGCATGCTCGGGCGTCGGGACATCCACGTACGGCTCGAGCGCGCGGTTGGCGTCGGGCACCTGGCTGTAGATCCCCGGCTCCTCGTTCGAGTTGAAGAACGCGAGCAGCGCGTAGAAGTCCTCCTGCGTCACGGGATCGAACTTGTGGTCGTGGCAGCGCGCGCACTGCAGCGTGAGGCCCATGAACGCCGCGCCCACCGTGGACGTGCGGTCCACCGCATACTCGAGCAGGTACTCGGCGTCGATCGCCCCACCCTCGTCGCTCGTCACGTGCGCACGGTTGAAGCCGCTCGCCACATGCTGCGAGACGCCGGCGTCCGGCAGCAGGTCGCCGGCCACCTGCTCGACCACGAACCGGTCGTAGGGCATGTTGTCGCGGAACGCCGCGAGCACCCAGTCGCGCCAGGGCCACATCTGCCGGCCGGCGTCCATGTGGATGCCGGAGGTGTCCGCGTAGCGCGCCACGTCGAGCCATGGCACGGCCATCCGCTCGGCATAGCGCGAGCGGTACGGCTCCTCGTTCAGCAGCCGGTCGACCAGGAGTCCGTGGGCCCCGGGGCGTGCGTCGGCCAGGAACGCGTCCAGCTCCTCCGGGGTCGGCGGCAGCCCCGTGAGGTCGAGGTAGACGCGGCGGCACTGCGTGGCCCGGTCGGCGGCCGGACCGGGGGCGAGCCCGGCCTGCGCCAGACCCGCCGCGAGGAACGCGTCGATCGGCGCGCGCGCCTCGCCGCCTGCCGGCGCCGGCGGCTCGTGCGCCTGCGGCGGCACGAACGCCCAGTGCGGCTCGTAGCGCGCACCTTCGTCGATCCAGCGCACGATGAGCGCCCGCTCGGCCGCCGAAAGCGCGTGCTTGCCGCTGTCGGGCGGGGGCATCGCCTCGTCCGCGTCGGGCGAGAGGATCCGCGCGACGGCGAGTGACTCGCGCGCGCTGCCCGGCACGATCGCCGCCCCGCCGCCCGCGCGCATGGCGGTCGCGTCCTCGAACGAATCGAGGCGCAGGCCCGCCTGCTGCTTGGCGCGGTCGGGGCCGTGGCACAGGAAGCAGCGGTCCGACAGGATCGGGCGGATGTCGCGGCCGTAGCGGATCGACCCGTCGTGGGCGGCCGACGCCACGCCCGGCGCGGGCCGTGGCGGCACCGCGTCCCCGGCAATGCGCCACGCCACGCCGGCCAGTGCGCACAGGCCGATCGCGAGGGTCGCGGCGGCCAGGCGCGGTCCGGTCAGCGCGACCCCTCCGTCTCCAGGTAGGTGTAGCCCGAGAGGCCCGCCTCGTACGCCTTGAGGAGCGCCTGGCTCTCCGCCACGGTCATCTGCTTGTTCACCACGGCCTTCTCGCACTCGCGGCGGATCTCGCCGAAGAGCCGGCTCAGGTCGTAGTGCACGTAGCTCAGGACGTCGCGCACGGCGTCGCCCTCGATGATCTCGTCGATCCACCATTCGCCCTGCTCGTCGATCTTGACGTGGGCCACGTGGGTGTCGCCGAAGAGGTTGTGCAGGTCGCCCAGGGTCTCCTGGTACGCGCCCACCAGGAACGCGCCCAGCAGGTACTCCTCGCCGTCGGCGAAGTCGTGCAGCTCGACCCACTTCTTCACGTCATGGTCGTCCACGAAGCGGTCGATCTTGCCGTCGGAATCGCAGGTCAGGTCGGCGATGGTCGCCTTGCGGGTCGGGCGCTCGCCGAGGCGGTGGATCGGCGCGATCGGGAAGAGCTGGTTGATCGCCCAGATGTCCGGCAGGCTCTGGAAGATCGACAGGTTGCAGAAGTAGGTGTCGCTGAGCGCCGTCTCCAGGTCGCCGAGCTCCTCGGGCGGGCGGCTCATCGACCGGGCGATGTCGCGGATCCGCGCGCAGGCGGCCCAGAAGATGCTGTCGACGAGCGCGCGGTGCTCGAGGCTCATCAGGCCCACGCTGAACAGGCGCAGCGCCTCGTCGCGGTCCTCGAGCAGGTCGTTGTAGTTCTCGACGAGCCGGCGCTCGCTGATGGTCCGGTAGACGTCGAAGATGTCGACGAGCGGCCGCGGCAGCTCGGTCTCGCCGGCGGGCGGCTCGGGCAGCCGCGCGGGCGCCACGTAGCGGTCGAGCCGGTTGGCGCCCAGCACGTCGAAGATCAGCACGCTCTGCTGCGCCACCATCGCGCGCCCCGACTCGCTCACGATCGTCGGGTGCGCCACGCCCTCCTCGTCGCAGACCGTCATGATCTTGTAGACGACGTTCGAGGCGTACTCCTGGAGCGTGTAGTTCATCGAGAACTCGAAGCTCGTCTGGCTCCCGTCGTAGTCGATGCCCAGGCCGCCGCCCACGTCGAGGTAGCGCATCCCCGCACCGGCCTTCGCCAGCTGCGAGTACACGCGCGCCAGCTCGTTCACGCCCTGGTTCACCTGGCGGATGTCGTGGATCTGGCTGCCCATGTGGCAGTGCAGCAGCTGCAGGCAGTCCTCCATCCCGCGCTGGCGCAGGATGGAGAGCACCTCGAGCACCTCGTTCATGCTCAGGCCGAACTTGGCCTTCAGGCCGCTCGAGTGGCGCCACCGGCCGGCGCCCTGCGATGCCAGGTTCACGCGCACGCCGATCGCCGGGCGCACGCCGTGCTGCTCGTAGAAGCGCAGGATGAGCTTCAGCTCCGTGACGTTCTCGATCACCGGGATCACGTTGCGCCCGAGCTTCTTGGCGAGCGCCGTGAACTCGATGTAGCGCTCCTCCTTGAAGCCGTTGCAGATGATCAGGCGGTCCGGGGTGTCGGATGTCATCCCCATCACCGCCAGGAGCTCGGGCTTGCTGCCGGCCTCGAGGCCGAAGCCGAGGGACTTGCCGGCGTCGCGGACCTCCTCGACCACGCGTCGCTGCTGGTTCACCTTGATCGGGAAGACGCCCTGGTAGCTGCCCTGGTAGCCATGCTCGTGGATGGCGCCGCGGAACGCGTCGGCGATGTCGACGAGGCGCTGGCGCAGCAGGTCGCTGAAGTGGATGAGGAGCGGCGTGCGGAAGCCGCGCTCGCGCATGCCGGCGACCACCTCGTAGAGGTCGACCTCGACGCCTGGGTTGCGGGTCGGGCGCACCACCACGTGGCCGGCGGCGTTGACGTCGAAGAAGCCCTTGCCCCAGTTGCGGATGGAGTAGAGCGACGCGGACTCCTCGACGCTCCAGCCCGGTTCGGTGGCGGGGCGCGCCGTTCGGGGGCGCAGGGCGGGAGCGGGGGCGGCGGTGTCGGTGAGCGTGTCTGCCATCAAGTGGGCGCGCCCGGCTGCATCGCCTGCGCGGGTCGCGACGATGATAGAACCGGGACACGAAAAGAAAAGCGAAAATCCGCGGCAGCGCGGTCAGCCAGCGCCGCCCGGGACGGCCGACCCGCGGAGGCTCCGGGCGATCGCGACCTCGTGCACCCGGACGCTCTCCACGTCGAGCGCTTCCTTGGCACGCTGGAACTGGTCTGCGTCGACGGCCAGGGCATCGGCCTCGGCGGCGGCCACGAAGCCGCGCAGCCGGTCCATGGCGGCCTCGACCGACGCCACGTAGTCGGGCTCG
Source organism: Phycisphaerales bacterium (assembly GCA_018883105.1). GTDB lineage: Bacteria > Planctomycetota > Phycisphaerae > Phycisphaerales > SM1A02 > UBA966. The sequence continues at coordinate 11,530 of VEQS01000092.1, forward strand.
AGCTCCGCGCGCACGCGCGCCAGGGCGTCCCCGATCCACTTGAGGTCCAGCCGGGCGTTGGCGACGAGGTCCACCACCCGGTGGGCGCGCATGTCCTCCCGGGCGTGGGCGAAGCTCTCCCGTTCCATCCGGTCGACGTCCTCGGCGGTGAGGCCGTAGGTCGGCACCACCTGGACGGACGCCCGCCGACCGCTGCGGCGCTCGGCGGCGGTGACGGCCAGCACACCGTTCTCGTCGACCAGGAACTCGACCTCGACCTGCGGGATGCCGGCCGGCATGGGCGGGATCCCGCGCAGGT